>NZ_PJAY01000067.1:0-161947 GCF_002836635.1 Stenotrophomonas sp. Bg11-02
CTCTTGCCGTCCCCCGACCAGCCCCATCGCCCGGCCCCAAGCACGTAGCCAACTGTACGAAGCCACCCGTGAGGGGGGCACACCCGTTCGACCCACCGTCACCGCATAATGGCGCCCCGCACCCCCGGATCCCCCGTGACCAACGCGATTCCTGCCCTGCAGCCGCTGAGCACCACCGACCGCATCACCGTGATGGACATCCTGCGTGGCGCCGCCCTGTTCGGCATCCTGTTGATGAACATCGAAGCGTTCACCGGTCCACTGGACCTGTCCTTCACCGGGGTGGATCCGCACTGGCACGGCATCGATTACCTCGCCGACGCGCTGGTGTATGTGTTCGTGCAGGGCAAGTTCTTCCTGTTGTTCTCGCTGTTGTTCGGCGCCGGATTCGCGGTGATGGCCCAGCGTGCACAGGGCGCCGGGCGGGACTTCACGCCGATCTACCTGCGTCGCAGCGTCGCCCTGCTGCTGATCGGCGCCTGCCACGCGCTGCTGGTGTGGTCCGGCGACATCCTGCTGGTGTATGCGCTGCTGTCCTTCCTGCTGCTGGGCACGCGGCGCTGGCCGTTGTCGATGCTGCCGGCGATGGGCGCGCTGGTGTATGCCTTCGCCGTGGGGCTCAGCCTGCTGTTCGCGCTGCTGGTGTGGGCGGCAGCGCGCGGTGGCAGCCCGCTGGACAGCGCCGGCAGCATGCGCGCGGCGCAGGAGGTCATCGAAGCGCAGCGCCTCGCCTATGGCCAGGGAAGCTGGGCGCAGGCCAATGTGCAGCGCTTGGCCGACCTGCGCCACATGATCGGCGGCATCCTGATCACCGGGCCGGAGATCTTCGGCATGTTCCTGATCGGAGCCTGGTTCGCGCGCAGCGGTGCACTGGCCGACCCCACGCGCTTTGCGCCTCTGTACGCGCGCCTGCGCTGGATCGCCATGCCCGTGGGCGTGGCGCTGATGCTGGCCAGTGCCGCGTGGCACCCCTACCTGGCGCCCGGCGAGTTCACCGTACAGACCGGGCTGTCCTACGCGCTGGCGGCGGTGGCCAGCCTGCTGATGGCGCTCGGCTATCTGGGCTGGATCGTGCACGCGCGGCACGCGCTGGGCTGGCTGGCCGCCCCGGGGCGGATGGCGCTGACCCACTACCTGCTGCAGTCGCTGCTGTGTACCTGGCTGTTCTTCGGCTATGGCCTGGGCTTCTTCGAACAGCTGCCGCGGGCGTGGCAGCTGATATTCGCCGTGGCGTTGTTCGCGCTGCAGGTGGGCATCAGCCACCTGTGGCTGGCACGCTTCGGCCATGGCCCGATGGAGTGGCTGTGGCGGGCGATGACCTACCTGCAGTGGCCGCCGCTGCGGCGCACGCCGCAGGCGCGCTGATCGGGCACCGTCACGTCTGGCACGCGGCCGCTCGTGGCATGCTTTGCACTGGCACCCCCTGTTGATGCAACGAAGCGAGCGAGCCCGATGACAAGCACTGCGCATGACTACGATCTGATCGTCCTGGGGGGCGGATCGGGAGGCCTGGCCGCTGCCTTCCGCGCGGCACAGCACGGCAAAAAGGTGGCGATGCTGGAGCCCGGCGAGCTGGGCGGCACCTGTGTCAACGTCGGCTGCGTGCCGAAGAAGGCGATGTGGCTGGCGGCCGATCTGGCCGGACGCATTGGACTGGCACGTGCAATGGGCTTCGACGTCCCGCTGCGTCCGGCGCTGTCCTGGAAGGAACTCGTGGTGCATCGGCAGGCCTATATCGAGAACATCCACGTCAGTTATCGCAAGCGCCTGGACGAGACCGGCGTAGTGCGCGTGCCACGTCGTGGGCGGCTGGTGGATGCGCATACCGTGGAGTGCAGCGACGGGGTACGCCTCAGCGGCGAGCACATCCTGCTGGCTACCGGCGCGCACCCGCAGCGTCCGGACATCCCCGGCGCGGAACTGGGCCTGGTCTCGGATGATTTCTTCAATCTGTGCGACGCACCGGCGCAGGTCGCCATCGTCGGCGGTGGCTACATCGCGGTGGAGCTGGCCGGATTGCTGCAGGCGCTGGGTAGCCGGGTGACCCTGCTGGTGCGCGGTGGCCGGCTGCTGGACCGCTTCGATGGCGAACTGGCGGCGCAGCTGGCCGACAACCTGTGCCACCAGGGGGTGCGCATCCAGTTCAACTACCGCCTGCGTGAACTGCAGCGCGACGATGACGGCCAGCATGTGCGCGTGCTGGGCCACGATGGTCCGCTGGACAGCGTATTCGACACGGTGTTCTTCGCCATCGGCCGGCGTGGCAACTCCACCGATATCGGCCTGGAGCAGGTCGGTGTGGCGGTGGGTGACCGCGGCGAGGTGATCGTCGATGAGTGGCAGGACACGTCCGTGCCAAGCATCCACGCGGTGGGGGACATCGGCGGCAAGGTGGGCCTGACGCCGGTGGCGATCGCCGCTGCGCGGCATCTGATGGACCGGCTGTTCGGCGGCAAGCCGGACGCGAAGATGGACTATGAAAACGTCCCCAGCGTGGTGTTCTCGCATCCCCCGTTGGGCATGGTCGGCCTGGGAGAAGAGGAGGCGCGCGCCCGTTACGCCGAGGTGCGCACCTACCACAGCAATTTCCGGCCGATGCTGCAGGCGTTGGCCGACGGCACCCAGCGCAGCATGTTCAAGCTGGTCTGCGTGGGCGCCGAGGAGCGCGTGGTCGGCGTACACCTGCTGGGCGAGGCGGCCGACGAGATCCTGCAGGGCTTCGCGGTGGCGGTGAAGATGGGCGCGACCAAGGCGCAGTTCGACGACACCGTGGCGATCCATCCCACCTCCTCGGAAGAGATCGTGCTGATGCGCGGCTGAGCGCGTAGTGCCGACCTCGGTCGGCATGCAGCAGGACGAGCAGGGCGGCGCGCATGCGATAATCGCGCGCTGCATGAGCGCCCCTTCGCCTATCGCCACCTCGTCCACCCGCATCGCGCTGGGAGGCATCGGGCTGGCTGCGATCGGCGCGGTGGCAGCGTCCGGCAAGGCCGTCATCGTGAAGCTGGGCCTGCGCCATGGCGTGGATCCGACCACGCTGCTGGCGCTGCGCATGGCGATGGCGTTTCCGCTGTTCCTGCTGCTGGCCTGGTGGTCCTCACGCCGTGCCGCATCGCTGGGCTGGGCTGACCGCGCACGCATCCTGTGGCTGGGTTTCACCGGCTATTACCTGTCCAGCTGGCTGGATTTCCAGGGGCTGCAGTACATCAGCGTGACGCTGGAGCGACTGATCCTGTACCTCAACCCGACCCTGGTGCTGCTGATCAACGTACTGCTGGCGCGGCAACGCCCGGGCCGTTGGCAACTGGCCGCGCTGGCGCTCAGCTACGCCGGCGTACTGGTGGCGTTCGGCCACGACCTGCAGCGCGAAGGCGGGCAGATCGTGCTTGGCAGCCTGCTGGTGCTCGGCAGTGCGATCAGCTACGCGCTGTATCTGTTCGGCAGCGGGCAGGTGGTGGCGCGCATCGGCGCGGTGCGGCTGACCGCGCAGGCCAGCTGCGTGGCCTGCGTGCTGGTGCTGCTGCATTTCGGCCTGACCCATCCATGGCCGCTGCTGTGGCAGGCACCGGCAGCGGTGCAGTGGCTGTCGCTGGTCAACGCAACGGTCTGCACGGTGCTGCCGGTGATGGCGATCATGCTGGCGGTCAAGCGCATCGGCTCGTCGCTGGCCGCGCAGGTCGGTATGCTCGGGCCGGTTTCCACGATCGTGATGAGTCTATGGCTGCTCGACGAACCGATGGGCCCGGCGCAGATCGCCGGCACCGTGCTGGTGCTGTGCGGGGTGCTGCTGGTGACCCGCCTGCGGCGCTGACCCCGGAGCAGGCGCGCGAGCGCATCCTGGCGGTGATCCGCGCCATTCCGGCCGGGCAGGTGATGGGATACGGGCAGGTTGCCGCGCGCGCCGGGTTGCCGGGCAGGGCGCGGCTGACCGCGCGCGTGCTGGGCATGAACGATGATCCGCAGTTGCCGTGGCACCGCGTGCTGCGCGCGGACGGCCGCATCGCCATGCCGGAAGGTTCGCGCGGCTGGCGCGAGCAGAGCCAGCGCCTGCGTGCCGAAGGCGTGGTGGTGGAACGAGGGCGCGTGCGGATGCCTGCGCTGGATCCGGCGCAGGCGCTGGACGCGGAGATCTGGGGGCCGCGCTGAGCGTGTCAGCGGGCTGAACGCATGAGCGGCTGAAGACAACGCCATCCACGGGCGCTGCCGTTATGATGGAGGCCGTTCCAGAGGATGCCTCCATGCTTCCGCGACTGCCCACCGTTACCAAGGCGTTGCTGATCGCCAACGCGATCCTGTTCCTGCTGCAGCAGCCGTTCCTGCTGGGCGATGCGACCTTCGCACCGTTCATGCTGCAACCGCTGCAGGGCAGCTTCGATGCGTTTTCGCCCGGCGGCAATTTCCAGCCGTGGCAGCTGCTGACCTACGGTTTCCTGCACGGCAGCTTCGGCCACCTGTTCTTCAACATGCTCGCCGTTTTCATGTTCGGCGCACCGCTGGAACAGACCTGGGGCGAGAAGCGCTTCCTGACCTTCTACCTGGTCTGCGTGGCCGGCGCGGGCCTGTGCCAGCTGCTGGTGGGCAGCCTGATGGAAAATCCGGCGACGGTGCTGGGGGCTTCCGGCGGCGTGTTCGGCCTGTTGCTGGCCTACGGCATGCTGTTCCCGAACCAGCGGGTGATGCTGCTGTTCCCGCCGATTCCGATGAAGGCGCGCACCTTCGTGATCCTGTTCGGCGTAGGCGAACTGGTGCTGGGCGCCACCGGCTGGCAGCCGGGCGTGGCCCACTTCGCGCACCTGGGTGGCATGTTGTTCGGCTGGTTGCTGATCCGCTATTGGCGCGGCCAGCCGCCGTTCAAGCCGCGCCCACCGGGCCCGCCGAAGCGCCCGAACCACCTGCGCTCGATCAAGTAAGACAGGCCAGGGGAGTGGCGGCCGCTGGCCGTCACGTGCGCTCACCGGATGGCGGCCTCGATGGTGGCGATGTCGATCTTGTGCATGGTCATCATGGCGTCGAAGGCGCGCTTGGCCAGCGCCTTGTCTTTACTGGTGACGGACTCCAGCAGGATGCGTGGGGTGATCTGCCAGGACACGCCCCAGCGATCCTTGCACCAGCCGCAGGCGCTTTGCTGGCCCCCGTTGCCGACGATGGCATTCCACAGCCGGTCGGTCTCGGCCTGGTCTTCGGTGGCAACCTGCAGCGAAAACGCTTCGGTCTGGCGGAAGGCGGGGCCACCATTGAGGCCGACGCATGGCAGCCCGCAGACGGTGAACTCCACCGTCAGCACGTCGCCCTGGCTGCCTGATGGAAAGTCGCCGGGCGCATGGTGGACGGCGATCACCCTGCTGTCCGGGAAGGTCTGAGCGTAGAAGGTGGCCGCATCCAGCGCGCCGTTGTCGTACCAGATGCAGACCGTGTTCTTGTGGACCATGGTGGTGCTCCCGCAGGGACGAGCGTGCAGCGATAGCACGGCCGCTGTTAATCCCGGATCGTGCTCTACCGAGCCGCTGCCACGCTACCCTGTCGGCAGCGCGGACACGGACGCAACGCAGTGAAGATTCTCATCCTCGGGGGTTACGGTGTGTTCGGCGGGCGGCTGGCACAGCTGCTGGCCGACCTTCCCGCAGTGGAACTGCTGATCGGCGGGCGCACCCTGGCCGCGGCAACGGCGTTCTGCAAGGTGTTTGCGGGCCCGGCCCGGGTGCGGCCGCTGCAGCTGGATCGGCGCGCGCTGGCGCCTGCCCTGCAGCAGGAGCAGCCGCACCTGGTAGTGGATGCCTCCGGGCCGTTCCAGGCCTACGGGGCCCAGCGCTACGCGGCCATCGCCGCCTGCATCGCGTCGGGCATCGACTACCTGGACTTCGCCGACGCGGCCGATTTCGTTGCCGGCGTCGGGCGCTATGACACACAGGCCAAAGCGGCCGGGGTGTTCGTGCTGTCCGGCGTCAGCAGCTTCCCGGTGCTGACGGCCGCGGTGCTGCGGCAGATGGCGCGGCACATGGACATCACCCGCGTGGAAGCCGGCATTGCGCCCTCGCCCTACGCCGGCATCGGTCTGAACGTCATGCGCGCGGTGGTGGGCTATGCCGGCGCGCCGGTGAAGCTGCGTCGCGAGGGCCGCGATGCACACGGCATCGGCCTGGCCGAGAGCCGGCGCTTCACCGTGGCGGTGCCGGGCAGGGTGCCGCTGCGCAACCTGCGTTATTCGCTGGTGGACGTACCGGACCTGCAGGTGCTGCCGCCGGAGCATCCGGCCATGACCGATATCTGGATCGGTGCCGGACCGGTGCCGGAAGTGCTGCACCGGATGCTCAACCTGCTGGCCGCCGCGCGTCATCGCCTGCGCCTGCCTTCGCTGCAGCCGCTGTCCCCGCTGTTCCATCGGGTGCTGAACCGGATGAAGTCCGGCGAGCACCGCGGCGGCATGATCGTACGCGCCACGGGGCTGCGCGCGGGCGTGTCCATCGTGCAGAGCTGGCACCTGTTGGCCGAGGGCGATGATGGTCCGTACATCCCGTCGATGGCCATCGAGGCAATCATCCGCAAGCTGCTGCAGGGGGAGCGCCCTGCGGCGGGTGCGCGCGCGGCCACGCATGCGCTGGAACTGGCGGACTATGAGCGGCTGTTCGAAGGCCGCAGCATCCACGTCGGTTTCCGCCATGAGGTATCCGGCGCCAGCCTTTACCAGCGCGTGCTGGGCAGCGCGTATGCCAGTTTGCCGGCGAGCGTGCAGGCCCTGCATGCGCCTTCGGCACCGAAACGCTGGCACGGCTCTGCGCGCGTGGAACGGGGCAGCGGGATGCTGTCGCGGTTGTTGGCAGCGGTGTTCGGCTTTCCCCCGGCGGGCGAGCAGGTGCCGGTGATCGTGGAGTTCACCGAGGAGGCCGGTGGCGAGCGCTGGACACGCCGCTTCGCCGGCAGGACCTTCTCTTCGCTGCAGACCGCGGGCGTGGGCCGCAACGAAGCCCTGCTGGTCGAACGCTTCGGAGTGATCGACGTCGCCCTGGCGCTGGTGGTGGACGGCGGCCGGCTGCAGTTGCTGCCGCGGCGCTGGTCGGTGTGGGGCGTGCCGTTGCCGCGATGGCTGTTGCCCGGTGGCAACAGTTTCGAAGCGGACGTGGACGGTCGCTTTGCGTTCGACGTGGAGATCGCCGCGCCGCTGGTGGGGCGGATCGTGGCCTATCGAGGAACGCTGGACGCGAACCATGAGTGAAATGCGGATGTCGCGAGTGGCCGGGACCCCGCTTCCGGCTGTCGCGCCTGTGTGACCGGGGCAAGCTGATTGCGTAACCGAGCGCCGTCATCGACCCCGAAATGCCCTCATGTCGTTTTCGTCATAGGCCTGCGGTTCAGCTGCTTGTTCAACTTGCGTTGCAGATCTGCGGTGGACCGCGGCCTGCTTCCCCTTGGACAAGGAGTTTGCATGAGCAGCATCAAGCGGGCCGCAACATTGAAGCGGACCAGCATCGTCGTGGCCCTGATGTCGATCATCGGCGCGGCCTCCGCACAGAGCACCACCGGCTCGCTGTACGGCAGCGCACCGGGCGCTGCGGGCGCTTCGATCATCGTGGAGAGCGACAGCGGCCTGAAGCGCACCGTGGAGGTGAACGCCAACGGCCGCTACACCCTCGGTGCGCTGCCGGTCGGCAAGTACACCGTGACCCTGCAGCGCGATGGAAAAGTGGTGCAGCAGCGCGACAACGTGCAGCTGAAGGTCGGTGCGGGCACCGATGTCTCCTTCGCAGAAGCGGCGGCCACCACGCTGGAAACCGTGACCGTGACGGCGGCCCAGCTGCCGAAGATCGATGTCACCAACACCGTCTCGCGCTCGGTGATCACCTCCGAACAGCTGGATGTGCTGCCGCTGGGCCGCAGTGCCGAAGCGATCGCGCTGCTGGCGCCGGGCGTGGTCGCCGGCAGTGGCGCGTTCGTCAACGGTTCGCGTTCTTCGCTGTCCTTCGGCGGCGCCAGCGTCACTGAGAACGCGTACTACCTCAACGGCTTCAATGCCACCAATCCGCTCAACAACATCGGCGGGGTCAGCCTGCCCTACGGCTCGATCGACCAGCAGGAAACCTTCACCGGCGGCTACGGGGCCAGTTACGGACGCTCCACCGGCGGGGTGATCAACCAGCTCGGCAAGCGCGGGACCAACCAGTGGCATTACGGTGTCCAGGCTACCTGGCAGCCGGGTTCGCTGGCCGAATCGCCGCGCGATATCCGCTACCCCGGTGCTTCGCTGCCGCCCGGCTATGAACTGCAGGATCCCACCCTTCCCGGTTCGCTGTACCGTTCGCGACGCGGCGACAGGGCCGACCGGACCACCTACAGCGGCTATGTCAGCGGCCCGCTGATCGAAGACCGGCTGTTCTTCCACCTGGCCGGCGAGTACGACCGGTCCCGCGGTGTTCTGACCAACAGCATCGAGTCGGCCCAGCAGGGCAGGCGGCATTACACTCTGGATGCGCCGAAGTTCTACGGCAAGATCGACTGGAACATCAACGACAGCAATACGCTGGAGTACACCCGCATCCAGAATACGGATCGCTACGACGCCTACTACCGTGCCTACGATTACCCCACACGGCAGGAAGGCGAGCGCACCGGCACGTTCGCCAACACCACCAAGCTCAAAGACAACTTCGATATCTTCAAGTTCACCAGCTACCTCAGCGAGGACCTGACGCTGAGCGCGCTGTGGGGGCGCAGCAGGCAGCGCAACCTGGACGCGAATCCGCTCGATTCGTCCAATCCGTTCATCAGCGGCGCCAACAACCAGGATCCTTCCATCACCGGTGGCACGCCGATCCGCAACGACCAGCCCGCCATGAATGACAAGGCTTCCAATGCGGGCAGCAACACGCGCGGGCTGCGCGTGGACCTGCAGTACCGCATCGGCGACCATGAGCTCACCGCCGGCATCGACAACATGACCTTCCAGGCCAACAACGAGGGCCAGGCGATGACCGGTCCCGGCCATGCGTGGATCTATTCGCGCGTTGCCCCGGGCTCCTCGCCGTCGCCGGGCTTCGGTATCACCCCGCCCGGCGGCGACGGCTACTTCGTGCAGAAGTACATCTTCTCCACCACCACCAGCATGTCGCTGCAGCAGAAAGCGTACTACCTGGAAGACCGCTGGCAGGTGACCCCGGACTGGCTGCTGACCCTGGGCCTGCGCAACGACAAGTTCACCAACTACAACAGCGCCGGTGTGGCCTATGTGGAAAGTGGTGACCAATGGGCCCCGCGGCTGGGCGCGGCGTGGGATGTGTTCGGCGATTCCTCGTTGAAGGTATTCGCCAACCTGGGGCGCTACTACCTGGCGCTGCCCAACAGCGTGGCCATCCGCGGTGCATCGGCGTCGACGTATACCCGCGAATACTTCACCTACAGCGGCATCGATGCCAACGGCAACCCGACTGGCCTGACCGCGCTGGGACCGGGTCCGGTCTCTTCCAACAACGAGTACGGGCAGACGCCTGACCCGCGCAGCGTGGCGCCGGCGGACCTGAAGTCGCAATACCAGGATGAGCTTATCTTGGGCTTCGAAAAGACCCTCGGCGATTCCTGGAACAGCGGCGCCAAGGCGACCTACCGCCGCCTGCAGACCGCGATCGACGACACCTGCGATGCCGGCCGCATCGGTGAAAAGCTGAACGCGATGGGGGTGGATTCCAGCACACTGGATATCCCCGGCTGCGTGATCTTCAACCCAGGCAAGCGCAACACCTTCCTGTTGAAGAAGCGCGACGGCTCGGGCTATCTCCCGGTGAGCATGAGTGGCGAGGATTGGGGGCTGGGTGGGCAGAAGGCCAAGCGTGACTACGTGGCGGTGGACCTGTTCATCGAGCACCCGATGCGCAACAACTGGTACGGCCGCGTGGACTACACCTGGTCGCGCAACTTCGGCAACACCGAGGGCCAGGTGAAGTCGGACCTGGGCCAGAACGATGTGTCCAAGACCCAGGATTGGGATTCGTCGTACCTGATGGAATACGCCGGCGGCTATCTGGCCAACGACCGTCGCCACCAGTTGAAGGGTTACGGGGCCTACCAGTTCACCGACGAATGGACGGCCTCGGCCACCCTGCGGATGATGTCCGGTGCACCCAGGACCTGCCTGGGATACTACGGCGCCGACGAGAGTGACCCGGTCGGTTACGGATCGTCGTACCACTACTGCAATGGCAGCCCGTCGCGTCCTGGCGATGCCGGTCGCCAGCCGTGGACCGCGCGCGTCGACCTCGGCGTGATGTATCGCCCTGCGTTCGCGCAGAAGCGGCTCGCATTCGGGCTGGATGTGTTCAACGTGCTCAACCAGCGCCGCCCGCTGCAGTCCGAGAGCAAGTATGAGCAGGGCCCGTACACCGTCTCCAACCTCTACGGCGTCGGCACCTACTTCACTGCGCCGCGCTCGGCCCGGCTGACCGCCTCGTACGATTTCTGACAATCACACGCTGCACCGGCCACGAAAAAGGGCGCCCCTCCGGGCGCCCTTCCTGTTTGCTGCCGAAACAGCCGACTCAACGCCAGACGCGGATCTGTTCGGCATCGGTACGCTGCATCGGCTGGCCCGGCTTGCAGGTGAAGCTGGCGCCGAAGGCCGGCAGGTTGGCCAGCGGGCCATTGGTGCGCCACTTGCCCGGTGCTTCGATGTCCATGCTTGCACGTGCCGCTGCTTCGTTGGGCGACAGCTGCTGCGGCCACAGGGCGGCCCAGGCAGTGAAGAAGCCCTGCTGGTCAGCCGGCTTGGCGTTGGCTTCGACGGCGCGGTAGGCATCCCAGGCCAGCTCCAGCCCGGCCAGGTCGGCCAGATTGTTGTCTGCGGTGAGCGTGCCGTTGACCTTGGCACCCTTCACGCCCGGGAAATCGTAGGCGCTGTACTGCGTGGCCATGCGCGTGCCGAGCAGGGTCCAGGCGGTCTTGTCGGCCGGGGTCCACCAGCTGCGCAGTTCGCCACGTGCGTCGATCAGCGCGCCCTTGGCGTCGATCGCACGGGTCAGCTCATGGCCGACGAGTGCGCCGTAGCTGCCGAACTTGTTGGCCGCGCTGGACTGGGCGTTGAAGATCGGGTCCTGCAGGGCGGCGGCGGTGACGATCAGGCGGTTCTGCGCCAGGTCATACGCCAGCGACGGCTGCTGCGGCAGCACGTCCCAGCGACGGTCTGCGTTGCCGCGGCCGATGCGCTTCATTTCTTCGCGGTGGCGCCAGGTGGAAGCGATCAGCATGTTGCCGCCGAAGCTGCCGCGGCCCATCGGCTGCACGCTGTAATCCAGATCGCGCAGCGGGGTGCCGATCTCGATCTTCAACGCGCCCAGCTTGGCTTCCGCTTCGGCCTTGGCTTCGGCGCTCAGCCAGGTGCTGCGCTTGACCGCTTCGATCTGCGTTTCGCGCAGCTTGTCGATGATCCAGGCCGCCTGGCGGCGATCTTCGGCGCTCAGGTGCTTGGCGGCGTACTCACGGCCGAGCATCGGACCGGCGGCGACGTTGATCGCATCCAGGACCTGCTCCCAGCGCGGGGCGGGCAGGGTCTGTGCACGCAGCACGCGGCCACGGAATTCGAACTCGGCGTCACGGTAGGCCTTGGACAGGTACGGTGCCATCGCATCGCCCACGCGCCAGCGCAGGTAGGCCTTCCACTGGTCCGGCTTGATCCGGGTGACCATGCCGTCCAGCGCCTGGAACAGCGCGGCGTCGGACAGCGACACCAGGTCGTCGTTGACGCCCTGCACCTTCAGGAACGCGTCCAGCTGCAGGTTCTTGTACCGGCCGTTGAGGTCGCGGGTGGAGATCGGCGCGTAGTTGCGGAACGGGTTGTTGAGGTCGGCCAGCGACTGCGCGTTGCGCGCCAGCTCGGTTTCCAGCGCGATCACCGAGGCGACCTCGGTATCCAGTTTGGCCGCAGGGGTGCCGGTCAGCGCCAGGATCTGCTTGACGTAGGCGCGGTAGCGGCCCATCACCGCGACGGTGTCGGCGTCGGTGCGGGTGTAGAAGGCCGGGTCCGGCAGGCCCATGCCGCCCTGCATGAAGTAGCCGATGTGGCGGTCCAGCGCCTTCAGGTCAACGTCCGGGCTGAAGTTGAACGCCACCGGGATACCGACCTGGTGCAGGGCGGCGATCGACGCGGGGACATCCTTGGCGCGCTTGATCGCATTGATGCGGGTCAGCAGCGGGGCGATCGGATTGGAGCCATCGGCTTCCACCGCCGCTTCATCCAGGCCGCTGGCCCAGAAGTCGCCGAGCAGCTTCTGCACGTTGCCCTGCGGGCTGGCCATGGCGCCGTCCAGCAGTTCGCGCTGCTGCAGGCGGCTGCGCTCGACCAGTTGCCCCAGCGCGGTGGTGGCGCCGGTCTGCGGAACCGGGTTGGCCTTGAGCCAGGCGGCATTGGCCGCGTCGTGGAAATCGGTGCACTGCGCGCTGACGGCCGGCGCACGTGCGGCCTTCTTCTTGGCGGCGAGCGCATCGTGGACGGGAACCAGCATGGCCAGGCTGACGCCCAGGGAGATGGCAAGCGGACGAAGAGTGGGCATGTAGAGCAAATCCATGATGGATTAAGGGCGGGCGAACTATAGCAAGCCGGGCATGTGCACGGCATGCACGCCAGCGCCGGTCACCCCGCGGCTGGCATCACCAACGAAGAGGCCCGGGTTTCCCCGGGCCTCGCTTTCAACGCGGCTTCAGCCGTGGCTTACCAGATCACGACCTTGGCATCGCCAGCGCGCGACATCGGCGAGCCGGCCTTGCACTGGAACGCGGCGGCGAAGGTCGGCAGGTTCGACGGCGCGCCCATCGCGCGGAACTGCGCCGGTGCGTGCGGATCGGTGGCCAGGCGGACCTTGGCGTTCTCCGGGGTGTACTTGGTGCGCCACACGGTGGCCCAGTTGAAGAAGAAGCGCTGGTCGCGGGTGAAGCCATCGACCTTCGGATCTTCCTTGCCGGCCGATGCCTTCTGCAGCGCATCGTAGGCGGTTGCGAGGCCGCCCAGGTCGGCGATGTTCTCGCCCAGGGTCAGGCTGCCATCGACGGCCTGGCCATCCACCTTGTACTCGTTGAACTGCTTGACCAGCTTGCCGGTCAGGCCGGAGAAGTTCTTGCTGTCCGCTTCGGTCCACCAGTTCTCGAAGTTGCCGGTCGGTCCGAAACGGCTGCCCTGGTCGTCGTAACCATGGGTCATCTCGTGGCCGATCACCGCACCGATGCCGCCGTAGTTCAGCGCGTCGTCGGCGTTGGGATCGAAGAACGGCGGCTGCAGGATGGCGGCCGGGAACACGATCTCGTTCTGCAGCGGGTTGTAGTAGGCGTTGACGGTCTGCGGGGTCATGCCCCACTCGGTCTTGTCCACCGGCTGGCCGACCTTGGCCAGGTTGAACTTGTAGTTGAAGGCGTTGGCGGCGCGGACGTTGCCGAGGAAGCTGTCACGGCCGGTTTCCAGGCCGGACCAGTCACGCCACTTGTCCGGGTAACCGATCTTCGGGGTGAAGGTTTCCCACTTGGCGATCGCCTTGGCCTTGGTCTCATCGCTCATCCAGGTCAGGCCCTGGATGCGCTCCTTGAGCGAATCGGCCAGGTTCTTCACCAGCGTTTCCATCTTCGCCTTGGCTTCCGGCGAGAAGGCGACCTTGACGTACAGCTGGCCGAACGCTTCGCCGGCACCATTTTCGATGGTGCCCAGCACGCGCTTCCAACGCGGCTTCTGTTCCTTCTGGCCGTTGAGGGTCTTGCCGTAGAAGGCATAGTTCTCATTGGCGAAGGCATCGCTCAGGTACGGCGATGCGCTGTCCACGGTGTGGAAGCGCAGGTAGGCGCGCCACACGGCCGGATCGGTATCACCCAGCGCCTTGCTGACTTCCTCATGGAAGGCCGGGATGGCCAGCGAGAACTTCTCCGGCGCGGCCACGCCCTGGCTCTTGAAGAACTCGGTCCAGCTGAAGTTCGGGGTCAGGGTATCGGCTTCGGCCAGGGTGACCGGGTGGTAGTACAGCGAGACGTCGCGCGACAGTTCGACGCTGGACTTGGAGGCCTTGGCCAGGCGGGTTTCGAACTTGATGACCTCGGCTGCCTGGGTGGCGGCGTCGGCGGCCGGCACGCCGGCCAGCTCCAGCACCTTGGCCACGTGGGCCTGGTAGGCCTGCAGCTTGTCGGCCTTGGCCGCGTCGGTATAGAAGGTCTTGTCCGGCAGGCCCAGGCCGCCCTGGCTGGCGTAGGCCATGTTCACCGCGGAGTTCTTGAAGTCCGCTTCGGCGCCGAAGCCGAACAGCACGTTCTCACCCTTGGCGGCGGTGTCACGCAGGTAGGCGGCGATGGCGGCCTTGTCGGACAACGCGTCGATGGCGGCCAGGTCGGCCTTCAACGGCTCGATGCCCTGCGCGTTGATCTTGGCTTCGTCCATGCCGGTGGCCCACAGGTCACCGACCACCTTTTCGATGTGGTTCGGGTTCTTTACCTGCGCGACCTGCTCGGCCAGCTGGTGCTGGGCGGCGACCGAACGCTCGTCGAGGATGGTGAACGCGCCCCAGCTGGTGCGGTCGGCCGGGATTTCATTGGCGGCCAGCCACTTGCTGTTGACGTAGTCGCCGAAGGCGGTGCACGCGTCCAGCGTGGTGTCCAGGTCGCTGGGCTGGAAAGCGTTGTACGCCGGCAGCTTGGCCTGGTCCAGGGTGTAGGTGTGGGCTTCGGTGGCGGCGGCCGGGGTGGAGGCGGCGCCTTCCTTGGCCGGGGTTTCGCTCTTGCCGCAGCCGACCAGCGCGGCCGAAACGGCCAGGGTCAGCAGGACGATCTTGGGAGTACGGGTCACTTTTGTATGGCCTCCAGGCCGCGTGATGTCTGGGAAGGTTCCCAGAGGGCTGTAGGCCGGACGATACGCCTCCGGCCAAGCCTGCAAGGGTGTCGAAGGTCATGTCGGCGCGCAAGAGGCTTCGCCGGACAGGCTCGGCACAATGGAAAACGGGCCCGGCGTCAGCCGGGCCCATTTCAGCACCGCGCCTTACGGAGCGCCGAACTCGTACTTGGCCTGCATGTAGATCGCACGGCCGTAGGCATTGTAGAGATAGTTGTTGTACGGCTGGCCGCTGGTGCCGGCGAAACTGTACCGCTGGTTGTCGGGCATCTTGTTGAACACGTTGTTGACCATCAGCGACAGCGTCAGGTTTTCCAGCGCGCGATAGTTCACGCTCAGGTTGTAGGTGGTGTACGAACCCCACTTGCCGGCCTTGTAACCGGAGGAGTGCACGTAGTCGTACCCGTTGCCCAGGTACGCCATGTAGTTCGGCGTCCTGCCGATGTAGTTGGCATACAGCGTCGTGGTCCAGTTGCCCTTGGCCCAGCCTATCGAGCCATCGGCGCGGACCTTGGCATAGGAGTCGTAGACCCACATGGCGTACGGGTCACGCAGCAGGTCCAGGTACTCATCTCCCGGCTGGGGCTGCAGTTCGCGTTCCAGCATGTTGGTGTAGTTGCCGGCGAACTGCAGCGAGCCGAAGCGTCCCAGGTCCTGGACGTACTTGAAGCTGGCCGTCAGTGCCTGAAGGTTCTGCCTGGCCACGTTCAACTTTGGCGTGTAGATCTCATCCAGCACGCCTGATGCATCGCGGGTGATCCAGTCGGCCACGTTCTGGCAGCTGGCCGACGTGTTGTTGGCCTGGCCGCCGCGGCAGTAGTACTCGGCGAGCAGCAGCTGGTCCGAACTGAGCGTGTTGACCTCGTTCTCGATCTTCCAGTTGTAGTAATCCACCGAGAAGGACAGGTTGTTAAGCGGGGCCCAGACCACGCCGGCATTCCACACATCGGCAGTGATCGGTTCCAGGTCCGGGTTGCCGGACTGCACGCCGAACACCGACACGCTGTCGTAGGGGCAGCCGGTGGTTTCGGACGGGTCGTATCCCAGTTGGCCGCAACGGTAGTAATCGGTGGAGCCGTTGGCGTAGTAGCCGCTGCGGCCCTGGAAGGCATCGGCCAGGGTGGGCGCGCGGAAGGCCGTGCCGTACTTGCCGCGGAACAGCAGGCTGTCGATCGGACGGAACTCCACGCCGATGCTGTAAGTAGCCTTGTCGACGGTGCTGTCCTGGATCTTGAACGCGTCATAGCGGCCCGATCCGGTGACGGTCAGCGAATCCAGCAGGGGCAGGCGCAGTTCACTGGTGAGCGCATAGTTGCTGCGATGGCCGGCGCCGGAAACCGCCGTGGTGCCCCATACGCTGCCATCCATCAGGCCCGGGTCGGGGGTGTAATCCCAGCCCTCGCTGCCGGCCTCGGCCACCACGGCGAAGCCGGCATCGCCACCCGGCAGCGAGAACAGCGAGGCGTTGGTCAGCTGTACCCGGCCGAGGTTCTGCCAGGTCCGGCTTTCACTGTAGGCGTAGCCGGTGAAGCTCTGGAAATCGCCCGCCGGCAGCGGCGCGTAGAACGCTTCCCAGTTGGGGCTGTAGATGCTGTAACCGGCGGACGTGGTGCCCAGCTCCGGGCCAAGCACGCGGTCTTCGAAGTAGCTGTCGATCGGGTCGGCCCAGCGCACGAAGCTGCGTTCGGTGAGCTTGTACTCGCCGCGGCTGAAGCTGGCGCTGTAGTCCCAGTCGCCCGCACTGCCGCGTCCACCGAGGGTGACCTGGTAGGCCTTGTTGCGATCAGTGTTGAGGATGTCCTTGTAGCCGTTCGGGCCGATGTCTTCCGGTGCGAACACGCGCTGCAGGTTGAGGTACTGGCCGCTGTCCTGGTCATAGAAGCGGCCCCAGCCGGAGGAGGTGCCCCACCAGGTGAAGTTCGAGCCGGTGGCGTACTGCACTTCTTCCAGATTGACCAGCGCATCACCGAACAGCTGGAAGTTGTCGTTCACATCGAAGGTGAATGAACTGTAGACCTGGCTGCTTTCCTTGCCGTTCTTGATCGTCTTGAAACCGGTGCCGTACACCGAACCACAGGCCTGGCCGGTCGGGCGCGTGCCGAGCACGGTGGTGCCGCCGAACTGCCCGGCGACGTTGGCGCACAGGTTCGGATCCATCATCGCGTAGCGGTTGCTGTTGGCCGGCTGCAGCACCAGGAAATCATTGGACACGTACTGCGGGCTGTAGCCGTCCGGGTTGTTGACCTTGGTCAGGTCACGCTGGTAGCCCCAGATCGGGTTGGTCTGCTCGTACTGTGCGTTGACCAGCACGTTGAGCCGGTCATCCAGCGCGTTGAAGCCCTGGGCGACGCTGAAGCGGATATTGCTGCCACCGCCTTCGCTGTAGGCACCGCCGCGCACGCTCAGCGAGCCGCCCTCCAGGCGTTCCTTCAGGATGATGTTGACCACGCCGGCGATCGCGTCCGAGCCGTACAGTGAGGACTGGCCGCCCGGCAGGATCTCGATCCGCTCGACGATGTCGATGGGGATGCCGCTGATGTTGTTGAACGAGTCGCTGCCGTTGTACAGCGCCGGGTAGGACAGCATCGGCCGGCCGTTGATCAGGTACTTGGTGTAGCCCGGGCTGAGGCCGAACATGCCTGCCGCTTCGGCGCCTTGAGTGAATGAGGCCGAGGTCTGGCCGCCTTGCAGGCCACCCGTGGAAAGGGAGGACTGCTGCAGGACATCGGCCACGCTGGTGAAACCGCGGGTCTGGATGTCTTCAGCGGTAACGGTGAGCACCGGCGTGTGGGTTTCGATGTCCGTCTGCGGGATCAGCGAGCCGGTAACGGTGACGCGGTCCAGGCTGGTGGTGGCGGCGTCCTGGGCGATGGCGGGCGTGGCGGCGGCGACCAGGCTGCTGAACAGTGCGAATGCGAGGGGGTGCGGCAGGAGCGTGCGACGCTGAGGCATGTGGGGGGTCCCGAGCTGTGGCTGAAGGAGTGGCGCTGTCATCCTTGACGCTTCACGGTCGGTTCAGTCCCAAACCGATGTCATCGAAACGTAACACGGCATTAACAGCATTTTCGCAACCCACACCGCCAGTGCGTGCGCAGGGTCTGCGATGGTCTCGCGCATACCTTGTGCTGCAAGGGCTGTCGGCTTTACTGAAAATATTTCATATGCCCTGGATGAGCCGGCGCTGAATTTTTCTGTTATGGCGATCACGTCATTGATCAGCGCACGGCCCTGCGCCGGTCTTCCAGCGTAGGGCGCGCCGGCTTGTATCATGGCAGCCGACCGTCTTTAAGATTCCGGAGCACCGCAGTGAACAACCCGCAACGCCGCCCCCACGCCAGCCAGGTCCAGAAAGGACTGAGCCCGCATGCGCGCATCCGCAACGTCGTCGCGGTGGGCTCGGGCAAGGGCGGGGTCGGCAAGAGCACCACCTCGGTGAACCTGGCGGTGGCCCTGCAGCAGCTGGGCGTGCGCGTGGGCTTGCTGGATGCGGACATCTACGGCCCGTCGGTGCCGGCGATGATGGGTCTGTCCGGCCGCCCGGAAAGCCCGGACAACAAGAGCATCGAGCCGCCGCGCGCGTTCGGCGTGGACACCATGTCGATCGGCTACCTGATCGAGGACGAGACGCCGATGATCTGGCGCGGGCCGATGGCGACTTCGGCGATGACCCAGTTCTTCAACGACACCCTGTGGGACGACCTGGACGTGCTGCTGATCGACCTGCCACCGGGCACCGGCGACATCCAGCTGACCCTGACCCAGAAGATTCCGCTGGCCGGCGCGGTGATCGTCACCACGCCGCAGGACATCGCCACCCTGGATGCGCGCAAGGCGCTGAAGATGTTCGAGAAGGTGGAAGTGCCGGTGCTGGGCATCGTGGAAAACATGGCCGTGCACACGTGCAGCAACTGCGGCCACGTGGAGCATCTGTTCGGCCACGGTGGTGGGGAGAAGATGGCCGCGCAGTACGGCGTGCCGCTGCTGGGATCGCTGCCGCTGCAGATCGACATCCGCGAGCAGGGCGACGCCGGTACCCCGATCACCGCCGCCCAGCCCGAGTCCAGTGCGGCACAGGCCTACCGCCAGGCCGCCAGCCGGCTGCTGGAGGAACTGGCCAGGCGCCCGCGTGCGTCCATCCCGATCCTGTCCTCGCTGCTCTGAGCGGGTCAGCCCTGTAGAATCAGCTCCCGGGCGCGCACCCGCCCCTTCCAGCCAGGACCTAGCATGAGCATCAAGAGTGACCGTTGGATCCGCCGCATGTCCGAACAGCACGGCATGATCGAGCCGTTCGAAGCCGGGCAGGTGAAGCAGGCCAACGGCGAGCGCATCGTCAGCTATGGCACGTCCAGTTACGGCTACGACGTGCGCTGCTCGCGCGAGTTCAAGGTCTTCACCAACATCAATTCCACCATCGTGGACCCCAAGCACTTCGACCCGAAGAGCTTCGTCGACGTGGTGGGCGATGAGTGCATCATCCCGCCCAACAGCTTCGCGCTGGCGCGCACGGTGGAGTTCTTCCGCATCCCGCGCGATACGTTGGTGGTGTGCCTGGGCAAGAGCACCTACGCGCGTTGCGGCATCATCGTCAACGTGACCCCGCTGGAGCCGGAGTGGGAAGGTCACGTGACCCTGGAATTCAGCAACACCACGCCGCTGCCGGCGCGCATCTACGCCAACGAAGGCGTGGCCCAGATGCTGTTCTTCCAGGCCGACCAGGATGACGTCTGCGAGACGTCCTACAAGGACCGTGGCGGCAAGTACCAGGGCCAGACCGGCGTCACGCTGCCGCGCACCTGAGCGTCCGTGGCGTGCCGGCCCCTCAGGACCGGCACCGCCGGGGCCGTGGTTTACTTGCCGCGGCCGAACAGCATGCCGATGCCCACCGCCACCAGGCCGACCGGCCACCAGGTGGTGAGCAGGCGGGTGAAGTTCATGTTGGTCCAGCCGAGGTTGGTGGCGAGCATGAACAGCCCGACCAGGATCAGCAGGATGGCAGCGACTAGATTGAAACGCATCGGAGTCTGCGAACGCTCAAGGGTGGGGCGGATATCCTAGCTTGTCCTTCCAGTGCGCGACACGCCGCTGCAGTTCGTCGGCATCATGCCGATGCGCCTGGCCACTGCCCCAGACCGGTCCGGGCCAGGCCGGGTCGCCCTCATGGCGGCCGATCACGTGGAAATGCAGCTGGCGCACGATGTTGCCCAGCGCCCCGATGTTGATCTTCTCCACGCCGTCTTCGGACTTCAGCGCCTTGGAGGTGCGGTTGAGTTCGGTGCGCAGCTTGTCCTGCTGGTCGCCGTCCAGTTCGATCCATTCGGTGATGCCGGCCAACCGCGGCACGATCACCAGCCACGGAAAGCGTTCGTCGTTCATCAGCCTGATCTGGGACAGGGGGCCGTCGGCCACCAGCACGCTGTCGTTGGCCAGGCGCGTATCCAGTTCAAAATCGCTCATCCAAGATGCTCCGTGAAGAAGTCCAGGGTGCGTTGCAGCGCCAGGGCGGCGCTGTCTGGATCATACGCATGTCCGACCTCGCGGTTGAAGCCGTGGTCGGCCGGGTAGACGAAGGCTTCCATCTTCGGCAGCTTTTCGCGGTGGGCCGCGATGGCCTCCGGCGGAATGCTCTTGTCCAGCGCGCCGAATTGGAACATCACCGGCGCCTTCGGGGTCTCATCGAGGAACTGCACGTTGCGCGCCCCGTAGTAGCTGACCGAGGGCAGGCCCAGCCGCAGCGCGGCGAGCAGGGCGATGCTGCCACCCCAGCAGTAGCCCACCGTGCCGACCTTGCCATGGCTGGCCAGCCGGGTAGCCGCGGCACGCACCAGCACCAGCGACTTTTCCACGCCAATGGCGTTGACCGCATCCAGGCCGGCCTTGACCCCGTCGTTGTCGTAGGGGAGCTCCAGCGGCTTGGCCGCGTCGGCATCGTCGAGCAGGTCGAAGAAGGACGGCGCCAGCACGGCATAGCCCTGGGCGGCGAAGCGCTCGGCCACCGAGCGCATGTGCTCGTTGACCCCGAAGATTTCCTGGATGACCACCAGGCCGCCGCGCGGGGTACCTTCCGGCAGCGCCTCCCAGGCCCGGGCCTTGCCGTGGTGGGTATCCAGGGTGATCCAGTTGCCCATGGTGCGACGCCTCTTCAGAGTGATTTCGACAGCATTATCCTCCTGGGCGACGTCAGGGCGGTGTCAGCTCAGCGGCATCCCAGGTGTTGTGGTTGCTTGCCCTGCGCCCTCAAATCGGCAAGAAAGGCCTCGAACCGGGCCATCGCCGCCTGCAGGTTCGGCTCGACGTACTCCACGCGGCGGACCACGGGTTGGCCGTTCTCGTACAGCTGGTAGGAGCAGGTGTAGCTGTTGGTGGCGGCCTTGGCGGGCGGCAGGCTGGCGGCCAGAAGCACGGTGGCCAGGCAGGTGGCGGCAAAGGGTTTCATCGGAGACTCCTGTTGGAGGGATGCCGGCAACGTGCCGGCCCCGGGGCGCGGGCGATGTCTTTCGCGCGCCCGTCGATCCTGTGGCGGGCCGGGCAGTCTGGCTATGCAGAATGCTGCGGAATCCCTGTGCAGGGGGCGAGCGTGCCCTTACCGACGCCAGCTGCCGGCCGGGCAGGGTTCAGGGGCGCCCGGCGGGCCCGGTATACTTGTCCGATCCAGGCCCCCAGGCCACGCCCGGCCCAGGCCCCCAGAGTCCCGATCCATGTCCCTGCTGAACCCCAAAGTCGGCTTCGTCAGCCTTGGCTGTCCGAAGGCCCTCGTCGATTCCGAGCGCATCCTCACCCAGTTGCGGGTAGAGGGATACGACATCGTCCCGACCTACGACGCCGCCGACGTGGTGGTGGTCAACACCTGTGGCTTCATCGATTCGGCAGTGGCCGAATCGCTGGATGCGATCGGCGAGGCGATGAACGCCAACGGCAAGGTGATCGTCACCGGCTGCCTGGGCAAGCGCCCGGAGCAGATCCGCGAGGCGTACCCGGACGTGCTGGCGGTGTCCGGGCCGCAGGACTACCAGAGCGTCATGGAAGCGGTGCATGCGGCGATTCCGCCGCGTCACGATCCCTTCGTGGACCTGGTGCCGGACTACGGGGTCAAGCTGACCCCGCGCCATTACGCGTACCTGAAGATTTCCGAGGGCTGCAACCACAAGTGCAGTTTCTGCATCATTCCTTCGATGCGCGGCAAGCTGGTTTCGCGGCCGGTGGATGAGGTGTTGCGCGAAGCCGAACGGCTGGTGCGCGGCGGGGTGCGCGAACTGCTGGTGGTGTCCCAGGACACCTCCGCCTACGGCGTGGACGTGAAGTACGCCGAGCGCATGTGGCGCGACAAGGCCTACCAGACGCGGATGAAGTCGCTGTGCGAAGGTCTGTCCGAGCTGGATGCCTGGGTGCGGATGCACTACGTCTACCCGTACCCGCACGTGGACGAGATGGTGCCGCTGATGGCGGAAAACCGGATCCTGCCGTATTTGGACATTCCTTTCCAGCACGCCAGCCCTCGCATCCTGCGGCTGATGAAGCGTCCGGGCGCGGTGGAAAAGACCCTGGAGCGGGTGCAGAACTGGCGGCGCATCGCGCCGGACATCACCGTGCGTTCGACCTTCATCGTCGGTTTCCCCGGCGAAACCGAAGCCGAATTCGAGGAACTGCTGTCGTTCCTGGACGAGGCGCAGCTGGACCGTGTCGGTGCGTTCGCCTATTCGCCGGTGGAAGGCGCCACGGCCAACGACCTGCCCGATCCGGTGCCGGAAGAAGTGAAGCAGGAACGCCTGGCGCGTTTCATGGAAAAGCAGGCGCAGATTTCCGCCTCGCGGCTTGAAGCCAAGATCGGCACCGTGCAGCAGTGCCTGGTCGATGCGATCGAAGGCGATATCGCGGTGGCGCGTTCCAAGGCCGACGCACCGGAGATCGACGGGCTGGTGCATATCCAGAATGCCGATGAGGTGACCCTGCGGGTCGGCGATTTCGTCGACGTGGAAATCACCGAAAGCGATGAGCACGATCTGTACGGCGATGCATTGCCGCCGACCGCTGTGCCCGCCGCGCGCAAGGCACTCGATCTGAAAATGCTGTGACCCATCCGGAAGCGCCGGATCCCGGATGGGTGGCCACCGTTGGCCGTCACGCTTCGGCTTCCAGCGCGACCCGCCGCCGCTTCGTCGCGCCACCGCGCGCGGCGGTGGATGCGGCCTGCTTCGCGCATCCGCTGTTTGACGCACTGGCGCCGTTTTCCCGGCTGCTGGCGGGTGCGGAGTGGCCTTCCATCGAAATGCTCAACGGCGTGCTGCCACTGCAGGACAAGCGGCTGGTCGAGCAGGACGCGGCCTTGCTCGCCGATGGCCGGCACTATGAGCAGCGCATTGCCGAGACAGGCCGCATCGCCACCCGTGCCAGCAACTGGCACGACCTGTTCAACGCGCTGGTCTGGGCGCGCTATCCGGGCATCAAGCGAGCGCTCAATACCGGTCAGTGCCAGCACATCCGGCAGATGGGCCCCCACGCCCGCAACCGCACGCAGGCCGCACTGACCCAGTTCGACGAATCCGGCGTGATCGTGCGGGTGCGTGACGCGCGCCTGCTGGCGGCGTGGGATGCGCACGACTGGCAGGCGCTGTTCGTGCAGGGGGCAGGGCAATGGGCGAGCGGCGACATCGGCGTGGCAGCGGTGATCGGCCATGCGCTGATGGAGCAGGCACTGCTGCCGACGCGACTGTTGGTGGGCAAATGCCTGGTGGTGCAGGGCGAGGATGACGCTGCCTGCATCGCGGCCGTGGCGCGTGCGCTGGACGAGGGTGCGGTGCTGCAGGATCCGTTGGAGCTGCGGCCGTTGCCGCTGGCCGGCATCCCGGGCTGGCACCCGCGGCAGGACGCCGGGTTGTACCAACAGACGGCGTATTTCCGCCCGCTGCGGGCTGGGCGTGGGTATCCGCCGCCGCTGTAGGTCGGTGATTCTCCGTTCGCGCCCTGCGCGGCGTGATGCAATCCGCGCGGTGCGCGGTCCGGTAGCGCCGAGCCATGCTCGGCGGCTTCTGGTTCGGGGATTGCGGTGTCTGAGACGGGCCGCGCTGCGCGCTCGCCGAGCATGGCTCGGCGCTACCGGCGCTACCGGCCTTCCGTTCCAGC
This sequence comes from Stenotrophomonas sp. Bg11-02, assembly GCF_002836635.1. Taxonomy (NCBI): domain Bacteria; kingdom Pseudomonadati; phylum Pseudomonadota; class Gammaproteobacteria; order Lysobacterales; family Lysobacteraceae; genus Stenotrophomonas; species Stenotrophomonas sp. Bg11-02. The sequence continues at coordinate 23,951 of NZ_PJAY01000067.1, forward strand.
GCCGTACTGCACGGCGAGGATCGCAAAGCCGTGGCGTCCGCCGGGCAGGTCGACCTCGAACTCATCGTCCACGCGCTTCTTCAACAGGGCCCGCGCCAGCGGTGAGTCGATGCTGATCCAGCCCGTGGCGGCATCGGTTTCGTCCGGCCCGACGATGCGGTAACGGCTGATCTCCGCCGTGTCCACATTCTCCAGTTCTACCCACGCGCCGAAGAACACCGCCTGCGGGTCGCTCGGTTCGCCATCGACCACGCGCAGCGCCTCCAGCCGCTTGCTGAGGTAGCGCACGCGGCGGTCGATCTCGCCCAGCTGCTTCTTGCGGTAGGTGTACTCGGCATTCTCCGAGCGGTCACCTTCGGCCGCGGCTGCGGCCAGTGCCTTCACCACTTCCGGGCGGCGCACGCGCCACAGGTCCTCCAGCTCGGCCTTCAGCCGTGCATGGCCGCCGGAGGTGATCAGCGCGGTGCTCTTTTCTGCGGGGGGACGCCAACGCGACATCTACTGCTCTCTACGCAACTGCAATGCGACAGCTTACGGACCTTCAGCGCTTTCCGCCGAAGATGCCACCGAGGATCCCGCGCACGATCTGGTTGCCCAGCCTGGTGCCCACCGTGCGCGTGGTCTGCTTGGCCATGGTTTCGATCATGCCCTGGCGTCGTTTGGTGCCGAAGATCGCATCCTTGATCGTCTGGCCGAACCCGCCGTCCTGCGCGTCGTCCTGCTCGCGCGTGCGCGCCTTGGGGGTGGCGGCCTGCTCGACGCTCTTCTGCGCGCGCTGGGCCAGCCGTTCGGCCGCCGATTCACGGTTGATGGCGGTGTCGTAGCGGCTGCCGACCGGGCTGCCGGCGCGCACCTGCGCACGTTCGGCGTCGGTGACCGGGCCCATCCGGCAGCGTGGCGGCGCGATCAGGGTCTGCTGCACCGGCATCGGGATGCCTTTGTCCTGCAGGGTGGATACCAGCGCTTCACCGGTGCCCAGCGAGGACAGCACGCGTGCCACGTCCAGCTTCGGATTGGGCACGAAGGTTTCCGCAGCGGTCTTCACCGCCTTCTGGTCGCGCGGGGTGAACGCGCGTAGCGCATGCTGCACCCGGTTGCCCAGCTGGCCGAGGATGTTGGACGGCACGTCGTCGGGGAACTGCGAGCAGAAGTACACGCCCACGCCCTTGGAACGGATCAGCCGCACCACCTGTTCGATGCGCTGCACCAGGGCAGGGGGGGCATCGTTGAACAGCAGGTGGGCCTCGTCGAAGATGAAGACCAGCTTGGGTTTTTCCAGGTCGCCCACTTCCGGCAGGGTTTCAAACAGCTCGGACAGCAGCCACAGCAGGAAGGTCGAATACAGCTTCGGCTTCAGTACCAGCTGGTCGGCGGCGAGGATGCCGATGACCCCGCGGCCATCGTGGTTGACCCGCATGATATCGACCAGTTCCAGCGCCGGCTCGCCGAAGAACGCTTCGCCGCCATCCTGTGACAGCCGCAGCAGGGCACGCTGGATCGCCGCCACCGATTGCGCACTGACCAGTCCGTATTCGGTGGAGATGTCCTTGCGCTCTTCGGCCACCAGCCCGAGCAGCGCGCGCAGGTCGTCCAGGTCCAGCAGCAGCAGGCCACGGTCGTCGGCCAGTTTGAACACGATGTCCATCACGCCGGCCTGGGTGTCGCTGAGCTCGAGGATGCGGGTCAGCAGGGTAGGGCCCATCTCGCTGACGGTGGTGCGCACCGGATGGCCCAGCTTGCCGTAGAGGTCCCAGAAAATGGCTGGGCTGGCGGCCGGCGCGTAGTCGGCCACTCCGATCTGCGCGGCACGCTGCAGCAGCGCATCGCCGCCGGCGCCGGCCACGGCCAGGCCGGACACATCGCCCTTCACGTCGGCCAGGAACACCGGCACGCCGATCCGCGAGAAACCTTCGGCCAGCGTCATCAGGGTCACTGTCTTGCCGGTGCCGGTGGCGCCGGCCACCAGTCCGTGGCGATTGCCGAGCTTGGGCAACAGGGTGACCGCTACGTCGTCGGTGATGCCTTTGCCGAGCAGAATCGGGTCCATGGTCCATCCCTTGTGATGAATGCGCGCAATGTTAACCGGCTGCACGGTGCGGGCCCTCTCCGGGTTGCCCGGATCGTGGCGGCACCGCTACTCTGCCTGCCTGATTCGCACACAGTGCCAAAAATGCCCGTTCCTGTCCTGCTTGTTCGTGGATTGCCCGTCCTGGCCCTTGCCAGCCTGCTGCTGGCCGTCCCCGACGCCCATGCGCAACGTGTTTCCAACCGTGACCGGGCCAAGGCCGAAGCGCTGCAGCAGCGCATGGGCGTGGCCGAGAAGCGCTATACCGACGCGCTGCTGCGCGTGTCCAATGCCGATCCCAAGGGCGCCGCCGAGGCGGATGCCGCGCTGGAGGACATGGAAGACGTGCTGAGCGAGTGCGTGGGACAGAAAGGCTGCCAGATGAGCACCCTGCTGGCTACCTACAAGCGCCTGCTCAAGCGCGATGCCGACGCCGAGGGCGACGACAGCGTGGCCGACGAAGCTGGTGACACCCTGCAGGCCGATCCGGACCACATCGGGCCGTTGGCAGCCGACGTGCCCGAAGCGGCCCGCGCGGCAGCGCTGCTCAACGACAAGCGGCATGCCTTCGACAGCATGGTCGAGTACAACCCGGCCATCCAGGCCGGTATCCGGCGCTGGCTGACCGACATGCGCCCGGCGCTGCTGACCAGCTACGAAAACTACCAGAACGTGCGCGCGGTGATGTGGCCGGAATGGGAAAAGCGCGGCCTGCCCGAAGCGCTGTTGTTCGGCATCATGGCCAAGGAGTCCAATGGCCGCGTGCATGCCTCTTCGCGTGCCGGCGCCGCCGGCCTGATGCAGTTCATGCCGGCCACCGGCCGGCGTTTCGGGCTGGGTCCGGATGGCACCGGCTTCGATACCCGCTTCGATGCGCGCAGCGCAGCCGAAGCCAGCGCGACCTACCTCAACGAGCGCATGCGCCAGCTCAACAACAACATCGAACTGTCGTTGGCCGGCTACAACGGCGGCGAAGGGCGCGCGCTGCGCGTGTTCCGGCAGAACGCTGGACAGAGCTTCTGGGTGGACAGCGTCTACAACGAGTTCCCCGGCGAGACCAAGGACTACGTGCCGATGGTCATTGCCGCCGCCTGGATTTTCCTCCACCCGCAGCAGTACGGCGTGGAGTTCCCGAAGGTCAACGCACAGCCTGCGACGGTGCGCCTGGCCAAGTCCACCACGATCTATGAGCTGACCATCTGCCTGGGCAGCCAGGGTACGCGCGATGGCTACATGCGCACGCTGCGCAACCTCAACCCGCGTTACGAAGCGGATGGCTGGATTCCGGCCGGCACGCTGATCAACGCCACCACCCGCATCGCCGGCCTGTACACGCGCAACTGCGTAAGCGGCCCGCGTGCTGATCTGGCACGTACCCTGATCACCGCTGATCTGAACGCGGCGATCGTGCGCCCGAGCGCGGCCAGCTTCACCGGCAGCGTGGCGGTGGGCGGGGTAGTGCCGGTGGCCGCAGCGGAAGCCAGCGTGGTGGGCACCGCCCCGACGGCCCCGGTAGTGGCGCCACGTCCCGCTGCACCGCGCGCGCAGCCAGTGCGTTCGCACAAGGTGGGCAGGGGCGAAACGCTGGGCAGGATCGCCGCGAAGTTCAGCTGCGACGTGCCCACGCTGGCCCGCGCCAATGGCCTGAAGGCACCGGCCTACAGCCTGCGCCAGGGCCAGACACTGAAGCTGCAGGGCTGCGGCAACTGACCAACCCGGTAGTGACGGCATGGTGGGTGACGATCGTTGGTCGTCACGCGGTTGAATCCCGCCGAGCACGGCTTGGCGCTACCAGGATGCCGTGGTGGGTGACGACCGCTGGTCGTCACGCTTCTGGATCTATTGCAGGTCCCGCAGGTTCAGGCGGCGCAGCGTGGGGTTCTTCCACGCCGTGATGCCCGCCACGCTGAGCACCGCAAAACCGCCCAGCACCACCGCCGGCACCAGCCCCAGCCACCTGGCCATCGTGCCGGCATAGAACGCGCCGAGTTCGTTGGACGAACTGATGAAGATGCCGTTGATCGACGACACCCGGCCGCGCATTTCCTCCGGCGTGGCCAGCTGCAGGATGGTCGAACGCACCACCACCGACACGCCATCGAAGGCGCCGTAGAACAGCAGGATCAGCGCCGACAGCCAGAAGTGGTGCGACAGCCCGAAGCCGATCACGCACAGCCCGAAGCCGGCCACCGCGAACAACAGCACGCGGCCGGCATGCTGCTGCAGCGGGTGGCGGGCCAGCCACAGGCCGACTGCGATGGACCCCAATGCCGGCGCCGCGCGCAGGATGCCCAGCCCTTCGGGGCCGTAATGCAGGATCTCCTGCAGGAAGGCCGGCAGCATCGCCACCACGCCGCCCAGCAGCACCGAGAACATGTCCAGCGCCATTGCTCCGACTATGATCCGGTTGCCGACCACGAAGCGCGCGCCTTCTGCGATGCTGCGGAAGATCGGCGCGGCTGGCCCGGCATGCACCGGCTCGCTCACCTTCAACGAGGCCAGGCAGGCCATCGCCATCACTGCAAAGCCGGTGGCAACGCCGTAGGCCACGCCCTTGCCGCCCCAGCCGACCAGTACGCCGCCCAACGCCGGTCCCACCACCATCCCCGCCTGGAAGAACACGCTGCCCAGCCCTGCGCCGCGGGCGAACTGGTGGCGCTCCAGCACCCGTGCGAACAGCGCGTTGTAGATCGGCGACAGGAAGGCGCGGACCATGCCGGTCAGCGCGATGGCGGCATAGATCGGCCACACGCCATGGAACGGCAGCCAGCCCAGTGCCACCGCGCACAGCACCAGTGCGGTGGCGACCAGTCCGGCGCAGGCCGCCATGCCCAGCCGGCGTCGTGGCAGATGGTCGACCAGGTAGCCGGCAAACGGCGCCACGCAGAAGAACGGCAACACTTCGGCCAGGCCGACCAGGCCCAGCGAAAAGGGATTGCGGGTTACTTCATAGATGTGCCAGCCCACCGTGACCGCAACCACCTGGTAGGACAGCATCGCGAAGATGCGGTAGGCCAGCAGCTGGCTGAAGCCCGGCCGCGCCAGCAGGGTGCGCGCGGTCTCTTCGGTGGGGGCCGGGAGACTCACGGGCGCGTGGAATGCAGCTGGGCCTGCGCGGTTTCGCGGATGAAGGCCAACATCGCGGCCACGCCGTTGCTGCGGGTGGGCGACAGGTGCCGCGACAGACCGATGTCCTGGATGTAGCTGGGTTCGGTGTCGATGATCTCCTGTGCGGAGCGCCCGGAGTACACGCGCAGTGCCAGGAAGATCAGCCCGGACACGATCGCCGAGTCACTGATCGCACGGAAGTGCAGGGCATCGGCATTGCCCTCCGGCACGATCCAGACCATCGACTGGCAACCCAGCAGGCGGTGTTCCTCGGTCTTCCATTCTTCCGGGAAGACCGGCAGCTTGCGGCCCAGGTCGATCAGGTACTGGTAGCGCTCGGACCAGTCCCCGAAGAAGGAGAACTCCTCGGCAATGGTGGTCTGGGCCTCGGCGGCGGTAGCTTCAAGCGGGAACGGGGAGTCTGTCATTTCATTCTTCATCTGGCGGGGTGCGGCCGGCCGGGATGGGCCGGCACGAGGGCGATCAGGCGCGCTTGCGCACCCAGCGCACGCCCTGCGCGGTGTCTTCCAGCACGATGCCTTCGGCGGCCAGCTGGTCGCGGATGGCGTCGGAGCGGGCGAAATCACGGGCCTGCTTGGCAGCGGCACGCGCGTCGATCAGCGCCTGGATGCGGGCATCGTCGTCGCTGCTGCCGCCGGCGGTACCGAACCATGCGGCGGGATCCTGCTGCAGCAGGCCCAGCGCCAGGCCGGCGCCCAGCAGATCCTGCTTCAGCTGGGCGCGCTCGGTGGGATCGGTGGCCTTGCGTGCTTCACCGGCGATGCGGGCCAGCTCGGCCAGCGCCAGCGGTGTGTTGAGGTCATCGTCCAGCGCGGCTTCCACCACGGCCGGTATGCATGCAGCAGCCGGCAGGTCGGCGAGGTCGCGCAGGGTGCCGTACAGGCGGTCCAGGGTGCGCCCGGCCTGTTCGATCACCGCATCGGACCAGTCCAGTGGCTGGCGGTAATGCGCCGAAAGCAGGGCCAGGCGGAGGGCTTCGGGCGGATGCTTCTGGACCAGGTCGTGCACGCGCTCGATGTTGCCCAGCGATTTGCTCATCTTGGCGCCGCCGAAGTTCAGCATGCCGTTGTGCAGCCAGAACCGCGCGAAGATTTCACCGCCGTGCGCGCACTCGCTCTGCGCGATTTCGTTCTCATGGTGCGGGAACTGCAGGTCCACGCCACCGGCATGGATGTCGATGGTCGGGCCCAGGTGGGCGGCGGCCATGGCCGAGCACTCGATGTGCCAGCCAGGGCGGCCACGGCCCCACGGCGAGTCCCAGCCGGGCAGATCGTCGCTGGAGGGCTTCCACAGCACGAAATCGCCGGCTGCGCGCTTGTACGGGGCCACTTCGACGCGGGCACCGGCCAGCATTTCCTCCGGATCCCGCCGGGAGAGCTTGCCGTAGCCCTCGAAGGTATCCACCGCGAACAGCACGTGGCCTTCGGCGGCGTAGGCGTGTCCGCTGTCGATCAGCCGGGCGATCATCTCGATGATCTGCGGCATGTGTGCGGTGACTTCCGGTTCGATGTCCGGCGGCACCACGCCCAGCGCGGCCATGTCCTGGCGGTAGGCCGCGGCGAAACGGTCGGTGATGGTGCTGATCGGAACGCCCTGCTCGCGCGCGGCGGTGTTGATCTTGTCGTCCACGTCGGTGATGTTGCGGGCGTAGCGCAGGGCGCCGAAGCGACGGCGCAGCAGGTCGGCCAGAACGCCGAACACCACCGGGCCGCGCGCGTTGCCGATGTGCACGTAGTTGTAGACCGTGGGGCCGCACACATACAGGGTCGGACAGGCCGGATCGAGCGGAGTGAACGTTTCCAGCTGGCGTGTCAGGTTGTTGTGCAGGCGCAGGGTCATGGTGGGGGCGCTGGGGGACAAGCCGTCGATTCTAGCGCTGCAGGGGCTCCCGGGGTACCGCGCGGGCTCATCCGGGCACGCCATGGGCTGGCCCCCTGCGCGGCGGACGGGTAATGTTCAGCCCCTTGGTGTCCGTGCTGCCTACACTATCAATGTGCCCTCGAACCCGTTGCCGATGAGATACCTCTTCCTTCCCGCACTGGCTGCCTGCCTGCTGGCCGGCCCTGCCATGGCCCAATCGGAAGAGGCCGAGCCCCGCAACCGGGTGGTGATCGTGGAGAACATCAAGCTGGATTACGCCCAGGTGCTCAACGTCGAGCCGGTGTTCCAGACCCTGCGCGCCACCCGCACCGAAGAGCATTGTGAGCCGGTCACCACGCGCAACCTGCCGCCGGTGAACGTCACCGGCGAAGAGCCGGTGGAAGAGAAGGGCCGCTTCGGGCGCCTGTGGGATTCGGTGCGATCGATCTTCAAGCCTGGCGAAGAGGGCAGCGCCGAAGTGGCGGCAGTGCCCGCCGGGGCCCAGCCCAGCAACGCGCCGATCCTGACCCGGGACTGCCGCATCGTGCCGGTCGGGCGCGAGTTCCGCCGGCCCATCGCCTATGACGTGGACTACGTCTACAAGGGCACCAAGTACCGCTCGCGGCTGCCCGAAGACCCCGGCAACCGGCTGAAGATCCGGGTCTCGATCACTCCGTGGGTCGGTGCCGAACAGGGTTCGCCGACAAATCCCTGATGGCGGGTCTTGCACCGCACCATCGGCCATGCCACCATGGGCGGAAATGAACGCAACCGACTTCCAGCACGACTCCAGCGCCGCCCGCCAGGCCAGCAGCATGACCTCGCGTGCCCGCCGACCGGAATCCCACATTTCCGCTGGGTGACCGGAGCTTCGTGCTGTCTGTTCGGTAAAAAACCCAGCCCACCGGCTGGGTTTTTTCGTTTCCGGGATCTGAAAAGTTGCATCTGCACCCAATTCCACACCGCAAGGATCGATTGATGTCCCTCAAGCACTTCCTGAACACCCAGGACTGGAGCCGCAGCGAACTCGATGCGCTGTTGACCCAGGCCGCGCTGTTCAAGCGCAACAAGCTCGGCGACCAGCTGAAAGGCAAATCGATCGCGCTGGTCTTCTTCAACCCGTCCATGCGCACCCGCACCAGCTTCGAACTGGGTGCTTTCCAGCTTGGTGCCCACGCGGTGGTGCTGCAGCCGGGCAAGGATGCATGGCCGATCGAGTTCAACCTCGGCACCGTGATGGATGGCGATACCGAAGAACACATCGCCGAAGTGGCGAAGGTGCTCGGCCGCTACTGCGACATGATCGCGGTGCGTGCCTTCCCGAAGTTCGTGGACTGGTCGGTCGACCGCGAAGACACCGTGCTGAAGAGCTTTGCCAAGTACTCGCCGGTGCCGGTCATCAACATGGAAACCATCACCCATCCGTGCCAGGAACTGGCCCATGCGATGGCGCTGCAGGAGCACTTCGGCACCCAGGACCTGCGTGGCAAGAAGTACGTGCTGACCTGGACCTACCACCCCAAGCCGCTGAACACCGCAGTGGCCAACTCCGCGCTGACCATCGCCACCCGCATGGGCATGGACGTGACCCTGCTGTGCCCGACCCCGGATTACATCCTGGACGAGCGCTACATGGGCTGGGCCGAGCAGAACGTGGCCGAGAACGGCGGTTCGCTGCAGGTCAGCCATGACATCGAAAGCGCCTACGCCGGTGCCGACGTGGTGTACGCCAAGAGCTGGGGCGCGCTGCCGTTCTTCGGCAACTGGGAACCGGAAAAGCCGATCCGCGACCAGTACAAGCACTTCATCGTGGACGAGCAGAAGATGGCGCTGACCAACAACGGGGTCTTCAGCCATTGCCTGCCGCTGCGTCGCAACGTCAAGGCCACCGATGCGGTGATGGATTCGCCGCAGTGCATCGCCATCAACGAGGCCGAAAACCGGCTGCACGTGCAGAAGGCCATCATGGCCGCGCTGGCCGGCCGCTGATTTCTTTCTGATTCGAACATTCCGCCGGGCATCACCTGGCGCTACCAGGACCTTACCCCCATGAGCAACAAAGACGTCGTCCTCGCCTTCTCCGGCGGCCTTGATACCAGCTTCTGCGTGCCCTACCTGCAGGAGCGCGGCTACAACGTGCACACCGTGTTCGCCGACACCGGCGGCGTGGATGACGAAGAGCGCGACTTCATCGAAAAGCGCGCCGCCGAGCTGGGCGTCACCAGCCATGTCACCGTCGATGGGGGTCCTGCGATCTGGGAAGGTTTCGTCAAGCCGTTCGTCTGGGCCGGTGAAGGCTACCAGGGCCAGTACCCGCTGCTGGTGTCGGACCGTTACCTGATCGTCGATGCTGCGCTCAAGCGCGCCGCCGAACTGGGTACCAACATCATCGCGCATGGCTGCACCGGCATGGGCAACGACCAGGTGCGTTTCGATCTGGCGGTGAAGGCGCTGGGCGACTACCAGATCATCGCCCCGATCCGCGAAATCCAGAAAGAACACACCCAGACCCGCGCTTACGAGCAGAAGTACCTGGAAGAGCGCGGCTTCGGCGTGCGCGCCAAGCAGCAGGCGTACACCATCAACGAGAACCTGCTGGGCCTGACCATGTCCGGCGGTGAGATCGACCGTTGGGAAGCACCGGGTGAAGGCGCCCGCGGCTGGTGCGCACCGCGCAGCGAATGGCCGGAGCAGGCCCTCACCGTCACCCTGAAGTTCGTCGACGGCGTTGCCGTGGCGCTGGACGGCAAGGCGCTGCCGGGCGAGAAGATCCTGGCCACGCTCAACAAGCTGTTCGCTCCGTATGGCGTGGGCCGCGGCGTGTACACCGGCGACACCGTGATCGGCCTGAAGGGCCGCATCGTGTTCGAAGCGCCGGGCCTGGTGTCGCTGCTGGCCGCTCACCGTGCACTGGAAGACGCGGTGCTGACCAAGCAGCAGAACCGCTTCAAGCCGGACGTGGCGCGCAAGTGGGTGGAGCTGGTGTACGAAGGCTTCTACCACGACCCGCTGAAGACCGACATTGAAGCGTTCCTGAAGTCCTCCCAGGCCAAGGTCAACGGTGAAGTCGTGCTGGAGACCCGTGGCGGCCGCGTCGATGCAGTGGCCGTGCGTTCGCCGCACCTGCTCAACACCAAGGGCGCCACCTATGCGCAGTCGGCAGACTGGGGCGTGGAAGAAGCCGAGGGCTTCATCAAGCTGTTCGGCATGAGCTCTACGTTGTATGCCCAGGTCAATCGCTGAAAGCGATTGACTTGCCCACGCATTCCACCTTGACCCCGCGCCGTTGGCGCACCCCCTTCAGCAAACCGCCAGCGGTTTGCCCACGCATTCCACCTTAACCCCCGCGCCGTTGGCGCACCCCCTTCAACAAACCGCCAGCGGTTTGCCCACGCATTCCACCTTAACCCCCGCGCCGTTGGCGCACCCCCTTCAACAAGAAGGGGGTTTTCCTCCATCTGGATTCACGTTGTCCTGAAGGATCTACGCAACATGCTGGAACAGACGCTTCATCACCTGCAGGCCCTGGTGTCTTTCGATACCCGCAATCCGCCGCGTGCGATCACCACGGGGGGAATCTTCGATTACCTGCGCGACAACCTGCCCGGCTTCCAGGTAGAGGTGATCGACCATGGTGACGGGGCGGTCAGCCTGCATGCGGTGCGTGGTACGCCGAAGTATCTGTTCAACGTGCACCTGGATACCGTGCCGGACTCGCCCCACTGGAGCGCGGATCCGCATGTGATGCGTCGCCTGGACGACCGCGTGGTCGGGCTGGGCGTGTGTGACATCAAGGGCGCGGCCGCGGCGCTGGTGGCTGCCGCCAATGCCAGCGAAGGTGATGCGGCATTCCTGTTTTCCAGCGACGAAGAAGCCAACGATCCGCGCTGCATTGCCGCCTTTCTGGCCCGTGGCCTGCCCTACGAGGCGGTGCTGGTGGCCGAGCCGACCATGAGCGAGGCGGTGCTGGCCCACCGTGGCATCAGCTCGGTGCTGATGCAGTTCGCCGGTCGCGCCGGCCACGCGTCGGGCAAGCAGGATGCGGCCGCCAGCGCGTTGCACCAGGCGATGCGCTGGGGCAACCGCGCGCTGGATCATGTGGAATCGTTGTCCTCGGCACGCTTCGGTGGGCTGACCGGGCTGCGTTTCAACATCGGCCGCGTGGAAGGCGGGATCAAGGCCAACATGATCGCGCCAGCGGCCGAGCTGCGCTTTGGTTTCCGTCCGCTGCCGTCGATGGACATCGATGCGCTGCTGGCCACCTTCGCCGGCCTGGCCGAGCCGGAAGCGGCGCTGTTCACCGAAACCTTCCGTGGCCCCAGCCTTCCGGCCGGGGACATCGCCGATGCCGAGAACCGGCGCCTTGCCGCGCGTGACGTGGCCGATGCGCTGGACCTGCCGATCGGCAACGCGGTGGATTTCTGGACCGAAGCCTCGCTGTTCTCCGCCGGTGGCTACACCACCCTGGTGTTCGGCCCGGGCGACATCGCCCAGGCCCATACCGCCGATGAGTTCGTGACGCTGGAACAACTGCAGCGCTATGCCGACGCCGTGCACCGGATCATCAGCGCCGGTGCGTGAACCCCCCGATGCCGTCGTGCCCCGGCACGGCGGAACTGCAACGCGGCCCCCGCCGCCTGTGATGAAACCGAAATGTCCCCAGCCTTCCAGCCTCATCGCCAGACCCGCCAGACCATCGTGCGCCTGCTTTCCAGCATGGCCAGCGCGAAGGAAATCAGCCAGTACCTCAAGCGTTTTTCGCAGCTCGACGCCAAACGCTTCGCGGTGGTGAAAGTGGGCGGGGCGGTGCTGCGCGATGACCTCGAGGCGCTGACGTCCTCGCTGTCGTTCCTGCAGGAAGTCGGGCTGACCCCGATCGTGCTGCACGGTGCCGGCCCGCAGCTGGACACCGAGCTGGCCGCTGCCGGCATCGAAAAGCAGACCATCAACGGCCTGCGCGTGACCTCGCCGGAAGCGCTGGCGATCGTGCGCCAGGTCTTCCAGCAGTCCAACCTGCGGCTGGTGGAAGCGCTGCAGCAGAACGGTGCGCGTGCCACGTCCATCACCGGTGGCGTGTTCGAAGCCGAGTACATGGACCAGGCCACCTATGGATTGGTCGGCGAAGTGAAGAAGGTCAACCTGGCGCCGATCGAAGCCAGCCTGCGTGCCGGCTCGATCCCGGTCATCACCAGCCTGGGCGAAACCCGTAGCGGGCAGATCCTCAACGTCAACGCCGACTTCGCCGCCAACGAACTGGTGCAGGAGCTGCAGCCGTACAAGATCATCTTCCTGACCGGCACCGGCGGGCTGCTGGACGAGGAGGGCAGGGTGATCGATTCGATCAACCTGTCCACCGAGTACGAACACCTGATGAGCCAGCCGTGGATCCACGGCGGCATGAAGGTGAAGATCGAGCAGATCAAGTCGCTGCTGGACCGGCTGCCGCTGGAGTCGTCGGTGTCGATCACCCGGCCGGCCGACCTGGCCAAGGAACTGTTCACCCATAAAGGCTCCGGTACGCTGGTGCGCAAGGGCGAACGCGTGCTGCGCGCGACGTCGTGGGACGAACTGGACCTGCCGCGCCTGCGCGGGCTGATCGAATCCAGTTTCGGCCGCGTGCTGGTGCCGGATTACTTCGACAAGACCCGCCTGCTGCGCGCGTATGTCAGCGAGAACTACCGCACTGCGGTGATCCTCACCGACGAAGCGGAAGGCGTGTACCTGGATAAATTCGCAGTGCTCGACGACGCACAGGGCGAGGGCCTGGGCCGGGCGGTGTGGAACGTGATGCTGGACGAGACCCCGCAGCTGTTCTGGCGCTCGCGCAACGGCAACCCGATCAACCACTTCTACTACGCCGAATCCGATGGCTGCTACAAACAGGGCACGTGGAAGACCTTCTGGTTCGGTGCCGATGGCTTTGACCGCATCAAGGCCTACGTCGACCACTGCGCGCAGCGTTCGCCGAGCCTGCTCGGATGAGCACGCCCTCCGAGTGGACCGCTGCGCCGACCCTGTCAGGCCGCCACGTTTCGCTTGAACCGCTGCAGGCCGCACACGTGCCGGGCCTGCAGCGCGCCGTGGAAGGCACCGGGCTGGACCAGCTGTGGTTCACCCAGGTGCCGTCGCCCTCGGGCGTGGCTGACTATGTCGAGGCGGCGCTGCAGGCGCAGGGCGAAGGCACGATGCTGCCGATGGTGATCCGTGATGCAAGCGGAGAGATCGTTGGTACCACGCGCTATTACGGACTGGATGCCAGCGTGCCCAAGCTGAGCATCGGCTATACCTGGCATGCACCGCGCGTGCAGCGCAGCGGGGTCAATACCGAGGCCAAGCTGCTGTTGCTGCGGCATGCCTTCGAAACGCTCGGCTGCCTGGCCGTGGTGTTTGAAACCAGCTGGTTCAACCATGCCTCGCGCACGGCCATCGCGCGCCTTGGCGCCAAGCAGGACGGCGTGCTGCGCAACCATACCCGGCATCCCGACGGCACGCCGCGCGATACCGTCGTTTTCTCCATCATCGATACGGAATGGGCGGCGGTGAAACGCCACCTGCAGTTCCGCCTGGATACCCACGCATGAACGAAACAACCTTCACCCTGGGCATCGTCGGTGCCCGCGGCCACACCGGGGCAGAGCTGATCAAACTGGTGGCCGCGCATCCGCGCCTGCAGTTGGCTTTCGTGTCCTCGCGCGAGCGCGCCGGGCAGCGGCTGGCCGAGCACCACCCGGAAATCGCCGGCGAGCTGCAGTACGAAAACCTGGACGCCGACGCGGTAGCCGCCAAGGGCGTGGACGCGGTGATCCTGGCGCTGCCCAATGGCCTGGCCGCACCGTTCGTCGCCGCGCTGCAGGCCGCCAGGCCGGACACGGTCATCGTGGACCTTTCCGCTGACTACCGCTTCGAGGGAAGCTGGTACTACGGCCTGCCCGAGCTGACCCGCGGCAACTACAACGGTGAGAAGCACATCAGCAACCCGGGGTGTTATGCCACCGCGATGCAGTTGGCGATCCACCCGTTGCTGGACCTGCTGGCCGGTCCGCCGCAGTGCTTCGGTGTTTCCGGTTATTCCGGCGCCGGCACCACGCCTTCGGACAAGAACAATCCGGAACTGCTGGCCGACAACCTGATGCCGTACGCATTGACCAACCACGTCCACGAGCGCGAGGTGTCCGCGCACCTGCGCGTGCCCGTGGAGTTCATGCCGCACGTGGCGCCGCACTTCCGCGGTATCACCATGACGGTCAATATCTGGCTCAACCAGGCGCAGACCCGCGAACAGATCGCCGCGCGCTTCACCGATGCCTATGCCGGTGAGCCGCTTATCGAAGTGGTCGACGAAGCGCCGTGGGTGAGCCGCATCGCCGGCCGCCACGGCGTGCAGGTCGGCGGGTTCACCGTGGCACCCGGCGGCAAGCGGGTGGTGGTGGTGGCCACGCTGGACAACCTGTTGAAGGGCGCAGCCACCCAGACCATGCAGAACCTCAACCTCGCCCTGGGCATCGACGAACTTACTTCGATCCCGCACTGATTGAATCAACGGGCGGCCCACGCCGCCGATGGAGCACAGCATGGCAGACCTTCTGTGGCAGAAGCCGGGCGTCGCGGTCGACGCAAAGATCCAGACCTTCCTCGCCGGTGATGACGTGATCCTGGATCGCGAGTTCTTCCTGCATGACATCGCCGCCAGTGCCGCGCATGCCGAGGGCCTGCAGCACATCGGCATTCTCAGTGCCGACGAGCTGGCTGGGTTGCAGCGTGAACTGGAGGTGCTGGCCGATGACTTCCGCGCCGGCCGGTTCGTGCTTGACGAACAGTACGAAGACGGCCATTCGGCCATCGAAGCGCGCCTGACCGACCGTCTTGGCGATGCCGGCCGCCGCATCCACACCGGCCGCAGCCGCAACGACCAGGTGCTGGTGGCGACCCGGCTGTGGCTGAAGGAAAAGCTGCAGCGCGTGGCGCAGCTCAGCGCGGAGATTGCCAAGGTGGCGCTGGACCGTGCTGAAGCCGAAAAGGACCTGCCGATCCCGGGCTATACGCACATCCAGCGTGCCGTCGTTTCCTCCGCCGGCATGTGGTGGGCCGGCTGGGCCGAGGCGTTCATCGACAACGCTGTCCGCGCCCGCGATACACACGCGCTGGTGGATGCCAATCCGCTGGGTACCGCCGCCGGCTACGGCGTGAACCTGCCGTTGGACCGTGAACACACCACTGCCGCGCTCGGCTTCGCGCGCATGCAGGTATCGCCGATCTACGCGCAGCTGTCGCGCGGCAAGTTCGAGATGGCCGCGTTGGAAGCACTCGGTGGCGCCACCCTGGACCTGCGCCGCATCGCATGGGACCTGTCGCTGTTCACCAGCGCGGAATTCGGCTTCGTGGCACTGCCCGCGCAGTACACCACCGGCAGCTCGATCATGCCCAACAAGCGCAATCCCGATGTCATCGAGCTGATGCGCGCCACCCATGCCAGCGTCGCCGCTGCCCGTACCGAGATCGAGCAGTTGCTCTCGCTGCCGTCCGGCTACCACCGTGACCTGCAGGGCTCCAAGGGCGCGATCTTCCATGGCTTCGGCCGCGGCCTGGCCGCGCTGGAACTGCTGCCGGCACTGCTGGCCAACCTGGAATGGCGCAATGACAAGCTGCTGGCTGGCATCGATTCGGGCATGTACGCCACCGATGTGGCGGTCGAGGCGGCTGTGGCCGGCGTACCGTTCCGCGAGGCCTACAAGGCCGCTGCCGCAGGTGCGGACACGGCCGGGCAGGGCCGTACGCCGGAAGGCAGCCTGGCCGCCCGGGTGTCGCCCGGCGCCGCCGCCGACCTGCGCCTGGACGTCCTGCGCGCGCGCTGGCAGGCGCTGGCCTGATGGCCGGCACCGTCTACCTGGTGATGGCGATGCGCCGGCCGGATTTCGACCCGGCGGCAGTGCAGCCACACATCGCTTTCCTCGACGAACTGCGTGCCGCCGGCCAGCTGCAGCTGACCGGTGGTTTCAGTGACGGCAGCGGTGGCGCCTACGTGCTGTGCAACGTCGCCAGCCTGGAACAGGCGCGTGCCATCGTCGCGCGCGATCCGCTGGTGACCCTGCAGTCTTCGGACCTGACCGTCCACGAATGGACCACCCGCTGAGCCCCTGATGAGCGACCCTGCCGCCATGACCGCATCGCCGTTTCCCGAACAAGCGTTGCCGGACTGGCGGCGCGCCGTGCTGAAGGTCGGCAGCAGCCTGCTCGCCGCCGATGGCGGCGGGCTGTCCCCGCGCTACGCATTGGGGCTTGCCCAGTTCGTATCGGCCAACGTACTGGCCGGCCGCGAGGTGGTGATCGTGTCTTCCGGCGCGGTCGCCGCCGGCCGCGCGATCCTGCCGCGGGTGGAGGCCAATGGCGCGGCGATGGCTGCCCGCCAGGCGTTGGCCGCACTCGGCCAGGCCCAGCTGATCGGGCTGTGGCAACGCTTCTTCGAACGTCCCGTGGCGCAGGTGCTGCTTACCCATGATGACCTGCGCAACCGCCGTCGCTACCTCAACGCCCGTGCCACGCTCAACGAGCTGTTGCGGCTGGGCGCGCTGCCGGTGGTCAATGAAAATGACACGGTATCGGTGGACGAGCTCAAGCTTGGCGACAACGACAACCTGGCCGCTACCGTGGCGGCGCTGGTGGATGCCGATGTGCTGTTCATCGCCACCGACATCGACGGCCTGTACAGCGCCGATCCGCGCCGGGATGCGTCTGCACGGCCGATCGCGCAGGTGCATGAACTGACTGCCGAGGTGCTGGCGATGGCCGGGGGCAGCGGCAGCAGCGCCGGCACCGGCGGCATGCGTACCAAACTGGAAGCCGCAGCCAAGGCAGCGCGGCTGGGCATCGAGACGATCCTGTTCAATGGCCGCAACGGCGATGTGGTGCGTGCGCTGGCACAGGGGCGCCTGCAGGGAACGCGCCTGCATGCCGCGCAGAGTCGCGAGGCCGCACGCAAGTACTGGCTGCGGCACGCACCCGTGGAACCCGGGGTGATCTGGGTCGACGATGGCGCGGTGCAGGCAATGCGGGCCAAGGGGGCTTCGCTGTTGCCCGGCGGCATCACCGGCGCGCACGGGGAGTTCCGCCGCGGCGACATGGTGGAGATCCGCTCCCGGGCGGGCGATGCAGGCAGCGAGGTCAGCGTGGCACGCGGCATCACCCAGTATGCGGCCAGCGACATACGCCGCATCGCTGGTCGCCATTCGCGCGACATCGAAGCGGCACTGGGCTACAACTATGGTGGAAACGTCGTGCACCGCGACGACCTGGTGCTGGTATGAACCACGAGGCGATTCCCATGAGTGACATCGAACAACAGGCACGCGCCTGCCGTGCCGCCGCCACCATGGTGGCCGGGCTGGACACGGCGCAGCGCGGCGCGCTGCTGCGGGCCATGGCTGCGGCGCTGGAATCCAACGCTGGACAGATCCTGGCCGGCAATGCGCGTGACCTTGCCGCAGCACGCGCGAAGGGCATCGGCAACGCCATGCTGGATCGCCTGATGCTGGACCCGTCGCGGCTGTTCGCCATGGCCGAGGCAGTGCGCGAGGTGGCCGGGCTGCCGGACCCGGTGGGCCAGGTGACGCGCGACGACGTGCGCCCCAATGGGATCCGCGTGCAGAAAGTGCGCGTGCCGTTGGGGGTGATCGCGATGATCTACGAGGCGCGGCCCAACGTCACCGCCGAGGCCGCGGCGCTGTGCCTGAGGGCCGGCAACGGGGTGATCCTGCGCGGCGGCTCGGAGGCGATCCATTCCAATACCGCGATCGCCGCTGCGCTGGGCAGTGCATTGGCGGCCCACGGGGTGCCGGAGGCGGCGGTGACGGTGCTGACCGACCTGCGCCGCGAGGCGATGCTGGAACTGCTGCAGCTGCACGAGCTGATCGATCTGGCGATTCCGCGCGGAGGAGAAGGCCTGATCCGCTTCGTCGCCGAGCATGCGCGCGTGCCGGTGATCAAGCACTACAAGGGCGTCTGCCACCTGTTCGTGGATGCCAGCGCCGATATCGGCCAAGCCCTCGAACTGCTGGTTGATGGCAAGTGCAGCCGGCCCTCGGCGTGCAATTCGCTGGAAACCCTGTTGGTACATCGTGATATCGCCGGGGAATTCCTGCCGCGCGCCGGCGAGGCCCTGGCTTCGCGCGGCGTGGAGCTGCGCGCCGATGCGCTGTCACAGCCGTTGCTGCCGGGCAGCACGTCTGCTTCCGATGAGGACTACGCGGCCGAGTTCCTGGATCTGATCATCGCGGTGAGAGTGGTGGATGACGTGGAGGCTGCGATCACGCATATCCGCGGTTACACCTCCGACCACACCGAAGTGATCGCTACCCAGGACGCCGCCAATGCCGAGCGTTTCATCCATGCGCTGCAATCGGCAGTGGTGATGGTCAACGCCTCTTCGCGCTTTTCCGATGGCGGCCAGCTCGGCTTGGGCAGCGAGATCGGCATCTCCACCACGCGCCTGCATGCGTACGGCCCGATGGGTCTGGAAGCGTTGACGGTGGAACGTTTCGTGGTGCGCGGGGAAGGGCAGGTGCGTACGGCAAAGGTGTGACGACCAACGGTCGTCACCCACCGGGGCGAGTCGTCACCCGGTAGCGCCGAGCCACTGCGGGTCGTCACCCGGTAGCGCCGAGCCATGCTCGGCGAGCGCAGCGGCAAAGATGTGACGACCAACGGTCGTCACCCACGACGGCCAGGCGCTGACAGCCAGCGGCCGTCACTACCGGAAAGCAGGTTGCGTCAGCACCTGTTCGGTCATGCCGACCGGGCGTGCATCATCGTCCATGTGCAGCGTGACCGCCTTCGCGCCGGACAGCTGGCGTGCCAGCGCATCGCTGGCCCCCAGGTCACGCGCGATCTCCGGCAGTTCGGCATCCACGCGCGGGGCGCGGCGCTCCTTGCCCCCGAAACGGTAGCGGTTGTACTCCGCCCACAGGATCAGCAGCGCCGCGCAACCGATCAGCAATACCGGCAGGGCGATGACCAGGAATGGATCGAGCTGCTGCTTGCGCTCGTACAGCTGGATCCAGGCCAGGCGGCCGCCCACCAGCCAGGACATCAGGGTCAGCACCGGCGCCCATAGATAGAAATAGAACGCCCAGAAGGCGATGGTGACGAAGCCCCACGCGGTGCGCTGCAGGCGGGGTTGCCGGCGCGGCTTCTGGATGAGGCGCGAATCAAAGCGACGGGACGGCTTGTTGGCGTTCATCGAATTCCCCGGTCCGGGCTGACCCAGGTGGCGCGCTTCCTGCCTCGCTTCAGCAGTGTCTTCGGCAGTGCCACCAGGGTGGTGAAGAGGCTGATCAACCAGTAGGCCATCGGGTACCAGATCACCCAGAAGTAATTACGGCCGATGTTGATTTCGTAACGACGGTCGATGATCAGGCTGCTGGCGAACTGCAGCAGGCAGACCAGCGCCAGGATCACCCCGTGCCACTGCGGCAGCAGCGTCTGGATGTACAGCGACGGCGGCAGTTCGACGACCTTGCCCAGCGCCCACAACACGATGATCAACAGCATCACATAGGCCCACAGCACGCTGAAGATGTACTCCACCAGCACGCCCCACATGCGGCGCTTGCGCCAGTTGAACAGGCTCATGCCATGCCGCAGCAGCACCTCCACGCCACCCTGGGCCCAGCGCAGGCGCTGCTTCCACAGCCCGCGCAGGGTTTCCGGCATCAGGATGAAGCACAGCGCGTTGGGTTCGTACCGGATGTCCCAGTGGTCCAGCTGCAGGCGCCAGCTGATGTCGATGTCTTCGGTGACCATGTCATCGGCCCAGTAGCCGATGCGGTGCAGGGCGGTGCGGCGGAAGCCGGCGATCACCCCGGAGATGGTGAAGATGCGCCCGTACACGCGCTGGGCCCGCTTGATCATGCCGATGATGGAAGAGAATTCGGCCACCTGCAGGCGGCCCAGAAGTGTGGAGCGGTTGCGGATGCGCGGGTTGCCGGTGACCGCGCCCACGCGGGGGCCACTGGTGAGATGCCAGACCATCCAGTGCATGGCGTGCTCTTCCAGCATCGCATCGCCATCGATGCAGACCAGGTACTCCGAGCGCGCGGCCAATGCCCCCATGCGCAGCGCATTGGCCTTGCCCAGGTTGCGGTCCAGGTGCACCACGCGCAGGCGCGGATGGATCGCCGCCAGCGCATCCAGGCGCGCGCCGGTGTCGTCGCCGCTGCCATCGTTGATGGCGATCACCTCGAAGTCCGGGTAACGCTGCGCCAGCGCCGCGCCGATGGTGTCGTCCAGGTTGTCCGATTCGTTGTGGCACGGAATCAGCAGCGAAGTGAACAGGTACTCGTCCATCGGCGGCGGATCATTGCGGTCGCGCGACTTCCGCTCGCGGCGGAGAAAGTAGTACAGGCCTCCCGACATCCAGAAGAACGCCATCACCATCGGGTAGAAGAAGGCGAACTGGAACAGGTAGTAGACAGGCGTGTGGTCCATGTCACCGCTCCGGATAGGGGAAGTTGCGCGCCGACATCGCCGCGCGTGCATCGGCGGTGGACGGCTCGTCGGCGATGAAGTCATCCGGGTACCAGGCCAGGTGACGAACGCCCTGTGCCTGCAGGCGACGTACCTGCGCACGCAGGCGCTCGCCGGGGATCGCGGTCCGGGTACGCCAGTCAACGGTCTGCAGCTCGAACAGGGTGTGCTTCAGCTCCGGATCGTGTTCACGCACCGCAGCCACCAGCCGGTCCAGCCAGCGCTCGGGGTGGCGGCTGCCTTCCATCCAGGGCATCGCCATCAGGGCGGTATGGTCGTAGGCGGCGTTGAACAGGTCCAGGCGCTGGGCGAACCATGCCGCGCTCTGCGGCTCCAGCACCGGCTGCGCATACAGGTTGCGCACGGTGCCCAGCTTCGGCCGCCAGCGCTGCGCACGGTCACGCAGGGCCAGGGTGAAGTCGATCAGCGCCTGGGTGCGGTTGCCGTCCAGGCCTTCCTGCGCCAGGCCGGTGAGTTCGGTATCGCGTACGTAGGCATCGTCGTGGAACAGCAGCCCTTCGAAGTAGGAGTTGATCGCCAGGTCTTCGTAGATGTCCAGGATGATCTGGCGCGCGGCCGGCTTGGTGAAGTCCATCCGGTACATGCCGTCTTTTTCCGGACTGGCGATGCCCAGCGCCTGCTTCTGCGCCGGATCGGGCAGTTCATAGCCCAGCACCGGCAGCCACGCGTATACCTTGACGCCTGCACGGGTCTTCAACTGCCATGCCACGCGGTTGAACAGGTCCGCGCGCATCGGCAGGTGGCGATTGGGGAAATACAGCGCATCGGCGGTGTTGTTGCCGTCCGGGTCGGCGAAGGCCTGCAGGTAGACGTGGGTCGGGCCGATCTTCTTGACCCGGTCGATCAGCGTGTCCAGGTTGCGCGCCAGCTGCGCCGGGTCCTTGTCATACACCGCGTCCATGTCGATCTGCAGGGCGCGGGTGCCGTCCAGGGTGGTGTTGCGGCGCAGTTCGAAGGCCAGCCCGGTGACGTTTGGATTGCCGGTCACCAGCAGCCGCGCCAGGCCGTGCAGGTCGCGCGTGACCGGCGTGCTGCGACCTTCCAGGTCGAAGGAAACCGGCATGCCGAGCTGCTCGGCGATCTCGTTGCTGAGCTGGTTGTAGGCCGCGTACGGCCAGACGATCGCCTGCGGACGCACGCCGAGGTTCTTTTCAATGAGTCCGGCACTGCGCGAAAGGTCATCGCGCAGGCGCTTTTCGTAGGCCGCCGCGGTCTCGTAGCGGCCGGTGGCCGGATCAAAGGCACGGGTGATCACCGCGGGAGTGGAATTGCCCTGCGGGTTGGACTGCACGCCGTGGTGCTGGTTGTCGGTATGGCTGGCCAGCTCGATCAAGCCGCTGTCCTTCATCTCGCGCAGTTGCTCCCAGGTCAGGAAATCATCGCGACCGAACGGCCGGTAGCCGTAATCGATGGTGCGATCCGGCGCCATGTCCACGTAGTCGGTGATCACCGCCACCAGGGCGGGATAGTCGTACGCGCGCAGCAGCGGGTAGACCTTGCTGTAGACGCTGCGCAGGCCGTCATCGAAGGTCAGCAGCACCGGCTTGGACGGCAGCACCGCTTCGCCACGCGATGCCTTGACCAGCTGGCTCAGCGAGATCGGGTGGTAGCCGTGCGCGGACAGCCAGTCCAGATGTGCAGCGAAGTTCTGCGTGCTCACCGCATAGGCATCCGGATCGCCCTTGGCCGCTACGTCATCACGGATGTCGTGGTAGCTCAGCACCAGCAGGCCGTTGCCGGCCGCATCCAGTTCCGGGCGGGTCTGCGCCTGCAGCGGCGCGCACAGCGCCAGCAGCACCAGCAGGACCATCATCATCGGCAGTCGCATGTTGTTCACCCGCATCTCATTCTCCCCAGCGCAGGCCGGCTTCCAGGCCGACATGCCGCTCGCGTTGACCGTCATACACCGGACGCGACCAGCGCACCCCGTACTCGAAAATCCGCCCCGCGCCGATCTGCCACTCATGGCGATACTCAACCGAGGGCACCAGTGCGCTGCCGAAGCTTTCCTGCCAGTAGTCGCCTACCGACACGGTCAGGCGGTGGCGGAAATGCTTCTCGTAATGCCGCCACAACTGCTGGTCGATGCGCAGGCCGATCTCCACGGAGCGGTCGCGGGAGGGATTGAAGTAGGGCACCTCATCGCGGCTGCCACGGCTGGCATACAGGCTGCCCAGCCCATCCACCTGCAGGGTCGGGCGGCTCAGCAGGCGCTGTTCCACCGAGGTGCTGATGGTGTCGCGGTGGTTGCCATCGTCATAGCGGTACTGGCTGGCGCCGATCCGCCACTGCGTGCGCTCGTTGCGGGTATAGGTGCTGGCCAGCGCCACGCTGTCGGCGGTGATGCCGGACACGCGGGCCTGCATCGAGGCATCGGCATCGTTGCGTGCGGCACTTGCGCCGAGATGCCACTGGTCGTTGAACTGCCAGCCGAGCCCCGCGCGCAGGCCGGTATCGCCGACGTCGTCATTCGGATGCAAGGCCACCAGTTCGCCGTCCAGCTGGTCGAAGCGGTAGGTCACCCCGGCACCGAACCACCACGGGTTGATGCGCTGGTTCTGGAAGTCCACCGAACGGCGGTCGGCGAAGGCCAGCACCCGCCAGCGATCGGCCAGGATCGGCGAGGACGCGCTCACGCGGTAACTGCCATCGTCGTTGCCCAGCGGCGAAGCGCCGCCGCCGCCACTGCTGCGGCCGACTTCTGCATTGGCGTCCAGCTGCCAGCCGCGGTGTGCGCGCCAGGCACGGTCCATGCGCTGCACCGAAGGCTGGTTCGGATAGCGGGCAAGCAGGTCGTCATGTATCGGGCGGGCAAGGTCGTCGCGCTGCAGCGCGATGTGCGACTCGAACATGCCGATGCGCGGGGAGACATCGCGCGGATCCAGCGTATAGGCCAGCTGATGGCGTTCCAAGGCACGCCGCGGCCAGCCGCGCATCTGGTAGACGCCGCCCAGCGCAGTCTGCAGGCCCCCGTTGCCCGGCCCGGTGGCCACCATCTGCTCCAGCTCGCCCTGGGCGGACGGAAGGTCGTTGCTGTAGGCGCGGATCATCGCCAGGTTGAGGTCGGCCTCATAGCGGGCCCAGTTCGCATAGGGGGCACGCGCATTCGGGCCCCAGCGCCAGATCGGCTCGTCTTTCTGCCAGCTCACCAGATAGTCGATGGCGGTGCCGGCCTGCTCGGTTTCCAGGTACGCATAGGCCAGTTCCGAGCGTGCCTGGAAGCGCGAGGGGTCATTCTTCACCGCCTGCGACAGCACCGGGATCGCCTCGTCCGGATGCTGGGTAGCCATCAGTGAATCGCCCACCGCCGGCAGCACGTAGTCGGGCAGCTCCACGCCATCGGCGCGCAGGGCGAGATATTCCCCGCGCAACTGGGCGTGGCGGGACAGGCGGTTGAGCAGGATCAGGCGGTCCAGGCGGATGCGCCGGGGGGCCTGCGCCAGCGGGGTGCCGTTGCGCTGCAGGTACTTTTCCATCAGCGCCAGGGTGTCTTCGGCTTCCTCCAGGCGGGTGTCTTCGCTTTCGCCGTAGGCCATGCTCCAGCCGACCAGGCGGGCCAGGTAGTCCGCTTCGAAGCGTTCCTTCTGAGCCGCATCGAACAGCTCCGGGCGCGCCTGGTACATCTGCCAGGCCCGACTGGCGTTGCCGATGTCGCCCAGGGTCAGCACCTGCAGCTTGTACAGCAGGTCATCACCGGGGCTGGACTGCTGCGCGCGCTCGATCGCCGCCAGCGCGTCCAGCCACTGGGCCTGGTCGCGATGGCGGCTGATTTCAGCCATCTGCCCGGCGCGGTTGGACGGGGCAGGGGCGGCGTGCGCGCCTGTCGCCAGGACGAGGCAGGCCAGGCCGACGCAACGCGCCAGCGGACGATGGACAGACATGAAACCCCCAGCAGCTGGTTCGTGCGATGAAGAATTGGAAAGTGTGACGCACATCACGTGCCAACCGCCGGCAATGCGGGACCCCCGAAGCGCATCCGTGCCTCCTTGCGCAGCGCAGAAGGCGACGGGATGCCCGTCCGGCAACAGACATGCATGCTGCGGCTGCCACCGCAGGAAGACGCCCTGCGACAGATGCAGGGTCAGCAACTGACGCGCTGCGTCAGTTGCGACCGATCACGACGGGGTCACGTCGGTGGCCTGCTCACGCAGCGATGTATTCACCACAGGTCTTCGAGTTTGCGCGGCTTGCAGGCGAACCACGACGCGCACAGCATCACCAGCGCGCAGCAGAACAGGAAGCCGAACGGCAACGTCCAGCTGCCGCTCACGTCGTGCAGCCAGCCCACCAGGAACGGACCCAGGCAGCTGAAGCTGTAGCCCACGCCCTGCATGAAGCCGGACAGGGCGGCCGACCCGGTCGGGGTGCGCGTGCGCAGGTTGATCAGCGTGAGCGCCAGCGGGAAGGTCGACGGACCGAGTCCCAGCAGGCAGGCCCACAGCAGCGGGGCCTTCATCGGCGCCAGCAGCAGCCCGGCGAAGGCCACCACGAAGGAACCAAAGCCGATCAACACCAGCGGGAACGGGTTGGCCATGCGCACCGCCAATGAAGGAATCACCAGCGAGGGCAACAGGCCCAGCGCGGAGAACATCGCCACCATCACCCCGCCGAAGGCCGGCGAGGCGCCGGCTTCGACCACGATGCGCGGCAACCAGGTGAACATGGAATAGGTCATCAGCGAGGTCATGCCGAACATCAGCGTCATGCCCCAGCCCAGCGAGGTCGCCGAGACCCGCCCGTGCGGCTGCGCACTCGGATCCGGGCCGTCGGTGATCACATCATGGCGCGGGGTGCGGCGCACCAGCATCAGCCATGGCAGGGTGGCGGCCAGTGCCAGCAGCGCCCACATGCCCAGCGACACGCGCCAGCCGGCCGCGTTGGCCACCGGCACCGCCAGCAACGCCGGCAGCATGGTGCCCAGCTGCAGCGCGCTGATGTACAGCGTGCTCATCGTGCCCACCTTGTTGGCGAAATAACGCTTCACCAGCGGGGGCACCACCACGTTGCCGATGCCCATGCCGGCCAGGGCGATGATCGAGCCGCCCAGCAGGCTGCCCATGCCGACCGCGCTGGAGCGCAACAGCAGGCCGACCAGCGCCAGCGACATCGCCAGCAGCGTGGTGCGCTCCAGCCCGAGGCGGCGCGCCAGCATCGGCGTGCACACGCCGAACAAGGCGAACGAGGCGGTCGGCAGCATGCCGAGCACACCGGTCATGGTGGTGCCGAAGCCGAACGTCTGGCCCAGCACGTCCAGCAGGGGGGTGACCGAGGTGACCGCGGTACGCAGGTTGACCGCGGCCAGTACGATGGCAGCGAAGACCAGGGGGCGCCCGTGCAGCAGCGAAGGCGCAGGCGACGAAGGGCAGGCGGTGGGGCTCATGGTGGATCCTTGCCGGTGGCGCGCGCGGCGGCCTCCGGATGCAACGGCGGCACCGGGCGGACGCCGGTGCGGCAGGGTGGGGGAGGGCCCATTGTACGTTGCCAGGCAAAACGACAGGCACAAAAAAACCCGGGAGACCGTCGTCTTCCAGGTTTCTTCGTGACCAACAAAGTGGTCGGGGAGACAGGATTCGAACCTGCGACCTCTACGTCCCGAACGTAGCGCTCTACCAGACTGAGCTACACCCCGAAGGGTAGCCGCCTATCATATCGATTCCCGCACTGGGCGGCAAGGGGAATCGCATTTTTCCTTCGGTCGTTCCGACCACCGGAGTGGTCGGGGAGACAGGATTCGAACCTGCGACCTCTACGTCCCGAACGTAGCGCTCTACCAGACTGAGCTACACCCCGAAGGAGCCGCCTAAGATACCGTGTGAAGGTCGAGGCGGCAACACTTTTGTTACATCATTTACCGTCGCGGCCGTCGATGCTGCCCGACTCGCGGGCTTCGAACCACATGCCGTTGAGGATGGCCACGACCGAGGCCAGGCCGGTGCCGAGGATCCAGGCGAAATACCACATGGTGTGCTCCTTCAAGAGGTGCCGGCCGTTGGCCGGCACGTGGGAATCAATACGCGTTGGGGTTGTCTGACATGTCTTCGGCGGTGGTCTTGCCCTTCATCACCCGGTAGACCCAGGTGGTGTAGGCCAGCACGATCGGCAGGAAGATCACCGTAGCCACCAGCATGATGAACAGCGTCAGGTGGCTGGAGGACGCATCCCACACGGTCAGGCTGGAACCGGGCTGGCTGGAGGAGGGCAGCAGGAACGGGAAGATCGCAAAGCCGACGGTCAGGATGATGCCGGTGATCGACGCGCCCGAGGCCAGGAACGCCAGGCCGCCACGCCGGGCACGCAGCAGCACCGCGCTGGCCAGCGCACCGAGCAGTCCGACGATCGGTGCCAGCAGGGTGGCCGGCATGCTGCTGTAGTTGCGCAGCCAGCCGCCGGCCGCGGCCCCTTCAGCGGCGGTTTTCAGCAAGGGATTGGTCGGTCCATCGGTCACCACCTGCGAGGTGATTTCATAGCCGGGCAGGCCGAAGGCTACCCAGGCGCCGGCCAGGGCGAACAGCACGAAGCTGAGCAGCGCCGCCACGCTGCCATAGCGGGCCGAGCGTTCGGCCACCGGGCCGTCGGTCTTCAGCACCAGCATGGCTGCCCCGTGTGACACCAGCATCGAGACGCTGACCAGTCCGGCGATCAATGCGAACGGGGTGAGCAGGCCGAAGAACGAGCCGGTGTAGAAGATCCGCATGCTGTCATCGAAGTGGAACGGCACGCCCAGCAGCACGTTGCCCACCGCCACGCCGGCGATCAGGCCGGGCAGCAGGCCGCCGACGAACAACACCCGGTCCCAGTTGTCGCGCCAGCGCTTGCCCGGCATCTTGCTGCGGTACTTGAAGCCCACCGGGCGCAGGATCAGCCCGAACAGCAGGGCGAAGATGGCCAGGTAGAAGCCGGAGAAGCTGACCGCGTACAGCGGCGGCCAAGCGGCGAAGATCGCGCCGCCGCCGAGCACCAGCCATACCTGGTTGCCTTCCCACACCGGGCCGATGGTGTTGATCACCAGGCGGCGTTCTTCATCGGTCTTCGCCACGAACGGCAGCAGCGTGCCGACGCCGAGATCGAAGCCGTCCATCACGGCCCAACCGGTCAGCAGGATGCCCAGCAGCAACCACCAGATGATGCGCAGGGTGGTGTAATCGAGTCCAAGGAATTCCATCGGGGTTCTCCTGCCTTATGCCTGGCCTGGGGCCGGGGCGGCATTGTGGGAAACGGACGCGCGCGGCGCCTGCAGGGACGGCAGGATCTCGTCGGGACCGGTGCGGATCGCCTTCAGCATCAGCTTGACCTCGATCACCAGCAGCACCGTGTACAGCAGCGTGAACACCGCCAGGGTGGTGAGGATTTCATGCAGGGCCAGGCCGGATGCAGCGTAGAAAGTGGGCAGCACGCCATCGACGGCCCACGGCTGGCGACCGTATTCGGCGACGAACCAGCCGCACTCAATGGCGATCCACGGCGCCGGCAGCGACCACAGGGCCAGCGTCAGGAACCAGCGCTTGTCCTGGAAGTTGTTGCGGCAGGAGTAATAGAACGCCAGCGCGAAGAAGGCGATCAGGTAGAAGCCCAGCCCGGCCATGATGCGGAAGGTCCAGAACAGCGGGGCAACGCGCGGTACCGTATCCATCGCCGCCTTGCTGATCTCTTCCGGCGTGGCGTTGCCGATGTCTTCGCGATAGCGCTTCAGCAGCAGGCCGTGGCCGAGATCCTGCCAGTGGCGGTCGAACATCTCGCGCGCCTGCACATCGTTCTTGTCCGCACGCACCCGCTGCAGCGCACCGTAAGCGATCTGCCCGCCGCGGATGCGATGCTCGGCCCGTTCCACCAGTTCCAGGATGCCGGGAATCGGCTGATCCACCGAACGGGTGGCGATCAGGCCCATCAGGTAGGGAATCTTGATCGCGAAATCGTTCTGGTGGGTGGTCTGGTTGGGAATGCCGAAGGCAGTGAAGTCCGCTGGCGCACGCTCGGTCTCCCACATCGCTTCGATCGCCGCCAGCTTCATCTTCTGGTGTTCGCTGGCGGCATACCCGCTCTCGTCACCCAGCACCACCACCGACAGCGAAGACAGCAGGCCGAAGGCTGCGGCCACGGCGAAGGAGCGGCGTGCCATGTCACGATGCTTGTTGCGCAGCAGGTAGAGCGCGCTGATGGACATCACGAAGATCGCACCGGTCACGTAGCCGGCGCTGACGGTGTGCACGAACTTTGCCTGCGCCACCGGGTTCAGCAGCACCGCGGCGAAATCCACCACCTCCATGCGCATCGTTTCCGGATTGAATATCGCCCCGGTGGGGTTCTGCATCCAGCCGTTGGCGATCAGGATCCACACCGCCGACAGGTTGGTGCCCAGCGCCATGAACCAGGTCACGGCGAGGTGCTTGACCGGGGTCAGCCGCTTCCAGCCAAAGAAGAACAGGCCGATCAGGGTGGCTTCCAGGAAGAACGCCATCAGGCCTTCGATCGCCAGCGGCGCCCCGAAGATGTCGCCGACGTAGTGGCTGTAGTACGACCAGTTCATGCCGAACTGGAACTCCATCACCAGCCCGGTGGCCACGCCGATGGCGAAGTTGATGCCGAACAGCGTGCCCCAGAACAGGGTCATCTGGCGCCAGACCGGCTTGCGGGTCATGACGTACACGCTCTCCATGATGGCCACCATGAAGGACA
Organism: Stenotrophomonas sp. Bg11-02; assembly: GCF_002836635.1. Lineage (NCBI taxonomy): Bacteria > Pseudomonadati > Pseudomonadota > Gammaproteobacteria > Lysobacterales > Lysobacteraceae > Stenotrophomonas > Stenotrophomonas sp. Bg11-02. The sequence goes on from NZ_PJAY01000067.1 coordinate 53,217, forward strand.
GGCCAAGGGTGAGGGGGACGAAGAGGAAGTGGTACATCGCGGTCAGGGCGAACTGCAGCCGCGACAGTTCTACGACTGTCGAATCAATCATGGCCTGGCTACCTCGTGGGATAGTGCCGTGGGGGTGCGGGAAGGGTGGTCTACGTGGTGCGATGATGTGACCGACTACTTCGAACAGCCTTGATTCAGATCAATGTAGAAAAGGATCCCCGCCCTGATCGTATGCCAACGGCAGTGTCCGTGCGACCGTACGCCGCAGGGGCGCCGGGACCTGCGCCTACAATGCCCCCAGACCGTTGCCGCCGAGCCACCGTGAGCCAGGACACCGAAACCCAGCTGAGGCAAGCCCAGCGCCATGAGGCGCAGCAGCGCAGACTCCGCCAGCACTGGCTGGATACGCTGGGAGCGGCGGCAAGCGGCCGTCGCCGGCTGGCCGCCATCGCGATCAGTGTGTCCGGGGTGCTGCTGGTGGCCCAGGCCGGCGCCATTGCCTGGCTGGTCCAGCACGTGCTGTTCGAGGGTGCGCCGCTGGCCGATGGCCTGTGGGTGCTGGCTGCCCTCGCTGTGGTGCTGTTGCTGCGCACCCTGCTGGGCAGCGTGACCCAGGCCTGCGCCGGCGACGTGGCCGATGCAGCGCGACTGGCGCTGCGCGAGCGCGCCTACGCCTGCGTGCTGGGCAAGGGGCCGTTGTGGCTGCGGCAACAGCGCAGCGGCGAGTTGGGCGAAGTGATGCTGGCCCATGCCGATGCCATCGAAAACTATTACAGCGGCTTCCAGCCGGTGCGCATCGAGGTGGTGGTGGTGCCGCTGATCATCGCCCTGGCGGTGGCCTGGGTGGACTGGGTGGTGGCGATCATCTTCATCGCCACCGCGCCGCTGGTGCCGTTCTTCATGATGCTGGTGGGCTGGGGTGCCGAGGCGGCCGGGCGCGCACAACTGGGTGAACTGGCGCGGATGAGCGGGCACTTCGCCGACCGCATCAAAGGCCTGGGCCTGCTGCGCCTGTACGGCCGCGGCGAGGCCGAACTGGAGGGCGTGGCCGACGCGGCCGAGGGCGTGCGCGAGCGCACCATGAAAGTGCTGCGGATCGCGTTCCTGTCCTCCACCGTGCTGGAGTTCTTCGCATCGGTCAGCGTGGCGATGGTGGCGCTGTACCTGGGGCTGAGTTACCTGGGCATGATGTCCCTGCACGCGCAGGTGCCCACGCTGGGGGCCGGCCTGTTCTGCCTGCTGCTGGCACCGGAGTTCTATGCGCCGCTGCGCCGCCTGGCCGCGCACTACCATGATCGTGCCAATGCCCTTGCCGCCGCCGCCGAGATCGAGCGTCTGCTTGGAGCGCTGCCGGGGCCGGCTGCGGCGCTGGCTACGGCGCGGCCACTGGCCAGCGCGGCTGCCGAGCCGCTGCAACCGCATGCTCCGCTGCTGCAGGCGCGCGGGTTGGTACTGCGCCCCTTGGGTGCCGGTCACGATGTGCTGAAGGACATCAGTTTCCAGCTTGAATCCAACCAGCGGCTGGCGGTGGTGGGCCCCAGCGGCAGCGGCAAAAGCACCTTGCTGGAAGCCTTGGCCGGCTGGCTGCCGCCGCGCGAGGGCAGTCTCATGCTGCGCCCCGGAGTGGAGGTCGGCTACGCCGGCCAACGTCCCTACCTGTTCCACGGCAGCATCGCCGACAACCTGCGCCTTGCCGATCCCACCGCCAGCCTGGCCACCCTGCGCCACGCGGCCGAGGCCGCGCAGGTGCTTGCCTTCGCCGACCACCTGCCCGACGGACTGGATACGGTGATCGGCGAGCGCGGATTCGGCTTGTCCGGCGGTGAGGCGCGGCGCATCGGGCTGGCCCGGCTGCTGCTGCGCAATCCCGGCATCATGCTGCTGGATGAACCCACCGCGTTCCTGGATCCGCATACCGAAGCGGCCCTGCTGCATGCGTTGGCGATCCATGCGCGCGGTCGCAGCGTTATCATCGCCACCCACAGCCCTGCGGCCATCGCCTGGGCAGACAGCACGTTGCGGTTGCCCGACGGCCACCTGCACCACGACCCGCGGCAGGTGCGCGCATGAGCGCCGCACAACGCGATCCGCTGCGCGCGGTGTTCGCCCGGCACCTGCCGCGCCTGCTGCTGACGGTACTGCTGTTATGGACCACGATGCTCGCTGGAACGGCCCTGCTCGGGCTCTCCGGCGGCTTCCTGACAGCGGCCGCGCTGGCGGGCGCGGCGGGACTGGGTAGCGGTTTCAATTTCTTCTCACCGTCTGCCGGCATCCGTGGCCTGACCATGGCGCGCATCGTGTCGCGCTATTTTGAAAAGCTGGTCGGCCACGATGTGACGTTGCGTATCGCACGCGATGCACGGGTGTGGTTCTTCCGCCGCGCCTTGCCCCTGGCACCGGCGCGGCTGGGCAGCACGCGTACGGGCGAACTGCTGGCGCGGTTGCTGGGCGATATCGCCGAGGTGGACGGTCTGTTCGTGCGCGCGCTGGGGCCGCTGTGCGCACTGGCAGCCCTGAGCCTGGTGGCCATCGGATCGGCCTGGCTGATCCTGCCGCAGGCAGCGGCGTTGCTGGCGGCCATGGCGGTGCTGGTCGGCGTGGGCGTGCCGTGGCTGGGCGTGCGCGGACGCGCAGGGGAAGAGCGCGACCGCGCCGCGCACCGCACGCAGCTGCGCAATCTTTCCTTCGAAGGCATCGAAGGCGCCGCCGACCTTGCGGCGCTGGATGCGCTGGACCACTGGCAGGGCCGGGTGGAAGTGGCCGCACGCCAGCTGCGCGCGCGTGATCGTCGTCGGCGCTGGCGCCTGTTGGCTGGCACCACGTTGCACGGCGTGGTGACCGGTGGCGGGCTGTTGGCGATGCTGGCGCTGGCGCTTTCGTCGCATGAGCAAGGGCGCGTCGATGCACCCATGGCGGCCGGACTGGTGTTTCTCACCGTGGCCATGATCGAGCTGTGGGCCGGGCTGGGCCTGGCCTGGCAGGCACTGCAGTCCGGCCAGGTGTCGGTGTCCCGACTGCAGGCCATCGTCGACCAGCCGCCGATGGTCAACGAGCCAGCATCGCCGCGGCCCCTGCCGACGGCCGCGGCGGCGGTGTGCTGGGAAGGCGTCTCGTTCGCCTGGAAGGACGGCGATCGCAGCGTGCTGGACGGCGTGGACCTGCTGCTGCAGCCGGGCCGGCGCATCGCGATCCGTGGCGACAGCGGCAGTGGCAAGACAACGCTGTCCAGTCTGCTGCTGCGCCTGCATGACCCGAGCAGCGGACGCATCACGCATGGCGGGACCGACATCCGCCATTACGCGCAGGATGACTGGCACCGGCAGCTGGCGTGGCTGCCGCAGCACGCCCCGGTATTCGCCGGCAGCGTGTCCGACAACCTTCGCCTGGGCGATCCCCACGCCGGCGACGCCAGGTTATGGGCGGTGCTGGAGCGGGTGCGGCTGGGCGACTGGGCACGTGCGGTCGGTGGCCTGCAGGGCTGGGTCGGCGAGAACGGCGCCACGCTGTCGGCGGGGCAGGCGCGCCGCCTGGCACTGGCGCGCGCGCTGCTGCGCGAGGCCCCGATCCTGGTACTGGACGAACCCACCGAAGGCTTGGACGTGGATGCCGCGCATGCCCTGTTGGCCGACCTGCCCGCGCTGCTTGAAGGACGCAGCCTGCTGGTCATCACCCATGATCCGCTGCCTGCCGGCGTAGTGGACCAGGTGTACCGCCTGCAGGGCGGCCGGCTGCACGCGGCGGAGCCCGGCTGAGTCCGACACTGGCAGGTGATTCCCGGAGCTGGCGCTGCAGCGTTGTCCGATGGAAGCCGTCCGGGCGTTCAGCACACTGGAGATGCGCCACCCCGTGGCGTGTGCGGGCTTCGTTCCGCGCCAATGTCCCCAGGAGGAATCTCCATGCGCCTGACCTTGTCCCAGGCCCTCTTCGCCAGCGCTGCCTTTTCCCTGCTGGCGCCCTCGGCCGCCGGTGCGCAGGCCGGCACCGATGACCCGGCGTGGTCCATCGAAAAACCACGGCAGACCCGCATCGGCCCTGGCTACTCGCAGGATCTCATCGAAGTGAAGTTCCGCAATGCCGACCGCACGGCACCAGGCGAGGCCGGCTGGACCTCCCGGCGCAGCGGCGCATTGCCCGGGCTTGATGCGTTGACGGCAGCGGACGGACCGGTATCGCGGGTCACCCCGCTGTTCTCTGCCGATGTCCTGCACGACACATCCGATCGCGTGGACCTGCCCGCACTGGGCCAGTGGTATCGCATGCAGCTGAAACCGGGCCAGGACGCGGCCGTCATCATTGACCTGTTGAACGGCATGGACGCGGTGGAAATCGCCTACGCCGCATCGGTGCCGGCGCCACCGCCATCGGCCGCTCCAGCGCCCGCCACGGCGCAGTGGGCGTCACCGCTGTTCCTTGAGCGACAGGGCTACGCGCTGGCTGCCGCGTCCGGTATCGATGCCGTCCACGCACGCACGGTGCCGGGCGGCGACGGAACGGGCATACGCGTGGTCGACATCGAATACAGCTGGAACTGGCAGCACGAGGACCTGACCAAACTGCGCGTGCCGGGAACCTGGATCAGGCAGGGGGCCAGCATCAGCGATCCGTTCAACGACAACAACCACGGCACATCGGTGCTTGGCGAGATGATCGCCGATGACAACGGCTTCGGGGTGCGCGGGCTGGTCAGTGGCGCCACGCCGCACTACGTCAATGTCACCAGTCCACAGACCGGCTACAACGCAGCCAACGCGGTTGCGCTGGCGGCGGCGAGACTGGGGCGGGGCGATGTGATCCTGATCGAACAGCAGTTCCCCGGCCCGGCGCCCTGCAACGGCTACGTAGCGCCGGAATGGATCCCCTCGATCTACGATGCGGTAGTCTCCGCGGTCAGGCGTGGCATCCACGTGGTGGAGACCGCAGGGAACGGCAACGTCAACCTGGACGCCGGCTGCTTTGGTCCCGGTTTCCCGCGGGGGCGGCCGGACTCCGGCGCCATCCTGGCGGGTGCCGGCGGCGCGGCGGCCACGCCGTGGTGCAGGGACGCCGTCGTACCCCGCTCACGGCTGGGTTTCTCCACCCATGGACGCCGGGTCAACCTGCAGGGGTGGGGCGGCTGCGTGGCCACCACCGGTGGCCGCGACCTGTACAACGGTGGGCCCAATGCGGGCTACACGCAGCGCTTCAACGGTACCTCCAGCGCGGGACCGATCGTGGCTTCGGCGGTTGCTGCGGTATCGGGTGCGGCCAAGGCCCGCGGCAAGACGCTCACACCGCTGCAGATGCGCAGCCTGCTGGTGGAAACCGGTACGCCACAGGTCGGCAACAATGGCCACATCGGCCCCCTGCCCAACCTGCGTGCGGCACTGGACCGGCTTGCCGGCATGCCATGACAGGACGTTTCCCGGCGAACTCCGATGTCTGCCAGGGCCATCTGCCCGGCAGGCGTCGGGTGTTTGCTCGAGGTTGCTTCATGGTGCAGCACTGCACAGTCGAGCTGTGTCCTTTCCCCGGAGCGCGCAATGAAACATGCAGCATCACACGTCCGTCGCCTGAGCTGTGTCCTGGCCCTGGGCTCAACGCTTTCCGTGGCTGCCAGTGCAGCTGAGCCGCTTGTCGCAGGAATCACCCGCGCGACGGACCTGCGGCTGATGCCCTCGGCGTGGCGCGATGCGGGTGAAACCACGCCCATCGTCGTGTCGGCACAGGATGCCACCTACATCAAGGTCCATCTGGGCCAGTTCGATCTGCCGCGGGGGGTAACGCTTGAGGTTTCCAGCCCGGACGGATCCGAAGTCCACCGTTACAGCAGCCAGCGCGTGATGCCCACACGGTGGACGCCGCCCTGGATGAGGACGGTCGCTCCCGGTTCGGTGCGATGTCCATCCACGGCGACACCGCCATCCTGCGCCTCACCGGCACGGCGCAAGAGCCGTGGGACAGCCATCGCGGCGTGCAGGTCGCGCACTATGACGAAGGATTGCCGCTTGACCAGGTTGCCCGGGCCGCTGCGCCCAGCTCCGCGAAGGGCGCGACCGCAGTGACGCGCGCGATCTGCGGCGCCCGTGACCTGCAGCCGGTCGCGTGCCTGGCAGGCAATGACCGCCAGGCGTACAACGCAGCCAGGCCGGTGGCACGATTGCTGATCGGTGGACGCTCTCTGTGCACCGCGTGGCGGGTGGGCAGCGACAACCGGCTCTTCACCAACAATCACTGCTTCAACAGCGCCGCAGGGGTCGCCTCCACGGAGGTCTGGTTCAACCATGAGGCAGCGCAGTGTGGCAGCGGGGCCGCAGCGGCGGTGACGAAAGTGAGTGGCGCCAACTTGCTGAAAACCGACGCCGCACTCGACTACAGCCTGTTCACGGTCAACCAGTTCGCGAACATCGCACGCTTTGGCCACCTCGGTCTGGAGGTCGGCACCGCGCGGCCCGGGCAGGAGATCTTCGTCCCGCAGCATCCTGGCGGTCGCCTGAAAGAGGTGTCGGTCACCAGCGACACGCAGGCTGGGGGGCGTTGCACGCTCATCAGCACCACCGCGAACAGCGGGCGCGATGCCAGCTACAGCTGCGACACCGAGGGCGGAAGCTCCGGCTCGCCTGTCATCGGGCGTGCCAGCAACCGGGTGGTCGCACTTCATCACCTCAGTTGGGGCAACTGCACCAATTCCGGGGCGAGGATCGACCTGATCTGGCCGCAGGTAAAACAGTACTTCAACAACGTCGTGCCGTAGGCACTACCCGGCACGTCAAGCGAACGCGCGCAGCAGCGCCATGGTGCACGCTGCGTTTGCCACCACGCAGATCCAGAACACCTGCTGGAAAGAAACTTTCCGGTTCTTGTGGCGCAACAGCGACTGGGCAAACAGGGCGCCCGGCCAGCCCCCCAGCAGCGCAAGCACCTGCAGCGTGCGCTCCGGCGTGCGCTGCTGGGCGCGGGTCGCCGCGCGCTTGTCGCGCCAATAGAGGGCGAAGGTCCACACGCTGGCCAGCAGCATCCAGCCAGCCAGCCAGGCCGGCAGCCAGCCGGCCACCGTGCAGCCCAGCAGCATCCCCGCCACCAGCAGCGCCAGGGCGGTCCGCGGGCTCAGTGCGGGTGCATCGGCCGTGGCCTTTGCGCGCTTGCGTGGCGTGGCGCGACGACTCACAGTTCGCCGAGAAAGCCACGCACCGCAGGACCGAAACGGTCGAAATCGACCAGGAACGCGTCGTGTCCCTGCGGCGAATCCAGACCGATGAAGCGCGCTTCGGCACCGCCCGCGCGCAGCCCGTCGGCGATCTGCTGCTGCTGCTGCACCGGGAACAGGATGTCGGTGTTCGCCCCGATGGCCAGTGCTTTCTCCACCTTGATCCGGGCCAGGCCGGCCAGTACATCGCCATCACCCTGGTCGGCGAGGTCGAACCAGTCCATCGAGCGGCTGAGGTACAGATAGCAGTTGGGATCGAAGAAGCGGACGAAGCGACGTGCGTGGCCTTCCAGGTAGCTTTCGACCTGGAATTCCAGCCCGAACGGATCGTCGTCGGCCTGATCCGAATCCAGCCGCACGCGACCGAAGCGACCATCCCACTCCAGCGCCGAGCGGTAGGTGATCACCCCCAGCTTGCGTGCCATGCGCATGCCCGATTCGGGATAGTGATCGTCATCGTACTGTCCCCCGTTCCACTGCGGATCAAGGCGGATGGCTTCGCGCTGCAGCGAGCGGATGGCGATGGAAAACGGCAGGGCCTGGGCACTGCCTGAAATGTTGACGTGGCTGCGCGCGATGCCCGGATGCAGCAGCAACAACGCCAACGCGGTCATCCCACCCATCGAGTTGCCGACCAGGCAGGCCAGCTGCGTGATGCCCAGCGCGCGCACCACCTCCACAGACGCGCGTGCGCCGTCTTCGACCGACAACTCAGGGAAGGTCAGGCGATAGGGCTCGCCGGTCGCCGCGTTGATGCTCGCCGGCCCGGTGGAACCCTTGCAGCTGCCCAGCGAGTTGACGCAGATGACGAACCAGCGCTCGGTATCGATCGGCTTGCCCGGGCCTACCATGCCTTCCCACCAGCCAGCGGCAGGGTTGGCAGCGTTGCTGGCGGCGTGCGCGTCGGGCGAGAGCCCGGTGACGATCAGGATCGCATTTCCGGCGTCGGCATCCAGCGTTCCCCAGGTTTCATACGCCACGCGACCATCGATCAGCTCGCCGCCGCGTTTGAACGGGAAAGGCGAGGGCAGGGCGTGGAACAGCGTGCCGGGCGGAATGAATTCAGTCATGGCCGCATTCTATCCCCAGCGCTGTCGCCGCTGCGCTCGCTGCCTGGTCCCGGTAGTGACGGCCGCTGGCCGTCGGCTCCTGCCTTCAGTAGGTGACGACCGCTGGCCGTCGGCTCCTGCCTTCGGTGGGTGACGACCGTTGGTCGTCAGCTCCCGCCTTCGGTGGGTGACGACCGTTGGTCGTCACGCTGTTGCTTCCCGCTGCGCTCGCCGGGCAAGACCTGGCGCTACCGAAGCGGCAGCGCCAGACCGCCCGGATCAGCGCAGCGTGGCCAGTGCCTGCCCCAGCTGCACCGCGTGTTCGGCATCCAGGTGCGGGGCGAAATCGGCCACGCCGGGCGGCAGCAGGACGATCACCGTGGAGCCATAGTTGAAACGCGCCATTTCCGCGAAGCGCTCCAGCGTGATGCCCTGGCCGCGGTAATCCTTGCGCGTGATGCGATCACCGTAATGCGGGATCTCCTCGCCACTCCAGACGGTCTCCACGCCGGACACCAGCAGCGCACCGACCATCACGCTGACCATCGGGCCGAAGCTGGTATCGAAATGGCAGACCAGCCGCTCGTTGCGTGCGAACAGCCCGGGCACCCTGCTGACCGCCGCCGGGCCCACACTGAACAATCGACCCGGTACGTGCACGGTTTCGCGCAGGGTGCCGGTCCACGGCATGTGCACGCGGTGGTAGTCCTTGGGCGACAGGTACACCGTGGCGAACAGGCCGTCATTGAACGGCTTCGCATCCTCGGCGCTGCCGAGCAGTTCGGCCGCGGTGAACGACTGGCCCTTGGCCTGGAAGATGCTTCCATCTTCGATGCGGCCGAGCTGGCTGATGCGGCCGTCCGCAGGCATCACCAGGTTGCGCGGGTCGGCATCGGCCACGCGCGCGCCGGGTTTCAATGCCCGGGTGAAGAACTGGTTGAACGTCCTGTAGCTGCGCGGGTCCGGGTCGGCGGCCTCGCCCAGGTTCACCCCGAACTTCGCGGTGACGGTGTCGATCAACCACTGCGCTACGCGCGGGTTGTCCGAGTACGCCAGCGCACGCGCCATCGAAGACAACAGGCGGTGGGGAAGGGCGTAGCTCAGGGTGGTCATCAAGCTCATGGGGCGGATTTCTCGGTCAGCTTCTGCAGGTCGCGGGCGATGGCCGGCGCATTGAACGGGGGGCGGATGATGCCGGCCAGCCGGCCTTCGGCATCCAGCACGGCGAGCGTGGCCGAGTGTTCCATCGTGTAGTCCTCGGGGTTCTCCTCGAAGGTCTTGCCGGGCACCTTCTGGAACACCAGGCCCAGCGAGGTCGCGAATTTTTCCAGCGACGGCACGTCGCCAGTGGCGGCCAGGGTGTCCTTGTTGAAGGCGTGGACGTACTCGCCGAGCCGGGTGGCACTGTCGCGCTCCGGGTCCACCGACACGAACAGCACGCGCGGGCGCAGGGTCTCAGGCACTGCTTCCCACTGCTTCTGCGCCCCCGCCAGTTCCAGCAGGGTGGTGGGACAGACATCCGGGCAGAACGTGAAGCCCAGGAACACCAGGGTCCAGTGTCCCTTCAGCTCGCCGGGGATGAGCCGGGTGCCGTCGGCCTGGGCCAGGTTGAAGTCCGGCAGCGGTCGCGGCTGGGGATAGAACGTGATCGCTTCGGTGGCGGGCTGGCCGGTGGGCGCCTTGGGCGCGAACACCTTCTGCGCGGCAAGCAGGCCCAGGCCCGCGGCCAGGGCGATCAGCAGGATGATGCCGACGTTGCGATTGAACATGAGGGCCTGCGCTGCCGAGGGATCGGCCCCCATCATAACGGCAGCGGGGCGGCGGTTTCCCCTGCAACGGATGCCGAGGCAGGCGCCAGACCCTATAATCGGGGGCCAATCTACCCGTCGTACCGCCATGACCGCCGAACCGGCCGCCGAACTCCACACGATCATCGACCTGATCCGCTACGGCACCAGCCGTTTCAACGCCGCGGGGCTGACCTTCGGGCACAGCTACGACAATGCGCTGGATGAAGCGACCCAGCTGGTGCTGCACGGCCTGCACCTGCCGCACGACCTCGGTCCGGCGTACGGGCAGGCGCGCCTGCTGCAGTCGGAAAAGCAGGAAGTGCTGGCGCTGTTCGAACGTCGTATCGACGAGCGCGTGCCGGCCGCCTACCTGACCGGCGAGGCGTGGTTTGCCGGGCTGAGCTTCAAGAGCGACAGCCGTGCGCTGGTCCCGCGCTCGCCGATCGCCGAGCTGATCGAAACCGGCTTCGAGCCGTGGCTGGCTGGCCGCCACGTGGACCGCGCGCTGGACCTGTGCACCGGTTCGGGCTGCATCGCCATCGCCATGGGCCATTACTACCCGAACTGGGAAGTGGACGGCGTGGACCTGAGCGATGATGCCCTGTCGCTGGCCCATGAGAACAAGGACCGCCTGCAGGCGCACAACGTGACCCTGCTGAAGTCGGACCTGTTCACCGGCCTGGCCGGACGTCATTACGACCTGATCGTGACCAACCCGCCGTATGTCACCAATGACGAAACCGACGCACTCCCGCAGGAGTACTCCTACGAGCCTGAAATGGGCCTGCGCGCCGGCGACGATGGCCTGGACCTGGTGTTGAAGATCCTGCGCGATGCGCCGCTGCACCTGAGCGAAGACGGCCTGCTGATCTGCGAAGTGGGCGAATCCGAACAGCACCTGGTCAAGCTGCTGCCGGAAGTCGACTTCGCCTGGGTGGAGTTCAAGGTCGGCCAGATGGGCATCTTCGCGGTGGAATGCCGTGAACTGATCGCCCACAGTGCACGCATCACCGAACTGGCGGCACAGCGGCCGTGAGTTCCAATTCGTTCGGCAAGCTGTTCACCGTCACCACCTTCGGCGAGTCGCACGGTCCGGCCATCGGCTGCGTGATCGACGGCTGCCCGCCGGGGTTGGCGCTGGATGCGGCCGAATTCGCCCACGACCTGCAGCGACGCGCCACCGGCAAGAGCCGGCATACGTCCGCGCGCCGCGAGGCCGATGAGGTCGAGATCCTGTCAGGTATGTACGAGGGGCTGACCACCGGCACCCCGATCGCCCTGCTGATCCGCAATACCGATCAGCGCAGCAAGGATTACGCCAACATCGGCCAGCAGTTCCGCCCCGGCCATGCCGACTACAGCTACTGGCACAAGTACGGCATCCGCGATCCACGCGGTGGCGGCCGCTCTTCGGCGCGCGAAACCACGATGCGCGTGGCGGCCGGCGTGGTCGCCAAGAAGTGGCTGGCCGAGCGCTTCGGGGTGACCGTGCGTGGCTACCTGTCCCAGCTGGGCGAGATCACCCCGCGTGCTTTCCACTGGTCTGCGGTGGAAGATAATCCGTTCTTCTGGCCCGACGCCGCGCAGGTGCCGGAACTGGAGTCCTACATGGATGCGCTGCGCAAGTCCGGCGATTCGGTCGGTGCGCGCGTGGACGTGGTGGCCGACAACGTACCGCCGGGCTGGGGTGAACCGATCTACGGCAAGCTGGATGGCGAGCTGGCCTCGGCGTTGATGAGCATCAATGCGGTGAAGGGCGTGGAGATCGGGGATGGCTTCGCCAGCGCCGCGCAGAAGGGCACCGAGCACCGTGACCTGCTGACCCCGCAGGGATTTGCCAGCAACCATGCCGGCGGCATCCTCGGCGGCATTTCCACCGGGCAGCCGGTGACGGCATCGATCGTGCTCAAGCCCACCTCCAGCCTGCGCCTTCCGGGCGCCTCGCTGGACAGCGAAGGCAAGGTCATCGAAGTAGTCACCACCGGTCGCCATGACCCGTGCGTGGGCATCCGCGCCGCACCGATCGCCGAGGCGATGATGGCGCTGGTGCTGATGGACCAGGCGCTGCGCCACCGTGCGCAGTGCGGCGATGTCGGCAGCATCACCCCGCGCATCCCGGGCCACATGGATGGCTGATGCGCGCCCCGTCGTCTGGGTCAGCCAGCCGCTCATCGATGCGGTGATCGAGCCGCTGCGTGCGCAGGTGGAACTGATCACCACCGACGAGGTGACCGTGTGGACGCCGGAACAGCTGGCAGAGCGGCTGGCAGGCGTCGACGGTGCCATCATCACCCTCAACGAGCGTATCGGCGCGGCACAGCTGGTCGATGCCGATCGCCTGCAGGTGATCGCCAATGTCGGCGTGGGCTACAACAACCTGGATGTCGATGCGCTGAGTGCGGCCGGCATCCTGGCCAGCAACACCCCGGACGTGCTGACCGAAACCACCGCGGACATGGGCTTTGCCCTGTTGATGGCCGCCGCGCGCCGGATCACCGAATCCGAACGCTGGCTGCGCGACGGCCAGTGGGGCCAGTGGTCGTTCCAGACCATGCTGGGCGCGGACATCCATGGCAGCACGCTGGGCATCCTGGGCATGGGCCGCATCGGCCAGGGCATCGCCCGCCGCGGCGCGCACGGCTTCGGCATGCGCGTGCTGTACCACAACCGCTCGCGGCTTCCAGCTGCGACCGAAGCGGACGTGGGCGCGCAGTACGCCGAGTTGGATGACCTGCTGGCGCAGAGTGACCACCTGGTGCTGGTGCTGCCGTACACGGCAGCCTCGCATCACCTGATCGACGCGACCGCGCTGGCGAAGATGAAGCCCACCGCGACGCTGGTGAACATCGCCCGCGGCGGAATCGTCGACGAGCTGGCGCTGGCCGATGCACTGGCCCACGGCCGGCTGGCAGCGGCCGGGCTGGACGTCTACGAAGGCGAGCCGCAGGTGCGCCCGGAGCTGCTGGCGCTGCGCAACGTGGTGCTGACCCCGCATATCGGCAGCGCCTCGCTGGGCACGCGCAAGGCGATGGTGCAGCTGGCGGCGGACAACCTGCTGGCCGCACTGTGCGTGGCCGGTGAAGCGACGCGCATGCCAAGCGCGATCAATGCCGATGCGGCGCTGGCCGCGCGCGCTGCTTCGGGCGATAAAAGCAAAAAACGATAGGGAGCCTCCGCGCCTGCACGAGGAGGTTCCCCGAACCCGGCCGCATTGCGTGAATCCCCTACTTTTTTTGAGAATTTCCACATGAGTACCGAACAACGTTCCTTCCATGTCGCCGTCGTCGGCGCCACCGGTGCGGTCGGCGAAACCATGCTGTCGATCCTGGCCGAGCGCGACTTCCCGGTCGGCACGCTGACCCTGCTCGCCTCCTCGCGCTCGGCCGGTGGTGAAGTCGAGTTCAACGGCCAGAAGCACATCATCAAGGACCTCGCCGACTTCGATCCGACCGGCGTGGACATCGCGTTGTTCTCCGCCGGTGGCAGCGTGTCCAAGGAGTACGCGCCGAAGTTCGCCGCTGCCGGTGCGGTGGTGATCGACAATTCGTCGGCCTTCCGCTACGACGACGACGTGCCGCTGGTGGTATCGGAAGTCAATCCAGACCAGGTCGCCAACCGTCCGCGCGGCATCATCGCCAACCCCAACTGCTCCACCATGCAGATGCTGGTGACACTGGCGCCGCTGCATCGCCGTTACGGCATCGAGCGGATCAACGTGGCCACTTACCAGTCGGTGTCCGGCGGCGGGCGTTCGGCGCTGGAAGAGCTGGGCAAGCAGACCGGCCAGCTGCTCAGCTTCCAGGAGATCGACCCGCAGCGTTTCCCGGTGCAGATCGCCTTCAACCTGATCCCGCACATCGACGACTTCCTGGAAAACGGCTTCACCAAGGAAGAAATGAAGCTGGTCTGGGAAACCCAGAAGATCCTCGGCGACAGCAGCATCCTGGTGAATCCCACGGCGGTGCGCGTGCCGGTGTTCTATGGCCACTCCGAAGCGGTGGCGATCGAAACCCGCGACAAGGTCACCGCCGCCGAGGCGCGTGAACTGCTTTCGCAGTCGCCGGGCGTGGAAGTGGTGGATCGCCACGAGGCGGGCGGCTACCCGACCCCGGTCACCCATGCATCCGGTACCGATGCGGTATACGTCGGCCGCATCCGCGAAGACCTTTCGCACCCGCGCGGCCTGAACCTGTGGATCGTCTCGGACAACATCCGCAAGGGCGCTGCACTCAATGCGGTGCAGTTGGCCGAGCTGGTCGCCGCCGAACCGCGTTGAGCAGGGCGGGGGGGGGCGTGCCGGTCACGACCCCCCACTTTGTGGCGGCCAGCCGTTATATTGGCCGCCATGAACAACGGGGCCCGCGGCGTCATGCGACCGCTCAAGTATCTTTCCACCCTCCTGTTGGCGCTCGCCAGCAGCTCGGCGATGGCGCTGGGGCTGGGTGACATCCGTGTGCTGTCCCGTCCCGGGCAGCCGCTGGTAGCTGAAATTCCGATCATTTCCGCTGATCCGTCCGAACTGCAGAACCTGCGGGTCGGGCTGGCTTCGCCGGTGACGTTCGAACGGGTGGGCCTGCAGCGCCCGACCGGCCTGGTCAGTGAACTGCAGTTCGAACTCACCCGTACCGCACAGGGACGGGCGGTGGTGCGCGTCACCTCGGCTTCGCCGGTGGAAACCCCCGCGCTGGCGTTCCTGATCGAGGCCGACTGGGGCCAGGGCAGGCTGGTGCGCGAATACTCGGCGCTCATGGATGCACCGACAAGCGCGGTTGCACTGAGCGAGCCGGAGATCGAGGCGCCGGCCGGCGCGATGTCCAATGCGATCATCCGTGAGCCGCAGGCCGTACCGGCGCAGTTGCCGCCTGAAACGTCGACTGCAGGCGCTGCCCCTGCGCCTGCACCTGCGGCGCGCACCGCCAACACGGCTTCACCACGCGCGCCGGTGCCCGAGGCCACCGGCGCTGCCGGTGATATCGCGGTGCGGCAGGGGCAGACCCTTTCGCAGATTGCACAGTCGCTGGCCGTCGGCCAGCAGATCAGCCGCGAGCGAGCGATGATCGCCCTGCTGCGGGCCAATCCAGAAGCCTTCATCCGCGGCAACATCAACCTGCTCAAGCAGGGTGCGGTACTGCGCGTGCCCGATGCGGCCTCTCTGGCCGCCGTTGATGGCAGCGAGGCGGCAGCGATGGTGAGGGAGCACGCTGCGCAATGGCGGCAGTCGCGCACCCTTCCGCAGCCTGCAGCAGCCGATTCCAGCGTTGCGGCCGCCACGCCGGCTCCCGCCGCAGCGGCGGCCCGCAGCAGCGGCGCGCGTCTTGAAATCGCTCCGGCGGTGGCGGCTGCCGCTGCCACGGCTGGCTCAACCACCGGCACCGGTGATGGCAACGAGGGTGACATGCTCGGCAACGAACAACTGCGTCAGGCAAGGGAAGACGTCGCCACGCGCGATGCCGAAATCGATGAACTCAAGCAACGCGTCGCGGATCTGGAAAAGCTGAAAGCGCAGCAGCAGGCGCTGGTCAGCCTGAAGGACACCGAGATCGCGGCCGCACAGGCGCGCTTGGCAGAGACCCCGCAGCAGGCGTCCAGTGGCCCATGGTTCTGGCTGGCGCTGCCCTTGTTGCTGCTGGTGGCCGTGGGCTGGTGGCTGTCGCGTCGCCGTAAACCCTCGCCCCTGCCGCCGCTGCGCCGTGACGACCACGACGACAGTGCGCTGTCGGCGGCCGTCCCGGCCGGTGCCGGGCTGGACGTGCTGGCCGAGCGCGCGGGTTGGGAGCAGGATCCTCGGGAGCAGGCCGACGCCGACACCGACACCGGCACCGGGATTGCCGGCCAAGCGCCGGTGCATTTCGATCTGGAAACACCGGTAAGCGTTTCGACCGCGGCGCCGGCTGCCACGGAACCTTTCCTGGAGCCCGAACCGGTGGTTGACCCGGTGCCCGCCTACGCCCGCCATGCCGAGCAGCAGGACGCCTTCCGCGGCGTCTTCGAGCTTCCCGCCGGCGATGCGCCGGCCGCGCCGGAGATATCGGACGATGCAGCGGCGCACGCCCCCGACGCGGCCGCCGCCACGCCAGCGCATGCCGGTGGCCATGACCGCCTCGAACTGGCCATCGCCTATCTGGACCTGGGCGATGCGCAGACTGCGCGCTCACTGCTGGAAGAGGTGGCCCGCAGCGATGATCCACATCTGCAGGCGCAGGCGCGCGAGCTGTTGGCGCGCCTCGGCTGACCCCAGGGCTGTACGGAGTATCGACCATGCAACGCGACCATCGCATCGACTACATCGAATTCGCTTCGCAGGATCCGGCGGCGAGTCGCGCGTTCTTCCAGGCCGTGTTCGGTTGGCAGTTCCAGGATTACGGCCCGGACTACACCGCCTTCGACGACGGGCGGCTGCAGGGCGGCTTCTATCGTGCCGCACCGGTGTCCACCGACACCGCAGGCGCGCCCCTGGTGGTGCTGTATGCCGAGCAGCTGCAGCCGGTGATCGAGGCGATCCTCGCTGCGGGCGGTGAGCTGCTCAAGCCGGTCTTCTCGTTTCCGGGAGGCAGCCGGTTCCACTTCCGCGAGCCCGGCGGCAACGCGCTGGCGGTATGGTCCGAGCGCGATCCAGCCGGCTGACGCCGGCAGCGGCGGCCGGCTTGGCGTCTTTTCAGAGATTCAGAGGAAGCAGCATGCGTTACGCCTTGGGCGTGGAGTACGACGGCAGCGATTACAAGGGCTGGCAGAACCTCGGCGAAGCCGGCCCGAGCGTGCAGGCCAGCCTGGAAAAGGCGCTGTCTTCGGTCGCCGATTCGCCGGTGCGCGTGGTCTGCGCCGGCCGTACCGATGCAGGCGTGCATGGTCAGTGCCAGGTCGTGCATTTCGATACCGATGCCGTGCGTGATCCGCGCGGCTGGACCCTGGGCACTACCGCGCGGCTGCCCAGGTCGATCGCGGTGCGCTGGTGCACGCCGGTCGCCGATGACTTCCATGCGCGCTTTTCCGCGCGCGCACGACGCTATCGCTACCGTCTGTTGAACCGTTCGATACGACCGGCGCTGCAGCGGCAGACGCTCAGCTGGGAACGGCGCCCGCTGGATGCCGGCCTGATGCACCAGGCTGGGCAGGCGCTGCTTGGCGAAAACGACTTCAGCGCGTTCCGCAGCATCCAGTGCGAAGCGTTGCACGCGCGTCGCCAGATGCAGTCGGTCAGCGTGCTGCGCAATGAGGAGGTGATCGAAGTGTCGGTGCAGGCCAATGCATTCCTTCATCACATGGTTCGCAATATCGTGGGTTCGCTGATCCTGGTGGGCAGCGGGGAGCGTCCGGTCGAGTGGATCGGTGAGCTGCTGGCCGGCCAGGACCGTACTGTTGCCGGGCCCACTGCACCCCCTCAGGGCCTGGTGTTCCTGGGCCCGTTGTACCCCGACAACTGGCAACTGCCTGCCGAGGTCACCCTATGAGCCGCTCCTACTACCGTACCCGCATCAAGTTCTGTGGCATGACCCGCGCCGGCGATGTCCGCCTGGCCGGCGAGCTCGGCGTGGATGCGGTGGGCTTCATCTTCGCCCGCGAGAGCAAGCGCCGCGTGGCACCCGCCGAAGCACGTGCGATGCGCCAGGCGATCGCGCCGATGGTCGATGTGGTGGCCCTGTTCCGTGACAACACGCGCGAGGAAGTGCGCGAAGTGCTGCGCACCGTGCGTCCTACGCTGCTGCAGTTCCATGGCGATGAAGACGAGGGTTTCTGCCGCGGCTTCAACATGCCCTACCTGAAGGCCATCGCGATGGGTGGCCGCGAAGAGGTCAACGCGCGCACCCTGCAGCTGCGCTACCCCAGCGCGGCCGGCTTCCTGTTCGACAGCCATGCGCCGGGTGGCGGCGGCGGGACCGGCGTTGCCTTTGACTGGACGCGCATCCCCAGCGGCCTGCACCGACCCTTCCTGCTCGCCGGCGGGCTGACCCCGGAAAACATCTTCGACGCGGCCGTGGCGACGCTGCCGTGGGGCGTGGATGTGTCCAGCGGGATCGAATCCGAGCCGGGCATCAAGGACGGTTACCTGATGCGCAAGTTCGTTGAAGAAGTCCGTCGCGCGGACTGCGCCAGTCTCGATTGAGCGCACCCTGCTGCCGGTTCACCGATCAGCAAGTTCGGCCTTCAGCCAGGCCACCAATGCATCCACACGCGGATCCGCACGCGCGGCGTGCCGCGCCAGCACCCAGGCGCCGGCGGTGGCGGTGAATCCCCACGGCGCGATCAGTCGCCCGCCCGCTACGTCATCGGCAACCAGGGGCTCCGGCGCGATCGCCACGCCCAGTCCCGCCACCGCCGCTTCCAGCAGGTAGTACAGGTGTTCGAAGCCCTGTCCCGGCCTTAGTGCGCGCGCGTCCAGTGCATGCGCAGCGGCCCAGGCCGGCCATGCCTGTGGCCGCGAGGTGGTATGCAGCAGTTCCTCTGGCAGTAATGCGGACGCCGGCCGACCCTGCAGTCGGGCCGCCGCCGGATGCTGTGGGGAGAGCACCGCGCCGACCCGTTCCGGTGCCAGCTCGATCACCTGCCAGCCGTTCGGCCACGGCGGTTCAGCCAGCAGCAGCACCGCATCCAGCCGTGCCTGGGCTTCGCTGAAGCTGCCATCCAGCGCCGACCAGTGCACGTTGAGCGCGGGCAGGGCGGCCTGCAGCCGCGGCAAGCGCGGGATCATCCAGCGCGCCAGCACGCTGCTGCTGCAGCCCAGCACCAGGGCGTCGTGCAGGGCCGGGCGATGCAGCTGGTCCACTGCGGCGTGCAAGCGTCCAAACGCATCCTTGCAGGCGGCCTGCAGGGTCTGGCCGCTGGCGGTCAAGCGCAGGCCGCGGCCGTCGCGCTCGAACAACGCCAGGCCGAGATCGGCCTCGAGCAGCTTGATCTGGCGGCTGACCGCGCCGTGGGTGACATGCAGGGCCTGCGCTGCGCGTCCCACGCCACCCAGCCGGGCCGTCGCTTCAAAGGCGCGCAGGGCGTTGAGGGCGGGCAGCGGGCGCGTCGTCATGTGAGAAATACTGACATGATGTGGCTGAAATATCGATATTCCCGGTACAACCCGTGCGCTAGAGTGGCGGTCCACCTGCTCGACCCGGTTGCCCTCATGTCGCTCCCCCCGATTCCTGATTTCCATGCCTATCCCGATGCCAACGGGCACTTCGGGCGTTACGGTGGCAGCTTCGTCGCCGAGACCCTGGTCGGACCGCTGCAGGAGCTTGCCGCAGCCTACGACCAGGCGCGCAAAGATCCCGCCTTCATCGCCGAATACGACCACGACCTGGCCCATTACGTGGGCCGTCCCAGCCCGATCTACCATGCGCGGCGGCTCAGCGACCACGTTGGCGGTGCGCAGATCCTGCTCAAGCGCGAGGACCTGAACCACACCGGCGCGCACAAGATCAACAACACCATCGGCCAGGCGCTGCTGGCCTCGCGGATGGGCAAGAAGCGCATCATCGCCGAGACCGGCGCCGGCCAGCACGGCGTGGCCAGCGCGACGGTTGCCGCACGCCTGGGCCTGGAATGCGTGGTGTACATGGGCGCCACCGACATCGAACGGCAGAAGATCAACGTCTATCGGATGAAGCTGCTGGGCGCGACCGTGGTGCCGGTGACGTCGGGTTCGGCGACGCTGAAGGATGCCCTCAACGAAGCGATGCGCGACTGGGTCACCAACGTGCAGGACACCTTCTACATCATCGGCACCGTGGCAGGCCCGGATCCGTATCCGCGCATGGTGCGTGACTTCAATGCCATCGTCGGCCGTGAAGCACGCGAACAGATGCTGCTGGAATACGGCCGCCTGCCCGATGCGATCACCGCCTGCGTGGGGGGCGGCAGCAATGCCATCGGCCTGTTCCATGCGTTCCTGAATGATCGTGAGGTGCAGATATTCGGCGCCGAAGCGGCCGGTGACGGCATCGAGACCGGGCGCCATGCCGCCTCCATCGCGGCAGGCCGCCCCGGCGTGCTGCACGGCAACCGCACCTATGTGCTGTGCGATGACGATGGCCAGATCATCGAGACCCACTCGGTGTCCGCTGGCCTGGATTACCCGGGTGTCGGGCCGGAGCACGCGTTCCTGGCCGACAGTGGCCGCGCCACGTACCTGGGCATCACCGATGAGGAGGCCCTGCAGGCCTTCCACCTGCTGTCGCGCACCGAGGGCATCCTGGCGGCGCTGGAGTCCAGCCATGCGCTGGCGCAGGCGATCAAGCTGGCCGGTGAGCGCCCGCGCGACCAGCTGGTGCTGTGCAACCTGTCCGGCCGCGGTGACAAGGACGTGCACACCATCGCCGCGCGCGAAGGCCTGATCCTGTGATGTCTGCCATCCCTGTATTGATTGAAGGACGTGCCTGAAATGCCTGTATCCCGACTTGATGCCCGTTTCCAGCGGCTGCGTGATGCGCAGCGCAAGGCGCTGATTCCCTTCATCACCGCCGGCGATCCATCGCTGGAGGCCACCGTCCCGGTGATGCACGCGCTGGTCCAGGCCGGCGCCGACGTGCTGGAACTGGGCGTGCCGTTTTCCGATCCGATGGCCGATGGCCCGACCATCCAGCGCAGTTCCGAGCGCGCGCTGGCGCGGGGTGCCGGGCTGCGCTACGTGCTGCAGGCGGTCGCTGGATTCCGCCACCGCGACACTGAAACGCCGGTGGTGCTGATGGGCTACCTGAATCCGGTTGAGATCCACGGTTATGTCCGCTTCGCCACCGAGGCGGTTGCCGCTGGCGTGGATGGGATCCTGCTGGTGGACCTGCCGCCGGAAGAAGCGGCGGAGGCCAATGAAGCGTTCGACGCGGCGGGCTTGGCGCTGGTGCTGCTGGCCTCGCCGACCACCAGCGATGCACGTGCCGATACGCTGCTGGGCCTGGCACGCGGTTATCTGTATTACGTGAGTTTCGCCGGTGTTACCGGGGCATCGGACCTGCTCGACCATGATGCGGCGGGCGCCCGCCTGCAGGCGCTGCGCAACCGGGCCAGCGTGCCGGTGGTGGCCGGGTTCGGGATCAAGGATGCGCCCAGTGCGGCGTCGATGGCGCGCCAGGCCGATGGCGTGGTGGTGGGCAGTGCGTTGGTGTCGGTGTTGGCGCAGGCGACCACGGTGGATGAAGCGGTGCAGGCGGCGGGGGCGTTCCTGGCGCCGCTGCGGCAGGCGCTGGACGCTTGACGCTTCTGCAGGGCTGGCGGGGGGCGGGGCGGGGCGGCTGTGCAGGACACGCCGTAAACCCGTCCTTGGGGGGCTCGCTGTTGCCATCCATGGCAACAGACGGTCCTGCACAGCCACCCCGCCCCACCTTCGACAGGTTGCTGGTGGCCTTGGTAGCGCCGACCCATGGTCGGCGGATCATGGCGGCGGGGTGGTGGATGGCGTGGTTTTGCTGCAAACGTACGCTGGGGCACGGTTTTTGGGGGTGCACGGGTGGGGAAGGGCTGAGCTAGACTGTCGGCCTTTGCGGCCTTCGGGCCGCCCTGAACGGAAGTAGCAACCCGCATGAGTTGGCTCAGCAAGTTGATGCCGTCGGGCATCCGCACCGACAACGTCCCCAACAAGAAGCGCAGCGTCCCCGAAGGCCTGTGGGAGAAGTGCAGCAGCTGCGGCAGCGCGCTCTATGGCCCGGAGCTGGAAAAGAACCTGGAGGTCTGCCCCAACTGCGGGCACCACATGGCGATCCGCGCGCGCGCGCGGCTGGCTTCGCTGTTCGACGCCGACAGCATGACCGAGATCGCCGCCCGGCTGGGCCCGAACGATCTGTTGAAGTTCAAGGACCAGAAAAAGTACGCCGAGCGCATCAAGATCGCGCAGAAGAATACCGGTGAGTACGATGCGCTGATCGCCATGCGCGGCCTGCTCAAAGGCCGTCCGCTGGTCGCGTCCTCGTTCGATTTCGCCTTCATGGGTGGCTCGATGGGTTCGGTGGTCGGCGAGCGTTTCGCGCTGGCCGCGGAAACCGCGCTGGAGATCGGTGCACCCTACATCTGCTTCTCCGCCAGCGGCGGCGCGCGCATGCAGGAAGGTCTGTTCTCGTTGATGCAGATGGCCAAGACCTCTGCGGCGCTGGGCAAGCTGCGCGCTGCTGGCCTGCCGTATATTTCGGTGCTGACCCATCCCACCACCGGGGGCGTGTCGGCATCGTTCGCGATGCTCGGCGACATCAACATCGCCGAGCCGCAGGCGCTGATCGGCTTCGCCGGCCCGCGCGTGATCGAGCAGACCGTGCGCGAGAAACTGCCGGAAGGCTTCCAGCGCTCGGAGTTCCTGCTCGAACACGGTGCCATCGACCAGATCTGTGATCGTCGCGAGCTGCGCGACCGGCTCTCCGAGCTTCTGGCGATGATGCGCCGCGAACCTGCGCCGACGGAGGCCTGATGGGAACGCGCAGGTATTTCGGCACCGACGGTATCCGTGGCCGGGTCGGCCAGGGCGTGATCTCGGCTGATTTCGTACTGCGGCTGGGCAATGCGTTCGGCCGCGTGCTGCTGGCCCAGCAGGCGGCGGGCAACCGTCGCCCGATCGTCGTCATCGGCAAGGACACGCGCATTTCCGGCTACATGTTCGAAGCGGCGCTGGAAGCGGGGTTGGTTGCTGCGGGCGTGGACGTGCAGTTGCTGGGACCGATGCCCACGCCGGCTGTTGCCTTCCTGACCCGAACGCTGGGGGCTGACGCCGGCATCGTGATCAGCGCCTCGCACAACCCGCACCATGACAACGGCATCAAGTTCTTTTCCGCCCAGGGCGAGAAGCTGGACGACGCCACCGAAATGGCGCTGGAAGCGGGCATCGATGAGCCGTTCACCACCGCCGAATCGGAAAAGCTGGGCAAGGCGATGCGTGCGCGCGAGGCGATCGGCCGCTACATCGAATTCTGCAAGGCCAGCGTGCCGCGCGACTTCGACCTGCGCGGGGTCCGGCTGGTGCTGGACTGCGCGCATGGCGCGACGTACCACATCGCACCGCTGCTGTTCCGCGAGCTGGGGGCGGAGGTGATCGCCATCGGCGCGGCGCCGGACGGGGTCAACATCAATGACGGCGTCGGCTCGACGCACATCGATAACCTGGCTGCCAAGGTGCGCCAAACCGGTGCCGACCTGGGCATTGCCTTCGACGGTGACGGTGACCGGGTGCTGATGGCCGACGACCAGGGCAACCCGGTCGATGGCGATGACCTGCTGTTCATCCTGGCCCGCGCCTGGCAGGCCGATGGCCGCCTGCGCGGTCCCGTGGTGGGCACGCTGATGACCAACTTCGGGCTGGAACAGGCACTGGAAAAGCTGCAGATTCCGTTCGTGCGCAGCAACGTCGGCGACCGCTACGTGCACCAGGCGCTGGTGGAAGGCGGCGGCGTGCTCGGCGGTGAGGCGTCGGGGCATCTTCTGTGCCTGGATCGCGCCACCACCGGCGATGCCATCGTCAGTGCGCTGCAGGTGCTGGTTGAACTGCGCCGCAGCGGGCAGAGCCTGCGGGAAGCCCTGCAGCCGCTGTCCCGGGTGCCGCAGAAAACAGTCAATGTACGGCTCGGCAACGTGTCGGCCAAGGCCACCGTACAGGCTGCAAGCGTGCAGCAGGCGCTCCTGCAGGCGCAGCAGGCGGTGGCCGGCCGCGGCCGCGCGTTCCTGCGCCCGTCCGGCACTGAACCGGTGGTGCGGGTGACCGTAGAGGCCGACGAGGCCACGCTGATGCAGGAAACGCTGGATCGTTTGTCCGATGCAGTGAAGGCCGCTGCTGCGGCCTGACCCCGTTCCGCGGCGCCGCCGGGCATCGGCGGCGCGCGCGGAGTGCGCAGGGCGTGCCTCAGCGCCGGCGGAACCGGGTCAGTTCGTCCCAGGCCTCGCGCAGGCCGCTGCTGTCCGGCTGCTGCACGGGCAACGGCAGGTAGTCAGGCCCCAGTGCCGTGCTGTTGCCGAATTTATCGAACACGTAGGTATCCGGACCCTGGCGGATGCCACGCTGCGACCAGCTTTCCACCAGCAGCGAACGCGGTGCCATCGGTGCCGGTGCAAGCAGGTCCTGGCCGGTGCTGAAGTCTTCCAGCGGATTTTCGCAGCCCAGTGCATGCCGCATCAGCGTGGGCACCCAGTCCTCATGCGAACTGATGCGCGCCTGCCGCGATGCCGTCATTCCCGGCCAATGCAGCACGAACGGCACCTGCAGTTGGAAGTCGGAGAAATTGCCGTTGTGGCCCCAGTAGTTCAGGCCGAGGTCGTTGAATTCTTCGGCGTGGTCGCCGGTGACCAGCACGATGGTGTTGTCCTCCACGCCGGCTTCGCGCAGTGACTGCAGCAACTGGCTGACCAGACTGTCCGCATAGTGGACGGCGGTGCGGTAGCGATTGCGCTCCGGGGTGGCATCGTGGTCCTGGTCCAGCGCCAGGAAGTTGATGTCCTTGGCCATCGGCGTGTCCAGCGCGGGGTAGCCTTTGGGCAGGTGGTAAGGCGCATGCGTGGCGTCGAGGAAGGCGAAGCCGAACCACGGCGTGCCGGAGGGGGTCGCGCTGATTTCCGCACGCAGCGTGTCGACCAAGTGGCGGTCACGTTCGGCGACGCTGAGTGCCGCCGGTGCGGTCTGCAGCAGCTCCCGCACGTCGGCGAAGGCGGTGCGGTCGAACTCCGGGCTGTACAGCGGCGCGCTGCCATGCAGGTACATCGCATAGCCCTGTTGCTTGAGCACGTCGAACAAAACCGAGCCGCGCTGCTCGGCCAGCATCGGCTGCCAGTAGCCGCCGGGCAGGCCGTACAGCAGACCGAACAGGCCGAAGCGGGTGGCGTTGCCGGTGCTGTAATGTCTCTCGAACACCTGCGATTGCCGGGCCAGCGCCCAGGTGCCGGGCATCGCCTGCGGATCCAGTGCGTCGACGCGCAGCGATTCCAGCACTACCACCAGCACGTTCGGTCGCCGGTGGCTCTGGCAACGCAGCGGGGCGCTCGGGTAGGCCAGTTCACTGAGCTTCGGATCGGTCAGCGTGGCGGCGCGATCAACCACCGGCACGCCCATCGCACGCATCTGCCGCTTGGCGGTGATCGGCTGCGCCCATGGCAGGTAGGCCCACTGGCTGACCACCGCGCGTTCGCCGCGCGCGTCGTAGTAGGCCGTGGCGATCTGGCCCGCCGTCATCAGCACGGCCGCTGCCGTCCATCCGCCCAGCACCCAGGCGCGACGCGGACGCGGTGGCAGCAGCCGCCAGCAGCCCCAGGCCAGCAGCGCCTGGGCAGCGAACACCGCCATGACCACGCTGGCGATCTGCAGCCAGTTGCTCCAGGACAGGCTGACCTGGTCCTGTATTGCGCCGCCGAACACCATGTTCAGCACCATCGCATTGAGGTGGAAGCGGTACAGCGCAAAGACCTTCGCATCCACCATCAGCAGGCACAGCCACAGGCCCTGCATGACCACCGCCGTGATCGTGAGCGGCCGCGCGCTGCGCGTCCACAGGCCGACCAGCAGCGCCGGCAGCATCACCAGCGCGCCGAAGGCAAGGAAATGGCCAGGTACGGCCAGGGCCAGGTACAGCCTGCCGAGCATTCCGCCTGGGTTGGCCGTCCACGGGATGTTGGTCGCGCTGATGCCGATCGCCAGCACAGCGCCTACGGCGGTCATCAAGCTCGCCCATGCGAGGCGCTGCCACCGCAGGGAGGGGGGGGCGGAAGAGGGGCGTGCAGACATCGAGGGGTTCATCGTGCAGGGGAGGACGGCACGCAGGCGTCTGTCGTGGCGGGGGCGCATTGTATCGGCTTGTATCGCTCCGCCGATGCCCGCTGCCGGTAGGCGGCGCTCAGGGGCCGGCGGGCAGGCCCTTGCGACGGGCCTTGAAGCCGTTGAACAGGGGGGCCAGTGCGGGCAGGTAGCTGCAGGCAATGCGCCTGCGCAGCCACCCGGCCGGGCGGTCGCGCACGGCGAAGCGATAGATGTGGCCGGCGTCGCCCCCGATGCGGTTGCGGCCGAACGGGTGCGTTGTATGCAGGTAACGGAATCCGTGCGCGCGGGCGATCTCCACGTGGTCCGCGTCGAAGTCGCCGTAGGGCCAGCACAGTGTGTCCGAGGCGCTGCCCAGTTCCTGCTGCAGCACCTGGCGTGCTTTCGCCAGATCGGCATCCAGCCCGCTTCTACGCTGGCTGCGGTCCAGGTCCTGCCGCTGCAGCCAGCGCGTGTGCGAGTGCGTGTGGCAATGCACTTCGAAGGTGCCGGCGGCGATGGCCGCGCGTGCCTCGTCCCAGCGCATCATCACCTGGTCGGCCTGCCCTTGGCGGAATATCGCGTCTTCGCATCCACGATGGTCCGCCGTGGCGGGCAGCAGTGCGCCGGAATGGCCCGCGTGCGGACGTGCCGGTCCCTGGCCCATCCAGCCGGTAACGACGAAGACCACGGCATGCATGCCATGTGCCTGCAGGATCGGGTGGGCATACACCCAGTTGTCCAGATAACCGTCGTCGAAGGTGATGACGATGGACTTGCGCGGGACCGGCTTGCCGGCCAGGAAGCCGGCGTACTGATCCAGTGTCAACGACGTCCAGCCGGTGTCGGCGAGCCATGCGATCTGGCTTTTGAAGTTCGCCGGGGACACGGTGATCATCCCCGGAGAAGGGCTGACATGATGGTGCATCAACACCGGCACGCTGCGGGCCTTACGCATGTCCAAGTTCCTCCAACCATTGGTAGTAGCAGGCTTCCGTCGCGCGGCAGTGCCCGACGGGGCTGAATCGGTCGTCGCTGCGCATCCAGTCCCAGCCGGCACGGCCCATCTGCCTGCGCAGCCCCGGCTGCTCGACCAGGCGTTGCAGGGCCGTGGTCAATGCGGTTGGATCGCCCGGCTCGACCAGCAGTGCGTTGTCACCTTCGCGCACCATCTCCGGCACGCCGCCAACGCGCGTGGCCACGATGGGCACGCCGACGAAGGCGGCCTCCAGGAATACGGTGCCGGCCGCCTCTTTGTGCGTGGCCAGGGCGAACACGTCCAGTCCTGCCATGAGACGCTGTGCATCGGAACGGTGGCCCAGCAGATGCACCTGCCGCTGCAGCCCCAGCCGCTGGCTGGCGGTGCGCAGTTCGGTCATGACCGGCTCGCCATCTCCGATCACCGCCAGGTGAAGCCAGGGATGGGCGTGGCAGAGCGGCGCGATGGCGCGCAGCAGGTCCATGTGGCCCTTCGGGCGACGAAGCACCGCGACGCAGCCGACCACCACATCACCGGTGTCGAATCCAAGCTCGGCCCGCACCCGGGCGCGGGTATCCTGCAGGCACTGCCAAGGATCCGGTCCGCGCACGCCATGCCATTGCGGCGGCATCGCGATGGGCGGTACCACGCCGATGTGCCCCTCCTGGATGCCTCGCGCCACCAGCTGCTGCTTCACGAAACGGCTGACGGTCAGCACGCGATGGGGCAGGCCGGTGTAGGTCAACAGTGAGTTCACCGGGCTCATCAGATGGCGTGAGCGCACCACCAGCGGCGCGCGCGCCAGGCGCGCACCGGCCGCGGCGATAAGGGCGTCACGGCGGCTGGTGGTGTTCACTACGTCGAAGCGATGCGACCTTACCAGCGCGGCTACCTGGTCGATTCCCCGCAGCAGCCGGACCAATCCGCCCATCCGCAGCCGGTGCACGATGAATCCATTGGCTTGCGCCAATGCGCCCAGGCGAGCGCCTGGCTGGCATAGCAGCGAGACATCATGGCCGCGCGCCCGCATGGCGATCATGTGGCGGAAGATGTAGATCTCCTGGCCACCCAGGCCCATCGCCGCTTCGGTATGCAGAATGCGCAGGGGACGTTGCATGTGGAGCCAGTGCACGCGATGGGGCAGGGAGGCCAGCGTGACGCGGAAGATGCGGGCGCTCGAGCGGCGGAACGTGCGCTGGAGATCAACGATGTTCACTGCGACATACAGGGACGATATCGGCCGGGTCGGAGGGGTGCCCGGCGTGGGCCGTCGGGCCTGATGCGACATGGTGGCGGCGCGCCTGGGGCCGCCTGGGAGGCAACGTGCCGCAGCCTGATCTGTCACAATGCAGGCGCGGAACGCGGCCCGTAGGCAGCGTTTGCCGCTGTCCAGACCCATGACCAACCAGGTACCGTTGTGAGCCAGATCCCCACCCTCGATATCACCCGCTTCGACAGCGACCGCGAGGCCTTCGTGGCCGAGCTGGGCGCCGCCTACCGCCAGTGGGGCTTCGCCGGCATCCGCAACCATGGCATTCCGCAGGCCGACATCGACGCGGCCTACGACGTCTTCAAGGCCTTTTTCGCGCTTCCGGAAGAGGTCAAGCGCCGTTACCACGTCGCCGGCAGCGGCGGCGCGCGTGGCTATACCCAGTTCGGCGTGGAAACGGCGAAGGGCTCCAGCCACTTCGACCTGAAGGAGTTCTGGCACATCGGGCGCGAGATTCCCGATGATTCCAAATACCGCGAGGTGATGGCGCCGAACCTGTGGCCGAGCGAAGTGCCGGAGTTCCGTGAGCGTGGCTATGCGTTGTACCAGGCGTTGGACCACCTGGGTTCGCGGGTGCTGTCTGCCTTGGCGCTGCACATCGGGCTGCCGCAGGATTTCTTCGCCGACAAGACCAACAACGGCAATTCGATCCTGCGTCCGATCCACTACCCGCCGATCACCACCGACGACATTCCCAACGTGCGCGCGGGCGCGCACGGCGACATCAACTTCATCACGCTGCTGGTCGGCGCCAGTGCCGCCGGCCTGGAAGTGCAGTCGCATGATGGCAAGTGGGTGCCGTTCACTTCGGATGCGGACACCATCGTGGTCAACATCGGCGACATGCTGCAGCGGCTGACCAATCATGTGTATCCCTCGACCATCCACCGCGTGGTCAATCCGCCGGGCGAGCTGGCGCGCCAGCCGCGTTATTCGGTGCCGTTCTTCCTGCATCCGAACCCGGATTACCTGATCGACGTGCTGCCCTCGTGCATCACCCCGGAAAATCCGAGCCGGTATCCGGAGCCGATCACCGCCCACGGCTTCCTCGAAGAGCGCCTGCGCGAAATCAAACTGAAGTAGTGCCGGCCGCTGGCCGGCAATCAGGCAACGTCACGGCAACGACAAAGGCTGCAGGGCTGTGTGTTGGCGGGGCGGGGTGGCTGTGCAGGACACGCCACCCCGCCCCGCCATCGACAGGTCCACGGCGGCCTTGGTAGCGCCGACCCATGGTCGGCGGAATGTTTCCGCCAAAGGCCCGCTGCGCTCGCCGACCATGGCTATGCCGGTCGTCCTGACCGGCACCCTGCGGGCCGTCGCAAGCGACGTTGGCAGCGGCTCCTGCCGCTGCCTTCGGCGCTACCGCTTTTCTTTCTTTTATTACGCGGCTGGCGGCCCGGAACCTGTCATGGGTCGGGCGGGGAGGCTATGCGGGGCCTTGAGCGGCAGGAGCCGCGAAGAGCTACAGGGACGTACTTGCGCGTGCCCCGCATAGCCTCCCCGCCCGGCCCACCCGCAGCTCCACCTCTCAAGCCAGCCGCGAGGGGGTCTCACCCGTTCGACTACCCGCAGACACGATGTAACCGGTTACGGCCCAACGGCGGATAATTTCATTCGTTATCATGTCCGGCTGATACGAAACGGAGCCATCGCCCATGCGCCGCAAGATCGTCGCCGGAAACTGGAAACTGCACGGAACCCGTGAGTTCGCCACCACCCTGGTCACCGACATCGCCAACGGGGCGCCGGAGCAGGGGGTCGAGCTGGTGATCCTGCCGCCGCTGCCGTACCTCGGCGAGCTCGCCGATGATTTCGCCGATACCGCCGTTGCCTTTGGTGCCCAGGACGTCAGCAGCAACGAGAAGGGCGCCTACACCGGCGAAGTCTCGGCCAGCATGCTGCACGAAGTGGGGGCCCGTTATGGCCTGGTCGGGCATTCCGAGCGCCGCCAGTACCATCACGAGAGCAGTGAGCTGGTCGCGCGCAAGTTCGCCGCCGCGCTGCATGCCGGCCTGGTGCCGGTGCTGTGCGTGGGGGAGACCCTGGAGCAGCGCGAAGCCGGCCAGACCGAAGCGGTGATCGCCAGCCAGCTGGCTCCGGTGCTGGCGCTGGTCGGCGGGCAGGGCTTCGAAAACGCCGTGGTGGCCTACGAGCCGGTCTGGGCGATCGGCACCGGGCGCACCGCCAGCAAGGCGCAGGCCCAGCAGGTGCATGCCTTCATCCGTGGCGAAGTGGCCAAGGTGGATGCTAGAATCGCCGATTCCCTGACCATCCTTTACGGTGGCAGCGTGAAGCCTGACAATGCCGCCGAGCTGTTCGCACAGCCCGACGTCGATGGCGGGCTGGTGGGTGGCGCCTCGTTGGTGGCCGCCGATTTTCTGGCCATCGCCCAGGCGGCGGCTGCAACCTGATTAGAAGTAGTCCGAGGACGGATTCCAGATGCTGATGTTGATCCTCAATGTCGTTTACGTGCTGGTCGCAGTGGCCATGATCGCGCTGATCCTGATGCAGCGTGGTTCCGGTGCCGCCGCTGGTTCGGGCTTTGGTGCCGGCGCCTCGGGCACGGTGTTCGGCGCGCGTGGTGCCTCCAACTTCATGTCCAAGTCCACCAAGTGGCTGGCCGTGGTGTTTTTTGGCATCAGCCTGTTCATGGCGTGGTATGCCGGCCATGGCAGCCGCCCGGCCGAGCAGCAGGGCCTCGGCCTGATGGCCGCGCCGGCCGCCAGCGTCCCGGCTGCACCAGCGGGTGAGCGTCCGGCCAGCGTGCCGGCGGCCGATCCGGTGCCGGTGCAGCAGCCTGCCCAGCAGCCGGTTCCGGCCGCGACTGTGCCGGCTCAGGCGGAATCTTCAAATTCTGGCGAAGAAAAGCAGCCGGAAGGCTCCCAGAAAGACTGAAGACGGTTACAATACGCCGCGCACTGGATGGATAGTCCAGCGTGATCGTAAGCCCAGGTGGCGGAATTGGTAGACGCACTACCTTGAGGTGGTAGCGACTTAGGTCGTAGGGGTTCGAGTCCCCTCTTGGGCACCATTTAGTAAGTAAAGCGGGTACGTCCGGCGCGCTCTGCGCCGGGTAGCGTTGTCCCCGTCCACTCCCCCATGCCAAAGCGCCTGCAGGCGCGGCGGCAGAGGCAAGAGAGAATCGCTGTGCTGGCCGAATATTTGCCGTCTCTGCTGTTTCTGATCGTCGCTACCGGTATCGGCATCACGCTGATGCTGATTGGACGATTCCTCGGCCCACGCCGTCCCGATCTGCAGAAGCTCTCGCCGTACGAATGCGGCTTCGAGGCTTTTGAAGACGCACGCATGAAGTTCGACGTGCGTTATTACCTGATCGCGATCCAGTTCATCGTCTTCGATCTGGAAATCATCTTCATCGTGCCCTGGACCCAGGTCTTCATGGAGCTCGGCGCGCGTTCGCTGGTCACCATGGGCCTGTTCGTGGGCATGCTGTTCCTCGGCTTCATTTACGTCTGGAAGAAGGGAGCGCTGGAATGGGAGTGATCCAAACTCTCGACGGCCTGATGAACAACCCCACCCCGGAAGGGCGGGTTGACGACATCCTGCGACCGGCTGGCGATAATCCGCTGCTGGAAAAGGGCTATGTCACCACCAGCGTCGATGCCCTGTTGAACTGGGCCCGTACCGGTTCGATGTGGCCGATGACCTTCGGCCTGGCCTGCTGCGCCGTTGAAATGATGCACGCCGGTGCCGCGCGCCTGGACCTGGACCGTTACGGCGTGGTGTTCCGCCCGTCGCCGCGCCAGTCCGACGTGATGATCGTGGCCGGTACGCTGGTCAACAAGATGGCCCCGGCGCTGCGCAAGGTCTACGACCAGATGCCGGACCCGAAGTGGGTCATCTCGATGGGGAGCTGCGCCAACGGTGGCGGCTACTACCATTACTCCTATTCGGTTGTTCGCGGTTGCGATCGCGTGGTGCCGGTGGACATCTACGTCCCGGGCTGCCCGCCAACCGCCGAAGCGCTGGTGTACGGGATCCTGCAGCTGCAGAAGAAGATCTGGCGTACGCAGACCATCGCCCGCTGACCCTTCCACACTACAAGAGCGCGCCAAGCCCCCATGGCAGAGCAAGCATCCTTCATCGACCGACTTTCCGCCCGCTTCACCGGCGGCAAGGTCATCGTGGTCGAACCCCGCGGCGAAGTGACGCTGGAAGTGCCTGCCTCGGATTGGCACGCCACCGCGCTCGCGTTGCGTGACGAATTTGGTTTCGAGCAGTCCGTCGACCTGTGCGGCGTGGATTACCTCGGTTACGGCTCTGACGAATGGGACACCGCTGACGTGTCCTCGCAGGGCTTCAGCCGCGGTGTCGAAGGCAAGGGCGCGGGCCGCTTTGCCTGGGGTGAATTCCCCAGCGAAGAAGATGCCGGCGGCGCACAGCCGCAGCACATGCCGACCCAGCGCTTTGCCGTGGTCGCGCAGCTGCGTTCGTACCAGCACAACCTGATGCTGCACCTGCGCTGCTTCGCTCCGAACGAGGGCCTGCCGGTCGTGCGTTCGCTGACCGACGTGTGGCCGGGCCTGAACTGGTTCGAGCGCGAAGCGTTCGATCTGTTCGGCGTCATCTTCGAAGGCCACCCGGACCTGCGCCGCATCCTGACCGACTACGGATTCGTCGGCCATCCGTTCCGCAAGGACTTCCCGCTGATCGGCAACGTCGAAGTGCGTTACGACGAAGAGAAGAAGCGCGTGGTCTATGAGCCGGTCACCTCGGTGGAGCCGCGCGTCGGCGTGCCGCGCGTGATCCGTGACGACGCCCGCCTGCAGACCGCAGCCGGCGAGCGTTCGCAGGAGGCAATGAAGTGAGTGCACAGGTCATCAAGCCGGTCGAACAGGCGCACGGCGCCTTCGCCAGCAACGCTGCCGAGAACCGGCAGGAAATCCGCAATTACACGATGAATTTCGGCCCCCAGCATCCGGCCGCGCACGGTGTGCTGCGCCTGATCCTGGAAATGGACGGCGAAACCATCATGCGTGCCGACCCGCACGTCGGCCTGCTGCACCGTGGCACCGAAAAGCTGGCCGAATCCAAGCCGTTCAACCAGTCCATCGGTTACATGGACCGCCTGGATTACGTGTCGATGATGTGCAACGAGCACGCTTACGTGCGTGCCATCGAGACCCTGATGGGGATCGAAGCGCCGGAGCGTGCGCAGTACATCCGCACCATGTTCGACGAGATCACCCGCATCCTGAACCACCTGATGTGGCTGGGTTCCAACGCGCTCGACCTGGGTGCGATGGCGGTGATGCTGTACGCCTTCCGTGAGCGCGAAGAGCTGATGGACTGCTACGAAGCAGTGTCCGGCGCCCGCATGCACGCGGCGTACTACCGTCCGGGCGGCGTCTACCGCGACCTGCCGGACCACATGCCGAAGTACAAGGAATCGCGCTGGCACAAGGGCAACGCCCTGAAGCAGTTGAACGCATCGCGCGAAGGCTCGCTGCTCGATTTCATCGAGAACTTCACCAACGAATTCCCGGGCCGCGTCGACGAGTACGAAACCCTGCTCACCGACAACCGCATCTGGAAGCAGCGTACCGTCGGCATCGGCGTGGTCACCCCGGAGCTGGCCCACCAGTGGGGCATGACCGGCGTGATGCTGCGGGGTTCGGGCGTTGCCTGGGACCTGCGCAAGAAGCGTCCGTACGCCAAGTACGATGCCGTCGATTTCGACATCCCGCTGGGCAAGGAAGGCGACTGCTACGACCGCTACCTGTGCCGCGTGGCCGAGATGCGCGAGTCCAACCGCATCATCAAGCAGTGCGTAGCGTGGCTGAAGGCCAACCCGGGCCCGGTGATCGTCAACAACTTCAAGGTCGCGCCGCCGTCCCGCGAGGCGATGAAGGACGACATGGAAGCGCTGATCCACCACTTCAAGCTGTTCAGTGAAGGCTACTGCGTGCCGGCCGGCGAAACCTATGCCGCCGTCGAAGCGCCGAAGGGTGAGTTCGGCTGCTACCTGATGTCCGACGGCGCCAACAAGCCGTTCCGCGTGCACCTGCGTGCGCCGGGCTTCGCCCACCTGTCCTCGATCGATTCGATCGTGCGCGGCCACATGCTGGCCGACGTGGTGGCGATGATCGGTACCTACGATCTGGTGTTCGGCGAGGTCGACCGGTGAACCCGGCCGATCTGACCCTCTTTCCTGCAGGCAGCCGGCGCAAGCCGGCGCCGCAGCATATGGAATTCCAAGACATGCATTTCGCTGAGGTCGGCCGATGAAGGCGACAGGTAATTTCGAGGCGGCGCGCGACGTCGATCCGATGGTGGTGCTGAGCGACAAGACCCGTGCTCACATCGATCACTGGCTGTCCAAGTTCCCGCCGGACCGCAAGCGCTCGGCCGTGCTGCAGGGCCTGCACGCCGCGCAGGAGCAGAATGCCGGCTGGCTGACCGACGAGCTGATCGCCGGGGTGGCCAAGTACCTGGACCTGCCGCCGGTGTGGGCCTAC
Organism: Stenotrophomonas sp. Bg11-02; assembly: GCF_002836635.1. Classification (NCBI taxonomy): domain Bacteria; kingdom Pseudomonadati; phylum Pseudomonadota; class Gammaproteobacteria; order Lysobacterales; family Lysobacteraceae; genus Stenotrophomonas; species Stenotrophomonas sp. Bg11-02. Next base: position 87,634 of record NZ_PJAY01000067.1, read on the forward strand.
GAGGTCGCCAGCTTCTACTCGATGTTCGAGCTGGAGAAGGTCGGTCGCCACAACGTGGCGTTCTGCACCAACATCAGCTGCTGGTTGAACGGTGCCGAGGACCTGGTCGCGCACGCCGAGAAGAAACTCGGTTGCCGCACCGGTCAGTCCACCGCTGACGGACGTATCTATCTCAAGCGCGAAGAAGAGTGCCTGGCCGGTTGTGCCGGTGCACCGATGATGGTCATCAACGGCCATTACCACGAGCGCCTGACCGTCGAGAAAGTCGACGAGCTGCTGGACGGGTTGGAGTAAGCCATGGCACATCATCACGCACCCAGTGGTCCGGTCGGTCCCGCACCGTTGCCGCACCAGGTGGTCTACACCACCCTGCATTACGACACCCCGTGGTCGTACGAAAGCTACCTCAAGACCGGTGGTTATGCCGCCCTGCGCAAGATCCTCGAAGAGAAGATCCCGCCGGAGCAGGTCATCGAGATGGTCAAGCAGTCCAACCTGCGCGGCCGTGGCGGCGCCGGTTTCCCGACCGGACTGAAGTGGTCCTTCATGCCCAAGGGCACGATGCAGAAGTACATCCTGTGCAATTCGGATGAATCCGAGCCGGGTACCTGCAAGGACCGCGACATCCTGCGTTACAACCCGCATTCGGTGGTGGAAGGCATGGCGATCGCCTGCTACGCCACCGGCAGCACCGTGGGCTACAACTACCTGCGTGGCGAGTTCCACCACGAGCCGTTCGAGAACTTCGAACAGGCCCTGGCCGACGCGTACGCCAACGGCTGGCTGGGCAAGGACATCCTCGGCAGCGGCGTGGACATCGATATCTACGGTGCGCTGGGCGCCGGCGCCTACATCTGCGGCGAAGAGACCGCGCTGATGGAATCGCTGGAAGGCAAGAAGGGCCAGCCGCGCTACAAGCCGCCGTTCCCGGCGAACTTCGGCCTGTACGGCAAACCCAGCACCATCAACAACACCGAGACCTATGCCTCGGTGCCGGCGATCATCCGCAATGGACCGGAATGGTTCCAGGGCCTGTCGCTGACCAAGAACGGCGGGCCGAAGATCTTCTCGGTGTCCGGCTGCGTGCAGAAGGGGGGCAACTTCGAGGTACCGCTCGGCACCACCTTCGACGAGCTGCTGGAAATGGCCGGCGGCCTGAAGCCGGGCCGCACGCTGAAGGGCGCGGTCCCGGGCGGCGTGTCGATGCCGGTGCTGAAGGCCGACGAGCTGAAGGGCCTGCAGATGGACTACGACACCCTGCGTGCACTCGGCACCGGCCTGGGGTCGGGCGCCATCGTGGTGCTGGATGACAGCGTGTGCTGCGTCAAGTTCGCCTGCCGCATCAGCCAGTTCTTCCACAAGGAATCCTGTGGCCAGTGCACCCCGTGCCGTGAAGGCACCGGCTGGATGCACCGGGTGCTGGAGCGCATCGTCGCCGGCAAGGCCACGATGGAAGACCTGCACCAGTTGAAGGCCGTGGCCGGCCAGATCGAAGGCCACACCATCTGTGCGTTCGGTGAAGCGGCGGCATGGCCCATCCAGGGTTTCCTGCGCCAGTTCTGGGACGAATTCGAGTACTACATCGTCAACGGTCATTCGATGGTTGACGGCAAGAAGGTGGAGGCTGCTGCCGCATGAGCGCGCAACCCGTAACGCCCAACGTGCCACCGGACCACGTGACCGTCGAAATCGACGGCCAGTCGCTGGTGGTGCCCAAGGGTTCGATGATCATCCAGGCCGCCGACAAGGCAGGCATCCCGATCCCGCGCTTCTGCTACCACGAGAAGCTGCCGATCGCCGCCAACTGCCGGATGTGCCTGGTGGACGTGGAGAAGTCGCCGAAGCCGGCGCCTGCCTGCGCCACGCCGGTGATGGATGGCATGAAGGTTGCCACCCGCAGCGAGAAAGCGCTGAAGTTCCAGCGTTCGGTGATGGAGTTCCTGCTCATCAACCATCCGCTGGACTGCCCGGTCTGCGACCAGGGCGGTGAGTGCGAGCTGCAGGACGTATCGCTGGGCTATGGCCGTTCGGTCAGCCGCTTCAACGAGCGCAAGCGCGTGGTGGTGGACGAGGACATGGGGCCGCTGGTGGCCACCGAGATGACCCGCTGCATCCAGTGCACCCGCTGCGTCCGCTTCACCGCCGACGTGGCCGGCACCTATGAACTGGGCGGCATGTACCGCGGTGAGAACCTGCAGATCGGCACCTACGACGGCAAGCCGTTGACCACCGAGCTGTCCGGCAACGTGGTGGATGTGTGCCCGGTGGGCGCGCTGACCAACAAGGTGTTCCAGTTCCGTGCGCGTCCGTGGGAACTGACCGCGCGCGAATCGCTGGGCTACCACGATGCGATGGGCTCCAACCTGTTCCTGCACGTGCGTCGCGGCGAAGTGCTGCGCACCGTGCCGCGCGACAACGAGCTGGTCAACGAATGCTGGCTGTCCGATCGTGACCGCTACTCGCACCAGGGCCTGTACAGCGAAGACCGTGCGGTCAAGCCGCTGCGCAAGGTCAATGGCGAGTGGAAGGAAGTGAGCTGGGCCGAAGGCCTGGCTGCCGCCGCTGACATCCTGAAGGCCCACCAGGGCGACGCCCTGGGCGTGCTGGTACACCCGTCCACCTCGAACGAGGAGGGCGCGCTGCTGGCCCGCCTGGCATCGGGCCTGGGTTCGACCAACATCGACCACCGCATCAACAACCGCGACTTCTCCGACGCCTCCACCGCCGAAGTGTTCGGGCTGCCGCTGGCCGAAATCGAAGGTGCCGACCAGATCGTGGTGCTGGGCAGCAACATCCGTCACGAACTTCCGCTGCTGCATGCCCGCCTGCGCAAGGCGCAGACCAGCAATGGCGCGAAGATCCACGTGGTCAACCCGGTCGATTTCGACTTCGCTTTCAGCATCGCCAGCAAGCAGATCGTCGCCCCGTCGACCTTCGCCGGCGCGCTGGAAAACGCAGACCTGCGTTCGGCGGTGCAGGGCGGTCGCAACACCGTGCTGATCGTTGGTGGCATCGCCGAAAACCACCCGCAGGCCGCTGCGATCCGCGCCGCTGCGCGTGATTTCGCCGCTGCAACCGGTGCCAGGCTGTGCCGTATCCCGCAGGGCGCCAACGCCATCGGCCTGACCCGCGCCGGCGTGCTGCCGGCCGGCAAGGATGTGGCGGGCATGCTGGCGCAGCCGCGCCAGGCCTACGTCGTCTACGGCCTGGAGCCGGGCCTGGATTTCGCCGACGCCCCCGCCGCCCGCAAGGCGCTGGCCGGTGCCCAGGTAGTGGCCTTCAGCCAGTTCGCCTGCGCCTCCACCCGCGATGTCGCCGACGTGATCCTGCCGATCGGCGCACTGCCGGAAATCGACGCCACGCTGACCAATCTCGATGGTCGCTCGCAGTCGGCACGCGCCGGCGGCAAGCTGCCGGGTGAGGCCCGCGAGGGCTGGCGCGTGCTGCGCGCCCTGGGTGGCGAAATGGCACTGGCCGGTTTCGAGTTCATCGACCTGGCCGGCCTGCGCGCCAGCCTGGCACCGGTGAGCGTGACCGTCGCCGCTTCGTCGGCCGCTCCCGTGGCCAGCGAAGGCCTGGAAGTGGCTTCGACCGCGGCGATCTACCGCACCGACGCGGTGGTCCGTCGTGCACCGGCGCTGCAGTCGCATCCGCTCAACACCGCCCCGCGCATCGTGCTCAATGCCACCGATGCCGCCCGCCTGCAGCTGCAGGAAGGCCAGATGGCCAAGGTCGGCACCGAGGCCGGCCGCGCCACGCTGCAGGTGGTGGTCGACGCCCGCGTCGCCGCGGGTTCGGTCTGGATTGAATCGGGCCACGGTGCAACCGCACCGCTGGGCGCCGCACGCGTAACGGTGGTGGCTGCATGAACGAATTGCTGTTGAACGCAGTGGACCCGCTGCACCAGTGGCTGCTTGGCCTTGGTGAGATCGGCGCCCTGCTGTGGATCATCCTGAAGATCCTGGTGATCACCATGCCGGTGATCATTTCGGTGGCCTTCTACGTGGTCTGGGAACGCAAGCTGATCGGCTGGATGCACGTCCGCCACGGCCCGATGTACGTGGGCATGGGCATCTTCCAGGCCTTCGCCGACGTCTTCAAGCTGCTGTTCAAGGAAGTGCTGCAGCCGGCCAACGCGCACAAGGTGTTGTTCCTGCTGGCGCCGTTGATCACCCTGGCGCCGGCCTTCGCGGCCTGGTCGGTGGTGCCCTTCGATGCGCAGCTGGTGCTGTCCAACGCCAACGCCGGCCTGCTGTACCTGCTGGCGATGACCTCGCTGGGCGTGTACGGCATCATCCTGGCCGGTTGGGCATCCAACTCCAAGTACGCCTTCCTCGGTGCGATGCGCGCCTCGGCGCAGATGATCAGCTACGAAATCGCCATGGGCTTTGCCCTGGTCGGCGTGATGATCGCCTCGGGCAGCCTCAACCTGACCGGCATCGTGATGGCGCAGGCCGGCAACTCCGGCTTCCTGGACTGGTTCCTGCTGCCGCTGTTCCCGCTGTTCGTCGTGTACTGGGTGTCCGGCGTGGCCGAAACCAACCGCGCGCCGTTCGACGTGGTGGAAGGCGAATCGGAAATCGTCGCCGGCCACATGGTGGAATACTCCGGCGGTGCCTTCGCGCTGTTCTTCCTGGCCGAATACGCGAACATGATCCTGATCAGCTTCCTGATCGCGATCTTCTTCCTCGGTGGCTGGTTGAGCCCGATCCAGGGCTGGGTGAACCCGGGCGCCATCTCGCCGTTCATCGACTGGATCTGGACCGGTGGCTGGCCGTGGCTGTTCATCAAGGTGTTCTTCTTCGCCAGCGCCTACATCTGGTTCCGTGCCAGCTTCCCGCGCTTCCGCTATGACCAGATCATGCGGCTGGGCTGGAAGGTCTTCATCCCGCTGACCATTTTCTGGATCGCGGTCACCGCCTTGATGGTGTTCTTCGGCGTGATTCAAAAGGGTGTCTAACGTAATGAACAGGATTACCCATTACTTCAAGAGCCTGCTGCTGCTGGAGCTGTTGGCCGGGCTGTGGCTGACGCTGAAGTACAGCTTCAAGCCGAAGTACACCATGATGTACCCGATGGAGAAGTTCCCGCAGTCCCCGCGCTTCCGCGGCCTGCACGCCCTGCGCCGTTATCCCAACGGTGAAGAGCGCTGCATCGCCTGCAAGCTGTGCGAAGCGGTCTGCCCGGCACTGGCCATCACCATCGATTCGGCCAAGCGCGAGGACGGCACCCGCCGCACCACGCGTTACGACATCGATCTGTTCAAGTGCATCTTCTGTGGCTTCTGCGAAGAAAGCTGCCCGGTGGACTCGATCGTGGAGACCCACATCCTCGAGTACCACTTCGAGAATCGTGGCGAAAACATCGTTACCAAGCCGCAGCTGCTGGCCCTGGGTGATCGGCTTGAAACCGAAATCGCCGAGCGCCGTGCCGCCGACGCCGCTTACCGCTGAGGTCGAGACATGGATTGGGTAAATATCGCTTTCTGGGTTTTCGCCATCGCAGCCGGTGTTTCGGCCGCGGCGGTGATCAGTGCGCGCAGCCCGGTCAACGCCGTGCTCTGCCTGGTGCTGACCTTCTTCTCCGTGGCCTGCATCTGGATCCTGGTCGGCGCTGAGTTCCTCGGCGTGGCCCTGGTGCTGGTGTATGTCGGCGCGGTGATGGTGCTGTTCCTGTTCGTGGTGATGATGCTGGACATCGACACCGACAACCTGCGCGAAGGCTGGGTACGTTACCTGCCGGTCGGGCTGGTGGTCGCGGTGGTGATGCTGCTGCAGATCGTCACCCTGATCGGCGTGCGGGGCAGGGCGGTCAACCCGTTCCCGGCCGACAACGCCGCTGCGCTGGCCGCAGACACGTCCAACATCACCTGGCTGGCCCGCAGCCTGTTCACCGAGTACCTGCTGCCGTTCGAGTTCGCCGCGGTCATCCTGACCGTCGCGGTGGTCGCCGCCGTGATGCTGACCCTGCGTCATCGCACCGGCATCAAGACGCAGAACCCCGGCGAGCAGACCATGGTCAAGTCGCGTGACCGCCTCACCGTGGTCAAGATGGACGTCGACCAGCCGTTCGTGCACAGCAACACCAAGGCCGCCGTCGATATGCCGGCAGCCGGCGAGGAGACCAAGCCATGATCACGTTGGGCCATATCCTGGCGCTGGGTGCGGTGCTGTTCTGCATCAGCCTGGCCGGCATCTTCCTCAACCGGAAGAACGTCATCGTCCTGCTGATGTCCATCGAACTGATGCTGCTGTCGGTGAACATCAATTTCGTCGGGTTCTCGCGCGAACTGGGTGACACGGCCGGCCAGCTGTTCGTGTTCTTCATCCTCACCGTCGCAGCCGCCGAGGCCGCCATCGGCCTGGCAATCCTGGTGACCCTGTTCCGTACACGTCGAACGATCAATGTCGGCGAAGTCGATTCGTTGAAGGGCTGATTAACAGATGGAAATCACACTCGCCAAGAGTCTGTTGATCGCAGTGGTGCTTGCACCGCTGTTCGGCAGCATCATCGCCGGCCTGTTCGGTCGTCAGGTCGGGCGCCTCGGCGCGCAGACCATCACCATCCTCGGCGTGGCGGTCAGCTGCGCCCTGTCGATGTACGTGTTCTACCAGCTGTTGTGGGGCGGCGCGCAGCCGTTCAACGAGAACCTGTACACCTTCTTCGAAGTGGGCCAGTACTCGGCGCACGTTGGTTTCATGGTCGACAAGCTCACCGCCATGATGATGGTGGTGGTCACCTTCGTGTCGCTGCTGGTGCACATCTACACCATCGGCTACATGGAAGAAGACCCGGGTTACCAGCGTTTCTTCAGCTACATCTCGTTGTTCACCTTCTCCATGCTGACGCTGGTGATGAGCAACAACTTCCTGCAGCTGTTCTTCGGCTGGGAAGCGGTGGGCCTGGTGTCCTACCTGCTGATCGGTTTCTGGTTCAAGCGCCCGACCGCGATCTTCGCCAACATGAAGGCCTTCCTGGTCAACCGTGTCGGTGACTTCGGCTTCCTGCTCGGCATCGGCGGCGTGTTGTGGGTGTTCGGCACCCTCGACTACGCCACCGTGTTCGCCAAGATCATGGATCCGGAACTGGCCAACGGTGCCATCCAGGTGTGGTCCGGTTCCATCGATCTGTTCGGCCTGCATACCATCCAGGTACTGGAACAGCCGGTCGTCTGGGCCAGCGCCACGGTGATCTGCATCTGCCTGTTCATCGGCGCGATGGGCAAGTCGGCACAGGTGCCGCTGCACGTCTGGCTGCCGGACTCGATGGAAGGCCCGACCCCGATCTCGGCCCTGATCCACGCCGCGACCATGGTCACCGCCGGCATCTTCATGGTGACCCGCATGTCGCCGTTGTTCGAGCTGTCGCCGACCGCGCTGAACTTCGTGCTGTTCATAGGTGCCACCACTGCGTTCTTCACCGGCCTGATCGGCATCGTGCAGAACGACATCAAGCGCGTCGTCGCGTACTCCACGCTGTCCCAGCTGGGCTACATGACCGTGGCGCTGGGCGTATCGGCGTACTCGGCCGCAGTGTTCCACCTGATGACCCACGCCTTCTTCAAGGCGCTGCTGTTCCTCGGTGCGGGTTCGGTGATCATCGCCATGCACCACGAGCAGGACATGCGCAGGATGGGCGGCCTGCGCAAGTACATGCCGATCACCTTCATCACCATGTGGATCGGTACGCTGGCCCTGGTCGGCACCCCGTTCTTCTCCGGCTTCTACTCGAAGGACACCATCATCGAGGCGGCCGAGATCCACGCGCACATGTCCAGCAGCTGGGTGGCGACCTATGCCTACTGGGCGGTGCTGGGCGGCGTGCTGGTGACCAGCTTCTACAGCTTCCGCCTGCTGTTCCTGACCTTCCATGGCAAGGAGCGCTTCCGTGACGTGGCGCATGACGACCACGGCCATGGCCACGATGCGCATGCGCACGATGACCATGCCCATGCCGCCGATGCGCACCACGCCGATGCACATGCCGACCACGGCCACGACGACCATGGTCATGGCCATGGCCCGCATGAGCCGCACGAAACCCCGTGGGTGGTGACGCTGCCGCTGATCCTGCTGGCGATCCCGTCGATCATCATCGGCTTCTTCAGCATCGGTCCGATGCTGCATGGCACCGACTGGGCCGGGCACCACGCCCATGAAGGCATCAAGGGTCAGGCCACCAACTTCTTCACCGGCATCGTGGACTTCTACGACCCGGCCAAGAACACCGTGGGCTTCCTCGGCGAGCACTTCCATGGCCCGGTGGCGTTCGCGCTGCATGGCATGACCGCCTGGCCGTTCTTCCTGACCGTGGCAGGCTTCCTGCTCGCCGTGATCTTCTACCTGTGGAAGCCGGACCTGTCGGGCCGGGCGCGCAGGACCTTCGCGCCGATCGTGTCGGTGCTGGAAAACAAGTACGGCATGGACACGCTGTGGATCGACGGCTTTGCCGGCGGCAGCGTCAAGCTGGGCAGGGTGGCACGCTGGCTCGACACGAACATCGTCGACGGCACCGTCAACCTGGTCGCACGTGGGGCGGACGTGGCAGCCAATGTGCTGCGTCGTACCCAATCCGGTTTCCTCTATCACTACGCCTTCGCGATGATCATCGGCCTGATTGCCCTCCTGGGCCTGCTGATGCATTACCTGCGTTGATGACCTGTACGGAATAAGAAAACGTGTCGAACTGGCCCCTACTTAGTGTCCTCATCTGGCTGCCGATCATCGGTGGCGCCCTGGTCCTTGCCATCCGTGATGCGCAGACCGCCCGCTGGGCGTCGCTGAGTGTCGCGCTGCTGACCTTCGCCCTGAGCATCCCGCTGCTCACCGGTTACGACGCGGGCATCGACGCGCTGCAGTTCGTCGAGACCCGCGCCTGGATCCCGGCCTACGACATCGGCTACAACCTGGGCGTGGACGGCATCGCCATCGCGCTGATCGCACTGACCACGCTGGTCAGCGTGCTCGCGCTGATCGGCGCCTGGAGTGCCATCGACAAGCGCGTGAACCAGTACGTGGCGGCCTTCCTGATCCTGGAAGGCGTCACCGTCGGCATCTTCGCTGCCACCGACGCGATGCTGTTCTACGTGTTCTTCGAAGCGATGCTGATCCCGATGTTCCTGATCATCGGCGTCTGGGGCGGCCCGCGCCGCATCTACGCCGCGCTGAAGTTCTTCCTGTACACCTTCCTCGGCTCGGTGCTGATGCTGGTGGCCCTGGTCTACCTGTACCTGAAGGGCGGCAGCTTCCAGCTGGCAGACCTGTATGCGCTGCAGCTGACCGCCACCGAGCAGACCTGGATCTTCTTCGCCTTCCTGATCGCCTTCGCGGTCAAGGTGCCGATGTTCCCGGTGCACACCTGGCTGCCGGACGCCCACGTGGAAGCCCCGACCGCCGGTTCGGTGATCCTGGCCGCCATCGCACTGAAGATCGGTGGCTACGGCTTCCTGCGCTTCAACCTGCCGATCGTCCCGGACGCCTCGATGGAATGGGCCTGGCTGGTGATCGCGCTGTCGCTGATCGCGGTGATCTACGTCGGCCTGGTCGCCCTGGTGCAGGACGACATGAAGAAGCTGATCGCCTATTCGTCGATCGCGCACATGGGCTTCGTCACCCTGGGTACGTTCATCGCCCTGTGGCTGGTGCGTGAGGCCGGCAATGCCGACGCCGCCCGCCTGGGCCTGCAGGGTGCGATGGTGCAGATGATCTCGCACGGCTTCGTGTCCGGTGCGATGTTCTCCTGCGTGGGCGTGCTGTACGACCGCATGCACAGCCGCCGCATCGCCGATTACGGCGGCGTGGTCAACGTGATGCCGTGGTTTGCCACCTTCGCGATGCTGTTCTTCATGGCCAACGCCGGCCTGCCGGGCACCTCCGGTTTCGCAGGCGAGTTCATGGTCATCATGGCGGCCTTCCAGCGTAATCCGTGGATCGCACTGGGCGCTGCTACCACCCTGATCATCGGCGCCGCCTACACGCTGTGGCTGTACAAGCGCATCTTCTTCGGTGAAGTGGCCAACGCCCACGTCGCCGAACTGAAGGACATCAACGGCCGCGAGTGGCTGGTGCTGGGCGTGTTCGCCATTGGCGTACTGGCCCTGGGCATCTACCCCAAGCCGCTGACCGACCTGATGGAGCCGTCGATCGCCAAGCTGGCGATGCAGATTGCTTCCAGCAAACTGCTCTGATCGGCCCGCCGAGCGAACTGATTCCAGGATTTGATAATGACCACCTCGCCGTTGCTGCCACTGACCGCTGCTGACCTGCCCCCGCTCGCTCCCGAGCTGGTGCTGGTCGCGAGCGCCTTCGCCCTGATGATCCTCGATCTGTTCGTCAGCAAGCAGAACAAGCTGATCACCCATCTGTTCTCGCTCGCCGCACTGGCGGTGGTGCTGGTCATGCTGGCCACCGGCACGGGCGGGCAGGGGGAGGTCTTCCACGGCATGTTCGTGCGTGACACCGCTGCCGACGTGATGAAGGTGGTGATCGTGCTGTGCAGCGGGCTGAGCCTGGTGTACGGCTGGAGCTACCTGCGCGAACGCGACCTGTTCCAGGGCGAGATTCCGGTGCTGGTGCTGTTCGCCACCGCCGGCATGATGATCCTGGTCTCCGCCGGCAGCCTGCTGATGGTCTACCTGGGCCTGGAACTGCTGGCGCTGTGCTCCTACGCGCTGGTCGCCAGCAACCGTGACAACGGCCTGGCCTCGGAAGCGGCGATGAAGTACATCGTGCTCGGTTCGCTGGCCTCCGGCCTGCTGTTGTACGGCATGTCGCTGATCTACGGCGCCACCGGTTCGCTGCACCTGGACGCGATCAATGCCGCCATCCCGCAGTCGGATGAGCGCATGCTGCTGCTGACCGGCGCGGTGTTCATGATCGCCGGCGTGGCCTTCAAGCTGGGTGCGGCGCCGTTCCACATGTGGCTGCCCGATGTCTACCAGGGTGCCCCGGCACCGGTCGCGCTGTTCATCAGCTCGGCCCCGAAGCTGGCTGCGTTCGGCATGGCTTACCGCCTGTTGGAAGTCGGCGTGGGTCCGCTGTCGGATGAGTGGAAGCTCCTGATCGGTGGCCTGGCCGCGTTGTCGCTGGTGATCGGCAACCTGATGGCGATCGCCCAGCACAACCTGAAGCGCATGCTGGCCTTCTCCACCGTGTCGCACATCGGCTTCCTGCTGATGGGCATCGCCGGTGGTGGTTCGCAGGGCTATGCCGCCGCGCTGTTCTATGCGGTGAGCTACGCGATCATGTCGACCGCCGGCTTCGGCGCGATCATCGCGATGTCGCGCAACGGCTTCGAAGCCGAGAACATCAACGACTACAAGGGCCTGAACGCCCGTAACCCGTGGATGGCGGCGCTGATCCTGTGCATCATGGCGTCGATGGCGGGTATTCCGCCGTTCCTGGGCTTCTGGACCAAGCTGGCCGTGCTGGGCGCGGCGGTCAACGGCGGCATGCTGTGGCTGGCGCTGCTGGGTGTGATCTGCGCGGTGATCGGTGCGTTCTACTACCTGCGCGTGATCAAGGTCATGTACTTCGATGAGCCGGTGGGCGAGCCGCTGCCGCGCAACAACGACCGCGTGCTGGGCGTGGTGCTGGGCGTGAACGCGCTGGCGCTGCTGGCGCTGGGCCTGGCCTGGAACCCGATCATGGTGTGGTGCCAGCAGGCATTTGCACATATTTCCTGAAAAACGATACAAAGCTGCGCAATTAGTGTAATATTCGTTTCCTGAGTTGTGACTGCAGCGGTTCTGCCAGAACATCGTTGCAAGAGGCCTCCCTCGCGGGGCAGCAATTCAACCACTTCTGATGCGGGGTGGAGCAGTCTGGCAGCTCGTCGGGCTCATAACCCGAAGGTCGCAGGTTCAAATCCTGCCCCCGCTACCAACTGGGCATCAGACGAGAGCGATTCCGGAAACGGAGTCGCTTTTCTCGTTTCAGGGGCTTCAAAGGCGCGCGCAGCTTGCACCAACCCGGTGCAAGGTCTATCATCAGCGGGCTGGCGGTATATCTGATGGTTGGCTCTGCATGGAGCGCGATCATCCCGCCACCGGCTTCGACCAGAAGCTGGGCTTCGCAGGGGATCGCGTCAGCGCGCCCTGCGGCCGGAATCCAATGACCGGATTTCACCGGACAAAGGGCCCAGCGGGCCCTTTTGCATTTCCGGAACGGGCCCACCGCGGTCCGGATATCTTCCACATTCAACAACAAGGCAGGCTGTGAGCGACAAGGCAACCGAAATCGCGAATCTGCTCGGCCCCACCGTCGATGCGCTGGGCCTGGAACTGCTGGGCGTCGAGTATCTGCCCGCACCCGGCGGCGCTACGCTGCGTCTTTACATCGACGTGCTGATCGCCGAGCAGGACGAGCGCACCATCAACGTCGAGGACTGCGAGCGCGTCAGTCGCGAAGTGTCCGCGCAGATGGACGTCGAAGACCCGATCAGCGGCAATTACACGCTGGAAGTGTCTTCGCCGGGCGTGGATCGCCCGCTGTTCAACCTGGCGCAGTTCGGCCAGCACCTGGGCCAGAACGCCAAGGTGCAGCTGAAGCTGCCGCAGGACAACCGTCGCCGCCTGCAGGGCCGGATCGATTCGGTCGATGCCGAGCAGGGCACGATCAGCTTCACCGTCGACAAAACCACCCTGGTGGTGTCGGCCGACAACATCGACAAGGCACGCATCATGCCCGACTGGGTGGCGCTGGGGCTGGCCCCGAGCAAGCCGACCGGTCCGGCCAAGCGTCCGAAGCCGACCAAAAATCCATCCAACGAGCCTGCGGCCAAGAAGCCGCGCGCGGAGTGAGCCAATGAGCAAGGAACTTCTGCTGGTAGTTGACGCGGTCGCCAATGAAAAAGGCGTGCCGCGTGAAGTGATCTTCGACGCGATCGAGGCCGCCCTGGCTTCGGCGGCGAAGAAGCGCTACCCCGATGAGGAAGTGCTGGCGCGCGTGGTCATCGACCACAAGGACGGCACCTACCAGACCTTCCGCCGCTGGGAAGTGGTGGCAGACGACGTGGTCATGGAGTCCCCGGACCGCCAGATCCGCCTGATGGACGCCATCGACGAAGCCGAAGGCGTCGACGTTGGTGACTACGTCGAAGAACAGATCGAAAACCCGGACTTCGGCCGTATCGCCGCCCAGGCCGCCAAGCAGGTCATCGTGCAGCGTGTGCGCGAAGCCGAGCGGCAGCAGGTCGTCGATGCCTGGAAGGATCGCGTCGGCGAGCTGATCACCGGTGTGGTCAAGCGCGCCGAGCGCGGCAACATCTTCGTCGACCTGGGCGGCAACGCCGAGGGCTTCATCCCGAAGGACAAGGGCATCCCGCGCGACGTGCTGCGTGCCGGCGACCGCGTGCGCGGCTACCTGGCCGAAGTGCGCTCCGAACCGCGTGGCCCGCAGCTGTTCATCAGCCGCGCTGCGCCGGAGTTCATGATCGAGCTGTTCAAGCTGGAAGTGCCGGAAGTCGGCCAGGGCCTGGTGGAAATCATGGCCTGTGCACGTGATCCGGGCGACCGCGCCAAGATCGCCGTGCTGGCCCACGACACCCGTACCGATCCGATCGGTGCGTGCATCGGCATGCGTGGTTCGCGCGTGCAGGCGGTGTCCAACGAGCTCAATGGCGAGCGCGTGGACATCGTGCTGTGGAACGAGAACCCGGCCAACTTCGTCATCAATGCGATGGCGCCGGCAGAAGTGCAGTCGATCATCGTCGATGAAGACAAGCACTCGATGGACCTGGCTGTCGCCGAAGACCGGCTGGCCCAGGCGATCGGCAAGGGCGGCCAGAACGTGCGCCTGGCCAGCCGCCTGACCGGTTGGCAGTTGAACGTGATGACCCAGGACCAGGTCACCGCCAAGTCCGAAGCCGAGCAGACCTCGGCCCGCCAGCTGTTCATGGACAAGCTGGAAGTGGACGAGGAAATCGCTGGCATCCTGGTCAGCGAAGGCTTCGGTACCGTGGAAGAAATCGCTTATGTACCCGTCGGCGAACTGCTGGCGGTGGAAGGCTTCGACGAGGACATCGTCGAAGAACTGCGCGCACGTGCCCGTGACGCGCTGCTCAACGAGGCGCTGGCCGTTGAAGAAGGCCTGGAAGACGGCGTTCCTGCCGACGACCTGCTCGCCCTGGAAGGCATGGACGAGGTTACCGCCTACGCCCTGGCCAGCCATGGCGTGCGCACCGGTGAGGACCTGTCGGACCTGGCTGCCGACGAGGTGGTTGAATTCGGCATCGAGGGGCTGGACCAGGAGCGCGCCGCGGCGCTGATCCTGTCCGCCCGCGCCGAGGAGATCGCCCGACTGGAACGCGGCGAATGAGCCGGCAATGAACAGGGCCCTGAGCCGATCAGGGCGTAGAATCCGCGCTACCTCCACAAACGGGGGGGCGCCCTCAAGATCATAGGATCCGAATGTCGCAGCAAACCACCATCCGCAAGCTTGCCGAACTGGTCAATACACCGGTTGAAAAACTGCTGGAACAGCTGGCGGGTGCCGGCATGAAGTTCAGCGGTCCCGAACAGGTCGTGACCAGCACCGAGAAAGTGAAGCTCCTGGGCTTCCTTCGTCGTGCCCACGGCAAGCCCGAGCAGGCCGTCGAAGAAGCCACCGATGCTTCCAAGAAAATCACCCTGAACCGCCGCAAGCACCAGGAAGTGACGGTGAACGCGGGTCGCAGCAAGACCACCGTGAACGTGGAAGTGCGCCAGAAGCGCACCTACGACAAGGCGGCCGCGCGCATGACCCCGGATGAGGAGCGCGCCGACATCCTGCGCAAGCTGGAGGAATCCCGCCAGCGCAATCTTGATGAACAGGCAGCGTTGGCGGAGAAGGACCGCCTGCGCGATGAAGCCATCGTGCGCAAGCGCGAGGAAGAAGTTGCCGCCAAGGAACGTGCCGAGGCCGAGAAGAAGGCTGCTGAAGAAGCTGCCATCGCCGCCAAGGCCGCCGAAGCCGCTGCCGCCAGCCGTCCGGCTGCTGCGCGCCCGGCTGCCGATGCCGCGCCGGCCGCCCCGCGCGCCGCACGTCCGCCGGCCGGTGGCCCGTCCGCGCCGCCGCGTGGTGCCGCACCGCCGCGTTCGGATGACCGCAACAACCGCGGCCCGGCCCGTACCGATCGCCCGGGTGGTGATCGTTTCGCCGGCCAGATGCATCTGTCCGCCGCCGACCGTGCGCGCCGTGGCAACAGCAACAGCAACAACCGTGGCCGTCCGGGCAGCCGCCCGCAGCCGGGCCGTCGCGACATGCGCGGCAGCCAGAACAGTGGTCCGCACGCGTTCGAGCGGCCGACGGCTCCGGTCGTGCGTGAAGTGGCGATCGGCGACAGCATCACCGTCGCCGACCTGGCGCAGAAGCTGGCCCTGAAGGGCGGCGAAGTGGTCAAGGCCCTGTTCAAGATGGGCGTCATGGCGACCATCACCATGAGCATCGACCACGACACCGCGGCACTGGTGACCGAAGAACTCGGCCACGTGGTGGTCCGCGCCGGCAATGACGACGTCGAAGAGGCACTGCTGGCTGCTACCGGTGAAGAGCGCGGCGAAGCCGTCTCGCGTCCGCCGGTGGTCACCATCATGGGCCACGTCGACCACGGCAAGACCTCGCTGCTGGATTACATCCGCCGCACCAAGGTCGCCACCGGCGAAGCGGGTGGCATCACCCAGCACATCGGTGCGTACCACGTGGAAACGCCGAAGGGCGTGATCAGCTTCCTGGATACCCCGGGCCATGCCGCCTTCACCTCCATGCGTGCCCGTGGCGCCAAGCTGACCGACATCGTGGTGCTGGTGGTGGCTGCCGATGACGGCGTCATGCCGCAGACCAAGGAAGCGATCCAGCACGCGCGTTCGGCGAACGTGCCGCTGATCGTGGCGATCAACAAGATCGACAAGTCCGGTGCCGACCCGATGCGCGTGAAGAACGAACTGCTCACCGAGCAGGTCGTATCCGAAGACTTCGGTGGTGACATCCAGATGGTGGAGATCTCGGCCAAGGCCGGTCTCGGCATCGACGACCTGCTGGAAGCCATTTCCGTGCAGGCCGAACTGCTGGAACTGAAGGCCGTGGCCGACGGCCGCGCCAGCGGCGTGGTCATCGAATCCTCGCTGGACAAGGGCCGTGGCCCGGTCGCGACGGTGCTGGTGCAGCAGGGTTCGCTGAAGAAGGGCGACTACCTGGTGTGCGGCATCCAGTACGGCCGCGTGCGTGCCCTGTTCGACGAAACCGGCAAGCAGCCTGACCAGGCCGGTCCGTCGATCCCGGTGCAGGTGCTGGGTCTGTCCGGCGTGCCGGAAGCGGGCGATGATTTCGTGGTGGTCGAAGACGAGCGTCTGGCCAAGGACGTGGCGCAGCAGCGCGAAACCAAGCGCCGTGAATCGCGCCTGGTGCAGTCCGCCGGCAGCCGCATGGAAGACATCATGGCCACGCTCGGCAAGGGCGAGGGCCAGCAGGTGCTCAACCTGGTCATCAAGGCCGACGTGCAGGGTTCGGTGCAGGCACTCAGCCAGGCGCTGGTGGGTCTGTCCAACGACGACATCCGCATCAACGTGATCCACTCCGGCGTGGGCGGCATCACCGAATCGGACGCCAACTCGGCGGTGGCTTCGAAGGCTACCGTGATCGGCTTCAACGTGCGTGCGGATGCTTCGGCCCGTCGCATCATTGAATCCAACGGCGTCGACCTGCGTTACTTCTCGATCATCTATGACGTGATCGACCAGGTGAAGCAGGTGGCTTCCGGTCTGCTGGGTGTGGAGATCCGCGAAGAGATCATCGGTATCGCCGATGTCCGCGACGTCTTCCGCAGCTCGAAGTTCGGCGCTGTCGCCGGCTGCATGATCGTGGAAGGCATCGTCAAGCGGAACAAGCCGATCCGCGTGCTCCGCGACAGTGTCGTGGTGTTCGAGGGCGAGCTGGAATCGCTGCGTCGCTTCAAGGAAAACGTCGACGAAGTCCGCAATGGTACCGAGTGCGGTATCGGCGTGAAGGCGTACAACGACGTCAAGCCGGGTGACCAGATCGAGTGCTTCGAGCGTATCGAAGTGCCGCGCACCCTGTAATGCTGCAAGGGACCGGGCCGAAAGGCCCGGTCCTGCTTCAAGGCATCACCGTTCACCGTGTCACCCCCCAAATAAAAGAGCCCTGCCGCGTGCCCAAGACTTTCCATCGAACCGACCGTGTTTCCGCCCAGATCCGCCGCGAACTTGGCACCCTGGTGCATAACGCCGTGCGCGAACACGGGCTGCCCTCGGTCAGCGTGTCCGATGTGGAAATCACCCGCGACATGTCCCATGCCAAGATCTTCGTGACCGCGCTGATGGCCGAGCGCTCCGAAGAGGCGATGAAGGGTCTGAAGGAACTGGCCTGGCACCTGCGCATGGAACTGGCGCGTGCGATGAAGCTGCGCCACGTGCCCGAGCTGCATTTCCATTACGACGATTCGGTCGATCGCGGCGAGCGCATCGACAACCTGCTGCGTGAGCTGCCCGACACCGTCGCGGCGGAAAAGAAGCGCGAAGGCAACGAAGAGTAAGGGTCCGCTGGCGCCGGATGAAGCCCGGCGACTGCCTGCATCACGGATCCTGCCCGCCGCGGAGTGCGCGGCGCTACGATGAATATCCATGACACGTATCCAATTCCGTCGCCTGGACGGCATCCTGCTGCTCGACAAGTCCAGCGGCATGAGCTCCAACGCGGCCCTGCAGGTCGCCAGGCGCCTGTTCCGTGCCGAGAAGGGCGGCCACACCGGCAGCCTGGACCCGCTGGCCACCGGCCTGTTGCCGCTGTGTTTCGGCGAGGCCACCAAGATCGCCGGCCTGCTGCTCGGCTCGGCCAAGGCCTACGATGCGGAAGTCGTGCTCGGCCAGACCACCGATACCGATGATGCTGAAGGGCAGGTGCTGCTGCAGCGCCCGGTGCCGGAGATCAGTGCCGATGCCCTGCAGGCTGCACTTGCGGCGCTGACCGGCCACATCCGCCAGCGTGCCCCGATCTATTCCGCGCTCAAGCAGGGTGGGGAGCCGCTGTATGTGAAGGCCCGTCGTGGCGATGCCATCGAGGCGCCCGAACGCGACGTCGAAGTGCGCTCCATCGAGGTGCTCGAGCAGCAGCCGGACCGCCTGCGGCTGCGCGTCACCTGCGGCTCGGGCACCTATATCCGCAGCATCGCCCGCGACCTCGGCGAGGCGCTGGGTTGCGGGGCGCACATCAGCGCGCTGCGCCGCTTGTGGGTGGAGCCGTTCGCCGAACCGGCGATGGTCACCGTCGATCAGCTGCGCAGCATGGCCGATTCCGGTGATGAAACCGGTATGGAAGCCCTGTTGTTGCCGCTTTCGGCCGGGCTGGTGGATTACCCCCGGGTCGACCTGGATGAACAGCAGGCGGCCCGCTTCTGCCTGGGCCAGCGTCAACGCGACACCCGCTGGCCGCAAGGCCTGGTGGTGGTCCATGGCGCTGACGGCGCTGCCTGCGGGCTGGGGCAGGTCGATGAAAGCGGGCTGCTGGCGTCCCAGCGGCGCTTCAATCGGTGACATCCGCCGGGGCCATTCAGCCCCGGACCTTGTTCCGGGAGGGCGCTCCCGTTACAATTTTGCGGCCCTTTCACGGGCACCCTGCGTCGTGCAGGATCATCATCAGCCTACGGCGAGCCAAGCGGTGCGTGAACACGTTCCTGCTGGCCCCGCATCAGAAGAGAAAAGAAAATGTCGATCGACACCCAGAAGGTTATTGAAGACAACAAGCGCAGCGCCGCCGACACCGGTTCCCCGGAAGTCCAGGTCGCCCTGCTGACCGCCCGCATCGAACTGCTGACCGGCCACTTCAAGACCCACAAGAAGGATCACCACAGCCGTCGTGGCCTGCTGCAGATGGTCAACCGCCGCCGCAGCCTGCTCGACTACCTGAAGAAGAAAGACGTGACCCGTTACAAGGGTCTGATCGAAAAGCTTGGCCTGCGTCGCTAAGCAACGAATCCTCCGCGGCGCAGCAATGCGCCGCGGTTTTGTTTTGTAGCACCGTAATACCCATCGCATTCAGACCGGAACGACCGGTCACCCGCAGGCGGCACGGGTCGCCGACGGTCCATTCGCAGACAGCATCCCAAGGACACCCTCCGTGGCAAAAATCACCAAAACCTTCCAGTACGGCAAACACACCGTCACGCTTGAGACCGGCGAAATCGCCCGCCAGGCCGGCGGTGCCGTCATCGTCAAGTTCGACGATACCGTGCTGCTGGTCTCCGCCGTTGCCGCAAAGAGCGCGCGTGAGGGCCAGGACTTCTTCCCCCTGACCTGTGACTATCAGGAGAAGTTCTACGCCGGTGGCCGTATCCCGGGTGGCTTCTTCAAGCGTGAAGGCCGTGCGACCGAGAAAGAGACGCTGATTTCGCGCCTGATCGATCGCCCGATCCGTCCGCTGTTCCCGGAAGACTACAAGAACGAAGTGCAGATCATCGCCACGGTGATGTCGCTGAACCCGGACATCGACGGCGACATCGCCGCGCTGATCGGTGCCTCGGCCGCGCTGTCGCTGGCCGGCACCCCGTTCAAGGGTCCGATCGCCGCTGCCAAGGTCGGTTACAAGAACGGTGAGTACATCCTCAACCCGACCGTGACCGAGCTGAAGGATTCGGAGCTGGAACTGGTTGTCGCCGGTACCTCCAACGCCGTGCTGATGGTCGAATCCGAAGCCGCGCTGCTGTCCGAAGACGTGATGCTGGGCGCCGTGACCTTCGGTCACCGCGAAATGCAGAAGGTCATCAACGCGATCAACGAGCTGACCGTGGAAGCCGGCACCAAGCCGTCGACCTGGACCGCCCCGGCCAAGAACGACGTGCTGATCAGCGCCCTGCAGGAAGCCATCGGCCCGCGCCTGGGCGAAGCCTTCCAGGTGCGCGACAAGCTGCAGCGCCGTGACGCCATCTCGGCGATCAAGAAGGACGTGTTCGAGTCGCTGGCTGGCCGCGTGGCCGCCGAAGGCTGGAATCCGGCCGAGCTGTCCAAGGAGTTCGGTGAGCTGGAATACAGCACCATGCGCAACTCGGTGCTGGACACCAAGGTCCGCATCGATGGCCGTGCGCTGGACACCGTCCGCCCGATCGCCGTGAAGACCGGCATCCTGCCGCGTACCCATGGCTCCTCGCTGTTCACCCGCGGTGAAACGCAGGCCATCGTGACCATCACGCTGGGCACCGCCCGCGACGGTCAGGTGATCGACGCCGTGTCCGGTGAGTACAAGGACAACTTCCTGTTCCATTACAACTTCCCCCCGTACTCGGTGGGTGAGACCGGCCGCATGATGGGCCCGAAGCGTCGCGAAATCGGCCACGGCCGCCTCGCCAAGCGCGGCGTCCTCGCCGTGATGCCATCGCTGGAAGCCTTCCCGTACACCATCCGCGTGGTGTCGGAAATCACCGAATCCAACGGCTCCTCGTCGATGGCCTCGGTGTGCGGTTCCTCGCTTGCCCTGATGGACGCCGGCGTGCCGGTCAAGTCGCCGGTGGCCGGTATCGCCATGGGTCTGGTCAAGGAAGGCGAGCGTTTCGTCGTCCTGTCCGACATCCTGGGTGACGAAGATCACCTGGGTGACATGGACTTCAAGGTGGCTGGTACCGCTGAGGGCATCTCCGCCCTGCAGATGGACATCAAGATCGAAGGCATCACCGAAGAGATCATGAAGCAGGCACTGCAGCAGGCCAAGGCCGGCCGTCTGCACATCCTCGGCGAGATGGCCCACGGCCTGACGGCACCGCGCCAGGAGCTGTCGGACTACGCGCCGCGCCTGCTGACCATCAAGATCCACCCGGACAAGATCCGCGAAGTGATCGGCAAGGGCGGTTCCACCATCCAGGCGATCACCAAGGAGACCGGCACCCAGATCGACATCCAGGATGACGGCACCATCATCATCGCCTCGGTCAATGCCATCGCTGCGCAGGCTGCAAAGGCCCGCATCGAGCAGATCACCTCGGACGTCGAGCCGGGTCGCATCTACGAAGGCAAGGTCGCCAAGATCATGGACTTCGGTGCCTTCGTCACCATCCTGCCGGGCAAGGATGGCCTGGTGCACGTGTCGCAGATCTCCAGCGACCGCGTCGAGAAGGTCGGCGACGTGCTGAAGGAAGGCGATGTGGTCAAGGTCAAGGTGCTGGAAGTCGACAAGCAGGGCCGTATCCGCCTGTCGATGAAGGCCGTCGAAGAAGGCGAGGGTGTGTCTGCCGAGTAATCGGCCGCCGTACCTCTGCTGGAATGAAAAAGCGGGCTTCGGCCCGCTTTTTCTTTGCCTGTGGTTCCGGCACGGAACGGGGCACCGACGGCACGCCGGGGCGCGCCATCGGCATGGACGGCTGCGTCCCGGACATCCGGATGAGGGGCAGCTGCGATGCAGGGTGCTGTACATGGCAGGCGATGCACCGGGGATGCGCGGGGTCGACCCTGGCTGACCAACAGTGGGCACGCCGCCACCATCGTGATTCTTGCGGGCAAGGACCTGGTCCCCGTCGCGAAGAACTCCTCTGGTGTTGGCGCATCCACGCAGAAGTCAAAGAGGTCCACGCCCATGTCGTCAGAATTCCGTAATTCCCATCTCCGTAACCCGGTCGCTCCGATCGAGGATCCCGGCAGGCGCCGCCTGATGCAGTCCGCGCTGGCCGGTTCAGCCTGCCTGGTAGCGGCACCGTTGCTGGCCCACCAAGGCTTGGTGGATTCATGGGGTGAACCCATTGGCAGGGAAGCCAAAGCCAGCGCTGGTGACGATGCGCTCACGGTCCTGCGCGAGTCACTGCTGGCAGGGCTGAATCTGGTGCCGGTAGTGGGCGGCTTCCTTTCCTACCTGGGCGCGCTGTTCATTCCTGCCGTCGGAAACTCCGCAGAGCAGCTGTGGCGTGAGATTGTCGACGCGCGGATTTCCGAGGCGCTGTTGCAATTGGTGAAGGCTGATCTCTTTGGCCTCACCGGGGTAGTGCAGCTGTACGCCGATGCGGTGCGCTCCGGGGACCTGGTAGCGATCAGCACGCAGAGCATTGCCGCCAATACCCAGTTCGTGGGCGCTGTGCCCCGCTTCGCCCAGGTGGGACAGGAAGTATCCTTGCTCCCCCTTTACGTCATTGCCGCCTCGCTGCATCTTGCTTTGCTGCGCGACATGGCATTGAAGGCGGTCGACCTGGGTTACACGCCGGCCTATCGCAGTACGCTGGAAGCACAGGCCAAGGACTGCATTGCCCGTTACACCGCGCATGTTGACCGATACGTCGCCGCCGCCATCCAGGCGGCCAGGGTGAACAATCCCTACGACTGGCGCAAGGGGGATTACTACGAGAGCAACAAGCCGTTGACGCAGATGCTGCAGGTAAAGGCAGCACTGCAGATCGCCGTCATCGACATGCGCGATACCTGGTATGCGTTCGATCCGGTACGCTTCCCCGCGCCGGTCGCGGTCCGGCTGAACCGCGAAGTTCTCTCTCCAATCATCGGCAAGTGGGACAGGAAGAATATTTCGCCAGACGCCCTGCCGACGTGGCAGCCGCCGGCATCGCGGATAAAAGAGCTGGGATTGAGCACATTCAGCACAGCCGGCGGTGCGTCATGGCTCCAGGGAATCCACGTCGTTTACCAGGATGGATCCGAGCTGGAAACCGGATCTCGTGCGACCCAAGGCAAGCGCTTGTTCCTGCGGAACACCTCGTTCCATTTGAGCAGGGTCAGGGCGAGATACCTGCAGGGCATTACGCGTCTGGAAGTCGACCATAACAACGGAACGTTCTGGCAGGGTGGCGGTCCCAACTCCGGCGCCAATACAGCCTCCATCAGCTACGCGGGGCATCGCGTGTCATCCATCAGGTCGGTGGGTCATGGCCGGGCGCCCGCGCTGACCTCAGTGGGCAGCCTTATCGTGGGCTTCCAGTTGCTCAACCAGGAGGCCGTCCCGATCAGTCTGCAGAGCTACGATCGGCTGGCGCCCAACATGGCGCCGCAGTTGCTCAGATGGATTGCGGACTGAACCATTGTGGTCTCGCCTGTTGGGCAAGAATGTCTGCTTGAGTAACGGTCATTGAAGACCCCTTCATCGCAGGCAACCGATGCGCCAGCAGTGGGCTCCTGGAAGAGAAAGTGGGCGTAAAGCCCGCTTTCTCCCGGCGGAACATGCTGTGGAGTTCGCTGTCAGCGCACCGGTCTGCGTATCCAATCGATCAGGTGGGGCGCAATGACGGGAGCAATCCGTGCATCGGTTTCCGGGTGGATGCGCATGACGCCGGGTCGCTCCAGGCCAAAACCGTAGACGAGGCCGCTGATCGCGCCATGCGCTGCGCTACTGCTGCGGCCTTTGCCCACGCTGCGGATCGATTGGAGCCCATGTTGTGCATAGCCGCTCTTTGCCTTGATTTCGCTGCCTTCGAGCTCGCGTCTCCCCGCACGTACGGTCCGCCCATGACTGTCGGTCAATGCCATCTGGGCGACGCCGGCGCTGTGCGCCGTCACTGCGCTTTTGAACCAGAAGGAAGGGTCAATAGCGAGTTCAGAACGCTCCCCCCAGATCTCGCCGGTCTGCAATGTCTCGTCCGTCTGGTCGTAATGCAGCTTTACTGCAGACAACCAGTGAGTGCGCCACTGCGAACGAACCCAGACTTCGAGCCTGTTGATGCGTGTCCCAGGCGTCTTCCAGTCCGGAATTTCGTCGGGTGCGCGTGAATCCAGGTCCCACCAGCCGGCGATCGGGGAGAAAATCTCCCGCAGCAGCCATACGCGTTTCTTGTCGGGGTACTTTGCCGCATCGAATGCGTACCAGGTGTCACGCTGGTCGATGACTTCAAGCTGCAGACGCGCCTTCTCGGCCAGCATCGCCGATAGTGGCTGGTTGCGTCGGAGGGGCGTGCCGTCGTTCGGGTTCTCCCTGCGCGCTTTGGCGATGGCCGCTTCCACGGTAGCGTCGACGTGGCGTGTATAGGCTTCGATCCGGTTGCTGAGCTCGCTTTTGTAGTTCTGCACCGATTCGACGCTGAAACCGATCCCCAGTCCGGTCAGGGCGATATCCCTCAGCAGCGTCAGATGCAGCGTCGCAGCGACGACGAACAGAGGTAGCAACGCTATCTGCTCAGCCTGCAGCTGGAAGCGTGGAATGAGCGCCGAGAACTGGGTATTGCTCGCTATGCTCTGCGAATGGATTGTCGGACGATCCTGCGCCGTTACTGCATCCCGGTAAAGTCTTGAGACGCTGGTCAATCCTTCAAGATCGGCCTTCACCTGATTGAACACGGTTTCAGAAATGCGCTTGTCGGTGTATTCGCGCCACATCTGCTCAGGCGTCTTGCCTTGTTTGGGAAGAAACAGGGCTCCCACGTAGGAGAGCAGCCCACCCACCACGGGAGTTTGATAAAGGGCGCCAAGCGTTGACTCGCGCATCAGGTCGTAGAGCTCGCCGGTTGGCTCGCTGGGCGCCGTGATGGCGGGTAGCCGGGTATCGATCCGGAGCGTCGTCTGCCGGGTTGGCGAGGCCTGCAGGGAACCGGCTGCGAGAGACGTGCATCCAAGTGCCGCAGCGGCCATCAGTCTTCTGCGGACGGGGTCGCGGGGGACCGCCTGAGCCGTGTCGGTGGCGGGAAAATCATGACGCTTCATTGGCTGACCTCGCTTTGACGGACCGGTTGGTGCGTCAAGCTTCAGCTCACCAGCGCGCTGGCGGCAGCGGAAAATGCACCAGGAAAGGGCGGGTCGAAAGCGCAATGATGGCTAGGGCATTACCGTTGGCGCATGGGCAATGTCGATAGCACGCGACGGGTCCATCCGTGCCTGGGCGCCTGCGCGTGCAGTGAGTGATCCTGCGCATGCGTTGATCGTCAGTCCGCCCACACGCTGTGTGGATCGCCATGCCGGGCCCGTCGCGTCGTCGCACGCGCCAGCACCGCAAACCCCACCGCCATGGCCAGCGCCACCGCGTCCACCCAGAACAACGCCCAGTGGCCATGGCCGGCGCTGGTCCACCACCACCACCCACTCAGCGCGCCGTGCGCCAGCGGTACCAGTGCGGTTACCACGGCGGCGGCCCACAGCAGTTCACGCGCGGCCTGGGCCGGGCGACGCAGTGCGGCCCACAGTGCGCATGCGCCCCAGGTCAGGAAGCACACCCAACGGATGCCGGCCTCCACCGACGGCGGTGCCACGCGCTCCAGCACCTGCGCGGCGACGAAGGCGGCCGAGATCGCCACCACCAGCCCGATGCAGACCCCGACCGTGGCGCGCGCCATGTTGACCTGCGCGCGGCCTTGCTCGACCTGTCGCCGCTTGCGCCGCGATTCGATCCACAACAGGTTGCCGGAGTAGAACAGGAAGGCGCCGCCCAGGCCCAGCAGGAAATACAGCCAGGCCACCACGCCATTGCCGAACTCGCCGAAGTGCAGGGCATAGGCCGCGCTCAGGGTGGCATGGTTGGCATCGCGGCGGCCCGGCAACTGGCTGGCCAGCAGGCGCCCGCTGGCGACGTCGAAGGCGACCGCGCCGGCAGGACCGAGCGTGCCTTCGGACTCGCCGGTGATCTCGATGGTGGCGGCGGCGTCGCCGGCGTTGGCCAGCTTCAGGTAGGCCGGTTCGAAGCCTTGCACGCCCTGATCGCGGGCCACCTGCAGCGAACGCGCATGCAGGTCGGCCAGCTTGACCGCGTCGCCGGCGGTGCCGCGGGCTGCCCGGACCGGCGCGGTATCCATCGCCGACGGTACCGCCTGCATCAGCTTGCCGTCGTAGATCAGTGGGTTGAGCAGGGCCATCTGCAGGAACACCAGGCACAGCAGTGCTCCGGTGACCGCGAACATCAGGTGGAAGGGCAGGCTGAGCACGCCGATGATGTTGTGCGCGTCCTGCCAGAACTGTTTCAGGTTGCGGCCCGGGCGCAGCGCGAAAAGGTCGCCGGCCAGCTTCGGCAGGTGGATCACCAGCCCGCTGAGCAGCGCCACGCCGTACAGCAGGCTGACGATGCCCATCAGGTAGATGCCGGCCACCGGCAGGCCCAGCGTGTAGTGCAGTTCGTTGACCAGTTCGGCCAGCCCGGTCTGCGGCGGGGTGAGGCTGCCGTCGTAGTGGTCCAGCCAGGCGTATTGCCAGGTTCCCTTGGCGTCCTGCCAGTAGGCGATCGGCTGCGGATGGTCGCCGCCGGGGAAGGTCATGCCCATGTGCGCGCGCGCGGCCGGATGGCGTTCCAGCACGCCGTCCAACAGGCGTTGCGCGTCGGCCAGGGTGGCGGCGGGCTGGTCCACCGATGCCGGCGTCTGCCACAGCGGGATGTCATGGTGGAACACCGTCAGCGCGCCGGCGTAGAACGCCACGAACAGCGCGAAGCCGGCCACCAGGCCGACCCAGGTATGCAGCGTGGTGAAGGTGCGCAGGGTCTGCGAGCTGAACTTCATTGGATCATTCTCATTGCACTGCGCCGGACAGGCGCAGCAGCCACAGCAGGAGGAAGCCACCGGTAGCACAGGCGCCCATTACGGCCCATGCGCGCGCCCCGCTGCGGAAGCTGAAGGCCCACACCGCCGCCAGCATCCACAGCGGGATGAAGGCGATCAGGCTGGGCACCAGCGCGGAGGCCCAGGGGCCGGGCGGCAACCATGCGACCAGTCCGGTGATCGCGGCGGCCACGAACAGGCCCGCAATGAGGCCGGCAAAGGCGCGCGGCCACATCAGCGCGGCTTCCTGGCCGGCAGCGCGGCCGGACGGTGCCAGGCCGCCAGCGTGGGCAGCAGCATGGCGATCGCCATCCACACGCACAGGGCGATCACCAGGCCGGCGCCGACACCCAGGTCGGCCATCCACAGCCACAGGCCGGCAACGGCGGCCACGGTGCCGATCTCCCGGCCCAGCCGGCCGGCGCGATGAAGCCGTGGCCAGCGGCAATGAGGCGAAGCGGCATAGAACGCCAGTGCGGACAGTGCGGTGGCCAGCATCGCCAGCGAGCAGAAGCCCAGCGAGGACAATCCGATGGTGGGCACCTGCATCAGCGTGGGAGTCCCGCCAGGTACAACGAGGGACGACGATCAGGAAGCGGGGTCATCGGGGATCCGGAGGGTAGAAGGTGCAGCGACACACGCGTATGGTAATCATTGACTTTTGCGCGATCCAGTATCCGCTATTCAGGCGACTGCGGCCGATGCCCTTGGGCTTTGTGCCGCGCTGGTTTAAGATCAACCACAGCCCTCCCACTGGATCCAGGTGGCCCGCGCCAAGCGCCGGCCGAGCGTGTGACATGAGCACTACCATCGCCCACTGCTGACCTGCACCCGAAGGCTCCCATCCAGGCGCCCTCGCGGCGCTTTTTTATTGCCCGGGCCTTGCCCGGATCCGCATGCCAGCCCGCCGCGCGGGCACAGCAAGAAGCCATTTCGATGATCACGATCACTCTTCCCGACGGCAGCCGCCGCGAATTCGAACATCCCGTCAGCGTCATGGAGGTGGCCCAGTCGATCGGTGCCGGCCTGGCCAAGGCCACCATCGCCGGTTCGGTCGATGGCGTGCTGGTCGATGCCAGCGACGTGATCGCCAAGGACGCGACCCTGCGCATCATCACCGCCAAGGACGAGGAGGGCGTGGAGATCATCCGCCACTCCAGCGCGCACCTGGTCGGTCATGCAGTCAAGCAGCTGTACCCGGACGCCAAGATGGTGATCGGTCCGGTCATCGCCGAAGGGTTCTACTACGACATCCAGTCCGAGCGTCCGTTCACCCCGGATGACCTGGCGGCGATCGAAAAGCGCATGGGCGAGTTGATCGCCCAGGACTACGACGTGGTCAAGAAGGTGACCCCGCGCGCTGAAGTCGTGGAAATTTTCAGGGCGCGTGGCGAGGACTACAAGCTGCGCCTGATCGAGGACATGTCGCCGGACATCCAGGCCATGGGCATGTATTACCACCAGGAATACGTGGACATGTGCCGCGGCCCGCACGTGCCCAACACGCGCTTCCTGAAGGCCTTCAAGCTGACCCGCATTTCCGGTGCGTACTGGCGCGGTGATGCGCAGAACGAGCAGCTGCAGCGCATCTACGGTACCGCCTGGGCCGACAAGAAGCAGCTCGATGCGTACATCAAGCGCATCGAAGAAGCAGAAATGCGCGACCACCGTCGCATCGGCAAGCAGCAGGACCTGTTCCACCTGCAGGAGGAGGCGCCGGGCCTGGTGTTCTGGCACCCCAAGGGCTGGGCGCTGTGGCAGGTGGTGGAGCAGTACATGCGCCGCGTCTACCGCAACAGCGGCTATGGCGAAGTGCGCTGCCCGCAGATCCTGGATGTGTCGCTGTGGAAGCAGTCCGGGCACTGGGACAACTACAAGGAGAACATGTTCTTCACCGAATCGGAGAAGCGCACCTATGCGGTGAAGCCGATGAACTGCCCGGGCCACATCCAGGTGTTCAACCAGGGCCTGCACAGCTATCGCGACCTGCCGATCCGCTACGGTGAATTCGGTTCATGCCATCGCAACGAGCCGTCCGGCGCGCTGCACGGCATCCTGCGCGTGCGTGGCTTCACCCAGGACGACGGCCATGTGTTCTGCACCGAATCGCAGATCGAAGGCGAAGTAACCGCGTTCCACCAGCAGGCGCTGGCGGTGTACCAGCACTTCGGCTTCGAGGACATCCAGATCAAGATCGCGCTGCGTCCGGAATCGCGCCTGGGCGACGACGCAACGTGGGACAAGGCCGAGGGCGCGCTGCGCTCGGCGCTGTCCAGCTGCGGCGTGGAATGGCAGGAACTGCCGGGCGAGGGCGCTTTCTACGGCCCGAAGATCGAATACCACCTGAAGGACGCCATCGGCCGTACCTGGCAGCTGGGCACCATGCAGGTCGATTTCATGATGCCCGGCCGCCTCGGCGCCGAGTACGTGGATGAGAACAGCCAGAAGAAGCACCCGGTCATGCTGCACCGGGCGATCGTCGGTTCGATGGAGCGCTTCATCGGCATCCTGATCGAGCACCACGCCGGCCAGTTCCCGGCCTGGCTGGCCCCGACCCAGGTGGTGGTGGCCAACATTACCGATGCCCAGGCTGAATACGTGAGCGAGGTGCGCAAATCCCTTGCGGATCAAGGCTTCCGCGTGGTCGCCGATTTGCGTAATGAGAAGATCGGTTATAAGATTCGCGAGCACACGCTTCAGCGCGTGCCGTACCTGCTGGTCATTGGTGACCGCGAAAAGGAAAACGGCGCCGTGGCGGTGCGTACGCGTTCCGGCGAGGACCTGGGCAGCATGAGTCTCCAGGCCTTCATTGAACGGCTGCAGGCCGAGGGCGCGTAATCAAAGGTCCGGTCCGTGTGCAATGGCGCGCGGACCGGTTCGATACCCTTGGGAGATTGCAATATCAGTACCCCTGACAACAAACAGAACCGCAAGAATCAGGAAATCCGCGTGCCGCGCGTACGCGTGATCGGCAGCGACGGCGAAATGATCGGCGTGCTGACGCGCGACGAAGCCTTGGCGATGGCCGAGGAAGAAGGCCTGGACCTGGTTGAAATCCAGCCGCAGGCCGATCCGCCGGTGTGCAAGGTGATGGACTTCGGCAAGTTCAAGTTCGAAGCCCAGAAGAAAGCCAGCGAAGCCAAGAAGAAGAGCAAGCAGGTCGAGATCAAGGAAGTGAAGTTCCGTCCGGTCACGGACGAGGGCGACTACCAGATCAAGCTGCGCAAGATGCGCGGTTTCCTCGAAGAGGGCGACAAGATCAAGGTCAACATCCGCTTCCGTGGCCGTGAAATGAGCCATCAGGAACTGGGTCGCGAGATGGCCAACCGGATCGAAACCGATCTGGGCGAGGACATCGTGATCGAATCCCGTCCGCGCCTGGAAGGCCGCCAGATGGTGATGATGATTGCTCCGAAGAAGAAGACATAAGGCGGCACGGGCTGCCCCTCGCGGGCGCCTGGCAGCTGAATGCAACGGGAGGAGGGCGCCGCTGGCGCCTTTCTGCTTTTTGGCCCCCGGTCTTCGTCATGGCATGCCGGGGCGTTGCCCGAGGCCCATTTCCCCTGTATGATTGCCGGCTCGACCCATCAGGAGGGGTCGTACGCGGATCATGGCAGGACGGAAAGAGTGGCCCAGGCCACCGCCAGATCAGTCAGAAACCAGGGTCAAATCCCATCAAGGACATAGCAATGCCCAAGATCAAGACCAACCGGGCGGCGGCCAAGCGTTTCCGCAAGACCGCCTCGGGCAAGTACAAGTGCGGCCACGCCAACCGTAGCCATATCCTCACGAAGAAAGCGACCAAGCGTAAGCGTAACCTGCGTCAGACGAATCACGTCCGCGCAGAAGACGCCGGCCGTCTGGACCGCATGCTCCCTTACCTCTGAGGAACTGACACATGGCACGAGTAAAGCGTGGCGTACAGGCGCGTCGCCGCCACAAGAAAATCCTGACTCTGGCGAAGGGCTACTACAATGCCCGTCGCAAGGTCTTCCGCGTTGCCAAGCAGGCCGTCATCAAGGCCCAGCAGTACGCGTACATCGGTCGTAAGCAGAAGAAGCGTAATTTCCGCTCGCTGTGGATCACCCGTATCAATGCCGCGGCCCGCATCAATGGCCTGAGCTACAGCCGTTTCATGAACGGCCTGCTGAAGGCTGGCATCACCCTGGACCGCAAGGTGCTGGCAGACATCGCCGTGCACGACGCGGCCGGTTTTGCCGCGCTGGCTGAAAAAGCCAAGGGCGCTCTGGCGGCATAAGTCCTCCTCGGTCGTTGCCGTTGACGCAACGCCCGCAGGTAAGGCAATGCATGGGGAAGGGCGCAAGTCCTTCCCCATTCTTTTTTGTGCGGTGGCCAGCGCAACGCGCGGCGGCCGGACAGCGGTGGCGACGGGGGTCGGCCCTTCGCGCATCGCGAGGGCATATCCGACCCGAGGTTCCGGCACCCATGAGTGACATCCAATCCCTGACCGCCCAGGCGCTGGCCGATGTGGCTGCCGCCCAGAGCCCCGATGCGCTGGAACAGCTGCGCGTGGCCCTGCTGGGCAAGAGTGGCAGCATCACCTCGCAGCTGAAACAGCTTGGCGCCTTGCCGGCCGACGAGCGCAAGGCCGCCGGCGAAGCGATCAACCGCGCGCGCGACACGCTGACCACGGCGCTGGCCGAGCGCAAGGCGGTACTCGAAGACGCCGCCCTGGATGCGCGCCTGTCCGCTGAAGCCATCGACATCACCCTGCCGGGCCGTCGCGGTGGCCGTGGTGGGTTGCACCCGGTGACCCGCACGCTGGAGCGCATCACCGAGATCTTCGGCCGCCTGGGCTACGAGCTGTCCGAAGGCCCGGAAATCGAGGACGACTGGCACAACTTCGAAGCGCTGAACTTCCCGCCGCATCATCCGGCGCGTGCGATGCACGACACCTTCTACTTTGGCGATGGCCGCCTGCTGCGCACGCATACCTCCGGGGTGCAGGTGCGCTACATGGGCGAGCACGCGCCACCGCTGCGCATGATCGCCGCCGGCAAGGTCTACCGCAGCGACAGCGACCAGACCCATTCGCCGATGTTCCACCAGGTCGAAGGCCTGCTGGTGGACGAGCATTCCAATTTCGCCGATCTCAAGGGCACGCTGTCCGAGTTCGTGCGCGCGTTCTTCGAGCGCGATTTCGAGATGCGTTTCCGTCCCAGCTACTTCCCCTTCGTTGAACCGGGTGCGGAAGTGGACATCGCCTGGCAGCAGCCCGATGGCAGCACCCGCTGGCTGGAAGTGCTGGGCTGCGGCATGGTGCACCCGAACGTGCTGCGCAGCGTTGGCATCGACCCGGAGCGTTACACCGGCTTCGCCTTCGGCTTGGGCGTGGAGCGGTTCGCGATGCTGCGCTACGGCGTGAACGACCTGCGCGCGTTCTTCGAGAACGACGTGCGCTTCCTGAAGCAGTTCGCGTAAACACTATCGGTAGTGACGACCGCTGGTCGTCAACGAGGACGCAACAACATGAAATTCTCTGAAAACTGGCTGCGCAGCCATGTTCCCACCACCGCCTCGCGCGATGAGCTCAGCGCCGTGCTGACCGCCATCGGCCTGGAAGTGGAAGAGGTCGACGCGCTCGGCGGTGGCCTGGATCACGTGGTCGTCGCTCGCATCGTGGAGGCCGTGCGCCACCCCGAAGCCGACCGCCTGCAGATCTGCCAGGTCGATGCCGGCCGCGGCGAACTGCTGCAGATCGTCTGCGGCGCGCCGAACGCGCGTCCGGGCCTGGTCGCGCCGCTGGCGATGGTCGGTGCACAGATCGGCGCGTTGAAGATCAGCGCCGCCAAACTGCGTGGCGTGGACTCCAACGGCATGCTGTGTTCGGCCAAGGAACTGGGCCTGGACAGCGACGCGTCGGGCCTGTTCGAACTGCCCGATGACGCACCGTTGGGGCAGGGGCTGGTCGAGTATCTCGGCCTGCCCGACAGCAGCATCGAGATCAAGCTGACCCCCAACCGCGCCGACTGCTTCAGCGTGCGCGGTATTGCGTTCGACGTGGCCGCGGCCACCCGCAGCGAGGTGGTGCCGTTCGCCGCCGATGCGGTGCCGGCCACCGGCTCGCGTGAGCTGGCGATCGAACTCAATGCCGGCGCCGAAGCGCCGCGCTATCTGGGCCGGGTCATCGAAGGGGTCAATGCCGCCGCCAGGACCCCGCTGTGGATGGCCGAGCGCCTGCGCCGCAGTGGCGTGCGTCCGGTGTCGCTGCTGGTGGACATCACCCAATACGTGATGCTCGATCTTGGCCAGCCGATGCATGCCTACGACCTCGCCACGCTGAGCGGGCCGATCGGCGTGCGCCGTTCGCGCGCGGGCGAAGCCCTGAAGCTGCTGGATGGCCGCGACGCCGCGCTGGACGACAGCTTCCTGGTGATCACCGATGCGGACCGTCCGGTCGGCCTGGCCGGCCTGATGGGCGGCTTCGACACCCGCGTGACGGACGCCACCACCGATGTCTTCCTGGAAGCGGCGCACTTCGCGCCTGCGGCGATCATGGGCCGCGGCCGCAAGCTGGGCCTGCACACCGATGCCGGCCATCGCTTCGAACGGGGCGTGGACCCGGCGCTGCCGCGTGCGGCCATCGAGCACGCCACCGCGCTGGTGCTGGAACTGGCTGGCGGCACCGCTTCTGCGGTGACCGAAGCGCTGCGCGCAGACGACCTGCCGTCGCCGGCGCCGATCATGCTGCGCCGCGCACGCATCACACGCGTGCTGGGCATCACCATCGAAGACGCCGAAGTGGAGCGCATCCTGCGCGCGCTGGGCATGGAGGTGGCGGCAGCGGGCGAGGGGTGGCAGGTCACCGCACCGAGCCGTCGTTTCGACATCGCCATTGAAGAAGACCTGATCGAAGAACTGGCCCGTATCCACGGCTACGAGCAGATCCCGACCACGCTGCCCGGCGGCGCCGCGCGCGTGGCGATGCCCAGCGAAACCCGCCTGGAAGAACTCAGCGAGCGACGCCAGCTGCTGGCGCGCGAGCTGCAGGAAACCATCAACTTCGCCTTCGTCGATGCGCAGCTGCTGCAGCAGTGGCAGCTGGTCGACAACCTGGTGCCGCTGGCCAATCCGCTGTCGGCCGAACTGGCGGTGATGCGTCCGGCGCTGCTGCCGGGCCTGGTCGCCACGCTGGGCCGCAACGTGGCCCGCCAGGCCGGCCGCGTGCGCCTGTTCGAGATCGGCCGCGCGTTTGCCGCGCAGGCCGGTGAAGGCGCGCCGGCGCCGCTGGAAACCCAGCGCGTGGCCGCCGTGGTCTGTGGTGACGCCGACGCCGAGCAGTGGGGCGTGGCCGCACGCAAGGTCGACTTCCACGACCTGAAGGGCGACCTGGAAGCACTGGCCGCCGCCAGTGGCGCCGAGCTGAGCTTCAAGCCCTCGGCCCAGCCCTACGGGCATCCGGCGCGTTCGGCCGATGTCTACCGCGGCGATGTCCGCCTGGGCTGGATCGGGCAGATCCACCCGCGCCTGGCCAAGGCGATGGACATCGATGTGGACGTCTACGCCCTGGAGCTGGACCTGGCGCCGTTGGCCGCCCGCGAACTGCCGCGTGCCAGCGAGCTTTCGCGTTTCCCGGCGGTGCGTCGCGACCTGGCCGTGCTGGCCCCCGATGCGGTCGCCTGGACCGATCTGGCCGCTACGGTCCGACTGGCCGCCGGGCCCCTGCTGCGCGAGCTGAACCTGTTCGACCGATATGTCGGGCAGGGGGTCGAGCCGGGCTTCAAGAGTCTCGCTATGGGCTTGATTTTGCAGGACAAGTCGCGCACTCTGACGGACCGCGACGTGGACGCGGTGGTGACCGAGGTGGTCGCTGCCATCGAGCGTGAACACCACGCCCGGATCCGCGGTTGAGCGGGCAGCACCCAGGGGTAAGCAGGCGATGGCACTGACCAAGGCTGAAATGGCCGAAAAACTGTTCGACGAAGTCGGCTTGAACAAGCGTGAGGCCAAGGAATTCGTCGATGCGTTCTTCGATGTGCTGCGTGAAGCGTTGCAACATGGACGTCAGGTAAAGCTGTCCGGCTTTGGCAACTTCGACCTGCGGCGCAAGAACCAGCGCCCGGGTCGCAACCCGAAGACCGGTGAGGAAATTCCGATTTCCGCCCGCACGGTAGTCACCTTCCGTCCGGGCCAGAAGCTCAAGGAAAGGGTGGAAGCGTATGCTGGATCCGGGCAGTAACAGAGAGCTTCCGCCGATACCGGCCAAGCGCTACTTCACCATCGGTGAGGTCAGTGAGCTGTGCGACGTCAAGCCGCACGTGCTGCGTTACTGGGAAACAGAATTTCCCAGCCTGGAGCCGGCCAAACGTCGCGGCAACCGTCGCTATTACCAGCGCCATGACGTGCTGATGATCCGGCAGATCCGCAGCCTGCTGTACGAACAGGGCTATACGATCGGCGGGGCGCGGTTGCGGCTGGATGGCGCCGATGCGCGTGGCGAAGCCGCGCTCAGCCAGCAGATCATCAAGCAGGTCCGCGTGGAACTGGAAGAAGTGCTGCAACTGCTTCGCCGCTGATTCTTTTTTCGCGTTGATCCGCTATACTTCACGGCCCGCTTCAACGGCGGGGCAACATCGCAGATATTCGGGGCGTAGCGCAGCCTGGTAGCGCATCTGCCTGGGGGGCAGAGGGTCGTCGGTTCGAATCCGGCCGTCCCGACCACTGTGGTGAAGAAGAGGCTCGTGCAGCAATGCGCGGGCCTTTTTCGTTTTGTTGGTAGCGCGAGCCGTGCTCGGCGAGCGCAGCGGCAGGCCGAGAGCGTGACGACCAACGGTCGTCACCCACCGAAGGCGGCCCTCACTACCGGGCCATCATCGACGCCAGTTCGTGCGCCGCCAGGGGTTCGGCGAACAGGTACCCCTGCAGCTGGTCACAGCCCAGTTCGGTCAGCACCTGCTGCTGCTCCAGGCTTTCCACGCCTTCGGCCACGGTGGTGTAGCCCAGGCCCTTGGCCAGCTCGATGATGGCCTTCGCCTTCAGCCGTGCGCCCGGGTCATCGGCCAGGTGGTCCACCAGTGATTTGTCCATCTTGATGGTGGAAATCGGCAGCCGTGAGAGATAGCCGAAGTTGCTGTAGCCGCTGCCGAAGTCATCGATCGCCACGCGTACGCCCACCCCGGCCAGGCACGCCAGCTGGTCGCCGGCGACCGTATTGGCGCGCAGCCATTCGCCTTCGGTGATCTCGATTTCCAGCAGGTTCGGGGGCAGGCCACGCGCGGCCAGCTTCTGCAGTAGACGCTCGGCCATGCCTTCGGTGGACAGGTCGGACGCGGCCAGGTTGATCGACATCCCCAACGAAAGACCCTCGCGCTGCCACGCCGCCAGCTGATCCAGCGCCGCGTCCACCACCCAGTCGCTGACCGCCGGCATCAGCGCAGTGCGTTCGAACACCGGAATGAACTCGGCCGGGCCGACGGGACCCAGCCGCGGATGGTTCCAGCGGATCAGCGCTTCGGCCGACACCACCGCGCCGGTCTGCGTATCCACGCGCGGCTGGAACAGCAGATAGAACTCTTCACGGCGCAGGCCGCGTTCGGCATCGGCGGCCAGCCGGTAGCCACGCCGCAGAAGCTCGTCGCGGCGCTCGGAATACCAGCAGAAATCGTGGCGGCTGCTGATCGCCGCCTGCACGCCCACCAGCAGCTTGCGCAGCACGTCATTACTGCTGTCGGTGCTGGGATCGAAGGCGCAGATGCCGGCATGGAACTGTGGCGACATCGGCACCGCGGCGGCCATTACCGGGCGGATGACCCGCTGCTTCAACTCCAGCAACAGCGCCTCCACGTCGTCGGGCGAGGGCAGGTCGATCAGGAACGCAAAGCGGCTCACGCCGACGTGATAGATGTCGGTGATGTCTTCCAACGCCACGCGCAGACGCACACCGGAGCGGTGGATCATCGCCTCCAGCGGCGGCAGGCCGAGTGCCTGGCCGGCTTCGTCCAGACGCGGCACGTCCAGCACGTCCAGCATGACCGCGTACATCGTTCCGGAGGTTGCGCGCGCTACCAGCCCGTCATAGTCGATATGGAACTGGTGGCGGTTGGAAAGCCCGCTGACCGGATCCTGGCGGCCGGACAGGCGCCGCAGTTCCAACTGGCTCATCGCCATGGCGGCGAGCGTTTTCAGGTGCTGGCGTTCGTCTTCGCTGAGCTCGCGCGGTTCGGCGCCCATGACGCAGATGGCGCCGATTGCCACGCCGTTCTTGGCGATCAACGGCGCGCCTGCATAGAAGCGAAGATGCGGTGGACCGCAGACCAGGCCGTTTTCCACGAATCGCGGATCGGCGCGCAGGTCGCTGACCACCATCACGTCAGGGGAGGTGATGGTATAGGAGCAGACGGAAGAGCGGATGTCGGTTCCGCTGATCTCCAGCCCGACCCGTGAGATGAAGCGCTGGTTATCCACGCCGACGATGGAAACGAAGGCCACCGGTGTGTCGAATGCGAAGGCCGCCAAGCGGGTGATGCGGTCCAATGACGCGCCCGCTGCCGCATCCAGCACCTGGAGGGCGCCTACGGCGGTCATCCTTTCCTGGACTTTCAATTCCTCTGACAGCTGCGGCATGGGAAGAGGTGCTCGGCGCACTCACGCGCTGGTAACGAATGACAGAATGCGCCCGCCCACATCAACGTGGTGTCCACGATCTGCACAGTCGCGCATTCAGCGAAAATCGACCGGTCGCGGGAGCAGCCGACCGGTAAATGCCATAGCCCGAAGGTGTAACGGTGTTTCACGTCGTCCTCAGGTAAGGTACTTGCCTCGGCAATCCAGCTGGCGGCGCCATTGCGCGTCGCCGGCAGCGCCGGATCCAATGCCCCCCTCCCGAGGGGGCTCAACCTGAGGGCCGTTTTCCCCCATGAGCATTTCCCAATCCACCGCGGCATCGCCCGTTTCGGAGCGCGCCGCGCTGAAACGTTCGGTGTCCAATACGCTGAAAGGCTCGGCCGGCAACCTGGTCGAGTGGTACGACGTCTACGTCTATTCGGTGTTCGCCAAGTACTTCGAATCGCAGTTCTTCTCGGCCGACGACAAGAACTCCACGATGTACATCTGGGGCATCTTCGCCGCCACCTTCCTCATGCGTCCCATCGGTGCGTGGTACTTCGGACGGTTCGCCGACCGTTACGGCCGCCGCCTGGCGCTTACCGTATCGGTCAGCGTGATGGCCGCCTGTTCCTTCCTGATCGCCATCGCGCCCACTGCGGCGTCCATCGGCATCTGGGCGGCGGTGATCCTGCTGTTCGCACGCCTGCTGCAGGGCTTCGCCACCGGCGGTGAGTATGGCGCCAGTGCCACTTACATGTCCGAAGCGGCCGTGCCCGGCTGGCGCGGTTTCCTGTCCTCCTTCCATTACGTCACCCTGGTGGGTGGTCACGTCCTGGCCCAGGCCGTGCTGCTGGTGATGCTGCTGTCCTGGGACACTTCGCACGTTTCCGAATGGGGCTGGCGCGTGGCCTTCGGCATCGGTGGTATCGGGGCGCTGGTGGTGTTCTGGCTGCGTCGTACGATGGATGAATCGCTGAGCGCGGAATCGATCGAAGCAGCGAAGGATGGCAAGGCCAAGGCCAGTGGTTCGATGCGCGAACTGTTCGTCAACCAGTGGCGCCCGCTGCTGCTGTGCTTCCTGATCACCGCCGGTGGTACGGTCGCGTTCTACACCTACACCATCAACGGCCCGAAGATGATCCAGACCGCCTTCGCCGGCGACGATGTGATCACCGGCACGCTGATCAACCTGGGTGTATTGACCTTCCTGATGCTGCTGCAGCCGCTGGGTGGCCTGTTGTCCGACCGCATCGGTCGCAAGAGCCTGCTGGTGTTCTTCGGTGTCGGTGGCGTGCTGTACACCTGGTACCTGGTCACCGCACTGCCGCAGCAGACCTCGGCGCTGTCGGCGTTCCTCATCCTGGCCACCGGTTTCGTCATCCTGACCGGTTATACGTCGATCAACGCGGTGGTGAAGGCTGAACTGTTCCCGGCGCACATCCGCGCACTGGGCGTCGGCCTGGGCTACGCGCTGGCCAACTCGCTGTTCGGCGGCACCGCGCCGCTGCTGTACCAGGGCGCGCTGAAGGCCGGTCGGGTGAATGAGTTCGTCATCTACATCACCGCGGTAATCGCGGTGTCGCTGGTGGTCTACATCTTCTTCCTGAAGAACAAGGGACCGAACTGGCTGGACGGCACCCGCAGATAAAGCCGCAGTGAGGCAGAAACGAGAGGCCCGCGCCGTGAAGCGCGGGCCTTTTTCGTGCAGGCGGGGAGCGCATGATGCTGACGCGGCCTGCACGCGGCGTGCACTTCGTCGATGCCGGCTGTAACGCACTCTGTGGGGGTAAGCCAACGCATTGGAGCACTACCCATGAATACCCCTGGAAAACCGAAACCGTCCTGGCGCCAGAGCCATTACCTGATGATCGCGTTGGCCGTGGTGCTGGTCATCGTAGGGGTCACCATGTTCGCACCGTGGTAAAGCCTGGCTGACGTGCTGACCCTCGTCGGTACGCTTAATCGAAGTACGCGGAAATCCCGAGCCCGGCCTGCAGGTCCGGGCTGTGGGCATCCAGTCCGGCATCAAGCGATGCATCAAGCTGGACCCGATCGGTCCACATCCAGGTCACCCCGCCACCGGCCACCGTTTCCCGTGGCTCGCCGTGTTCCTTGGTCACCCCAGCCTCCACGAATGCAGACAGCCGGGGCGTGAGGGCCAGCGATACGCTGGGCGACCACACCGTGCTGCGCTCGCCGTCACCGCGGCTGTGGCTGGCATACAGTGCACCGGTCCAGTGGTCGCTGAAGTCATGCTCATAACTGCCCGCCAGCGCGTACTGGCGCCCCTCGCTGAGCGCCGCATCGCCGCGTGCCACCGTGGCCGACCCCAGCAGTGCCCAG
Source organism: Stenotrophomonas sp. Bg11-02 (assembly GCF_002836635.1). NCBI lineage: Bacteria > Pseudomonadati > Pseudomonadota > Gammaproteobacteria > Lysobacterales > Lysobacteraceae > Stenotrophomonas > Stenotrophomonas sp. Bg11-02. Next base: position 126,964 of record NZ_PJAY01000067.1, read on the forward strand.
CGGTCGGTCTCGCTACCGGTGGGCGGTGCCCACTTCAGGGCGAGCTGTGCATCGCCGCCGCCTTGTGTGCGCGTGCTGGCCATGCCGGGTAAACGGCTGCGCTGGCGCTGCCAGGGCGATCCGGAAAACTGCAGTTCCCAGCGTTCAAACAGGCCGGTGCGCAGCGTCACCTCGCCGGAGAGCTGTTCGGTGCGAAGACCATCGGCATCGCGATCACGTTCATGGGAGGGAAGTCCCAGCTCCAGTGCCAGCGCGCCGCGCGGCACGATGCCGGTGCCCAGGCCGATGCCGGGGCGATCAAACGACGGCGGTTCGTCGGTCTGTTGTGCCTGCACGGCACCACTGACGAAGAGGATGGAACAAACCATCAGGGCCAGGCACGCGCTACGCATCGGGACATCCGCCAGAAGATGCGCCGATCATGCGGCGCTGTCGGCCTGACGGTCAATCGTCGAGGCGGGCGAAACGCGGCTGGCTACCGCCGGCGAGGTCCACCTGCTCCACGAACATCGCATAGGGGCGCACCCATAGGCCGCCTTCGCCATACAGTGCGCGGTAAAGCACCATCGGCTGCAGGGTCTCACTGCTGCGGACCACGTCCACGACCTCGTACAGGCCGCCTTTGAAATGGCGGTAGCGGCCGGGTTGCAGGACGGGCAGGGCAGGCAGGTCGGACATGGAACACTCACGCAGGCAGGAGAGCCGGTGATTGTTCAATGCGCCGGGCGCGGCGTCCACCGCCGTGTCAGAACAACGATGCGCGGATCAGCTCCTCGACGAGGATCACATAGCTGGCGCCGAAGTAGAACTTGAGCAGGGAAGGACGCTGGTACAGAAAGGTGCGCATGTGGAAGGGGCCCCCTAAGGTGTACGTAGTGTGAAATGGTTAAAGCGCCGTGACAAGCATCGCGGAAGCGGGCTTGTGAACAGCGTCAGTCATGTGAGGGCAGGGCAATTCAGACCGGAACGATGGGTCGTCCAAGGGCGGCGACCTAGGCTGCATGCATGGCGCTGTCGCTTATGGCGCCCCCGCTGCAATCCAGAGCCCGCCCATGGTCATCGTCGTCCAGAACATCAGCCGCCACTGGCGTGTCGTGCATCCCAGCTGGGAGCGTTCGCGGAATTTCATCTGCGGAAAAGAGGCTTTCGATGCCGCCGCGGCGCTGGCCCTGGACCATCACGGCCAGACCGGCACAGCGGTGACGGTGCAGGTGGCTGCCTTTGGCACGGTCGTGGAGGTACTCCGCTTCGATTGAAATTTCAGAAAACCCTGATGCCGTGCGACTCGAATATGTCCTAGCCTCCGTAACTGGCGGGGGCCGTTGGTGTCATGGGTCAGGCGAAGAACAGGGGTGGCAAGGCTGCTACCCGCGATCGTCGATCTGGTTGGCACTCCGTCCGATCATGGAGAGAGAGACCTTATGTTGATCCGCGTCCAGAACGAGCAGCGCCATTGGCGCGTGCTGCATCCGCAGAAGCCGGAAGCCATTTCCTTCCACGAGGGCAGTGCGGCGTTCGATTTCGCCGATGCGCTGGCCCGTGAGCTGCACACCCGTACCGGGCAGGCCTGCTCGGTGCGCGTGGAGGTCAGCGACGCCTTCGTCGATACCGTCAGCTACGGTTGACGCCGGGGCGCAGAGTGCCGGCGCGCAGATCGGGTGAACCTGTTCAGCTTCCGCTCGCCTACTTGAATGGGCAGCGACCGAGGGTATGCGGGCCATCTTTGCGCGGCCCTCCGGTTGCGCCATGCTCGGCTCATCCGCCACACCAGGACGCACCACGATGACCCAGGAACTGTCTGTTTCGCGCCGCCCTTCGATGCTGTGGGCCGTCTGTCTCCCCTTGCTGGTTGGTGCCGGCGTTGCCGGCTCCGCGCAGGCGCAGTATCGCGACGGTGATCGCCATGGCTACGACGGGGGCAATACGATCCGCTGTGAGTCGGTCAAGAACCGCAATCAGGAATGCCGTCTGGACGGCCGCGCACGGCTGGTCCGCCAGCTGTCTGGTGCCGCCTGCGTGGAAGGCCGCAGCTGGGGTCAGTCGCGCGATGGCGTCTGGGTCAGCAATGGCTGCCGCGCGGAGTTCGTCGGTGAACGTGGGCGTCCGTCGCGACCCGGCCACGGCGGGGGCAACTGGGGCGGTGGCAATGGCAACGGCAATGGCTGGGGTTCGTCCGGCCAGGTGATCGACTGCGATTCCAATGATCGTCGCCAGCGCCGGTGCAACGTCACCATCCGCCAGGATGCCCGTCTGGTGAAGCAGAAGTCCGGCACGGCCTGCATCGAAGGCCAGAGCTGGGGCTGGGATAACAACGGCGTATGGGTCAGCAATGGCTGCCGCGGGCAGTTCATGGTGCGTTGACCGCGCAGGTTGTCTGCCCGCGCAGCGGCCAGAGCGTGACGACCGACGGTCGTCACCCACCCCGGCAAAAGCTGACGGCCAGCGGCCGTCAGTACCGTGGTAGCGCCGAGCCATGCTCGGCGAGCGCAGCGGCCAGCGCGTGACGACTGTTGGTCGTCACCCACCCGGCAACAGCTGACGGCCAGTGGCCGTCAGTACCGTGGTCAGCCCGCCGCGCTCAGCGGCGCGCTGCCGGCCTGCAAGGTCGGCCAGCGCTTCAGTACGGCTGCACGGATACCCGCCGCATCGATGCCTGCTTCGCCCAGCAGGTCTTCGCGGCTGGCGTGATGCTGGAAGCTGTCGGGCAGGCCCAGGTGCAGGATCGACTTCAGCACGTCCTCGGCGCTCAGCAGTTCGGCCACGGCCGAGCCGGCACCGCCAGCCACCACGTTGTCTTCGATGGTGACGAAGCCCTCGTGGCGTGCGGCCAGCTGCAGCACCAGCTCGCGATCCAGTGGCTTGATGAAGCGCATGTTGACCACGGTCAGGCCGAGTGCACGGCCCACTTCCTCGGCCGCCGGCACGGTGCTGCCGAAGGCCAGCAGGGCCACGCGGCTGCCTTCCACGCCGATCTCGCCCTTGCCGATCGGCAGGGTGGACAGATCGCTGCCAGCGTCCACGCCGGTGCCGCTGCCGCGCGGGTAGCGCACCGCGGCCGGGCCGGCGTACTGCAGGCCGGTGCTGAGCATCTGCCGGCATTCGGCCTCGTTTGACGGGGCCATCACCACCATGTTCGGCACGCAGCGCAGGAAGCTCAGGTCCAGGTTGCCGGCATGGGTGGCGCCGTCCGGGCCGACCACGCCGGCGCGGTCGATGGCGAACAGCACATCCAGCTTCTGGATCGCCACGTCGTGCACCAGCTGGTCGTAGGCGCGCTGCAGGAAGGTGGAGTAGATCGCCACCACCGGCTTTGCACCCTGGGTCGCCATGCCGGCGGCCAGCGTCACTGCGTGTTGTTCGGCAATGGCCACATCGAAGTAGCGTTCTGGATACTCGCGGCTGAAGCGCACCAGGCCGGAGCCTTCGCGCATTGCCGGGGTGATGGCGTGCATGCGCGGATCGGCGGCAGCGGCGTCGCACAGCCAGTCACTGAACACATCGGTGTAGGTCGGCTTCTTCGCCCCGCCCTTGGCCACCAGGCCCTTCACCGGGTCGAACGGACCCACCGCGTGATAGCCGATCTGGTCGCCTTCGGCCGGCTCGTAGCCCTTGCCCTTGGTGGTCAGCACGTGCAGCAGCTTCGGGCCTTTCAGCGTCCGCAGCGTCTTCAGCGTGGACAGCAGGGCCGGCATGTCATGGCCGTCGATCGGGCCGGTGTAGTGGAAGCCCATCTCTTCGAACATGGTGGAGGGCACGAACATGCCCTTCCAGTGTTCTTCCCAGCGTTTGACGAACCGCGCCGGGTTGTTGCGCTTGTCACCGAGGATCTTCTTGCCGCCTTCGCGCAGCGCATTGAGCGTGCGGCTGCCGGTGGCGCGGCCGAGCACCTTGGTCAGCCCGCCGACGGCCTCGGAGATCGACATGTTGTTGTCGTTGAGGATCACCAGCAGGTTCGGTTCCGGTTCCATGCCGCCGGCGTGCATCAGTGCTTCGAACGCCATGCCGGCGGTCATCGCGCCATCGCCGATCACCGCCACCACGCGACGGTCATCGCCTTCGCGCTGGCGTGCGATGGCCATGCCCAGCGCGGCGGAAATGGAGGTCGACGAATGGCCGACGCCAAAGGTGTCGAACTCGCTTTCCTCGCGCTTCGGGAACGGCGCCACGCCGTCCTTCTGCTTGACCGTGTGGATCTGGTCGCGGCGGCCGGTGAGGATCTTGTGCGGGTAGGTCTGGTGGCCTACATCCCAGACCAGCTGGTCATGCGGCGTCTGGTACAGGTAGTGCAGCGCCACGGTGAGTTCGATGACGCCCAGGCCGGCAGCAAAGTGCCCCCCGCTGCGGCCGACCGATTCGATCAGGTAGGCGCGCAATTCGTCGGCGATGGCCCTCAGTTCGGATTCGTCGAACGTGCGCAGTTCTTCCGGTGTCTGGATGCGCGAGAGGCGGGGATAGCGGGCAGAGTCGATCATCATGTTCGTACTTGTGCTGACCGGCTATTTTCGCGCTCAAACCGGGGTGGAGCAAGCAGACCCCGACACGCGTGATCGCGCAGTGAGTTTTGGTGCACGCGGATTCACGCGGAAAGCTTGGACTTCTTCGGCAGCTGTGCCTTCAGGAACGTCATCTGGTCGGCCAGGATATTGCGGTTGGAGAGGATCAGGTGTTCGATCCAGCTCGGCCGGAAAGGCACGGCCAGCAAGGGCATTCCCGCCTGCTGCGGGGTCCGGTTGCTCTTGCGCGAGTTGCAGTGGAAGCAGGCGGTGACCACGTTTTCCCAGACGTCCAGGCCGCCCTTGGACAGCGGCATCACGTGGTCGCGGGTGAGAACCGGTCGTGAATGCTGTTGGCCGCAGTACAGGCAAAGATGCGCATCCCGCGCGAACAGCGCGGCGTTGGTGAGGTTGGGGGTGGGGTCGGGGGCGCGGGAACGCGCATGGCCACGCGTGGCGATGATCGGATGCAGGTCCAGGCCGCTGCGCAGCCCGCTCAGCCGGTTGGTCCCGCCATGGATGTGCAGGCAGGGGTCGCCCAGGGTCCAGGCCACTGCGCCACGTGCATACAGGCAGGAGGCATCCTGCCAGTTGATCCAGTCAAGGACCCGGCCATGGGCATCAAGGGAAAGCAGGCGGACGCTGCCGGGGCGGTGCAGGGGGCTGGGCTCGGGCGATGACCCGGCGTCCGGAGCGGGAAAGGCAGCTCCGGTAGTGATCAGACCCAAGCGTGTAGTGTCTGTCTCCATCGGGATAACAGCTTATACCCGAATGTTTGCATTTTGTGTATTCCCCGACGCCGAACCCGGCAGTGACGGCCGCTGGCCGCCATGCTCCTGTTCTGGTGAGTGCCAGCCCTGGTGGGTGACGACCGTTGGTCGTCACGCCGCTGCGCTCGCCGAGCATGGCTCGGCGCTACCACTGCTCCCGGTAGTGACGACCGTTGGTCGTCACGCCCTTCCCCCGCTCAGGCGCCGAAGCGCGCCTCGTCCATCGCCATCAGCGAATCCGCACCGGCCTGGATGGCGGCGGCGTGGCCCAGCGTGCGCGGCAGCACGCGCGCGAAGTAGAACCGCGCGGTCTCCCGCTTGGCCTGTTTGAACGCGGCCGTCTGGCTGCTGGCATCGGCTGCGGCCACGCTGCGGGCCCACCAGTACGCCAGCACCACATACCCGGAATAGAACAGGTAATCGTGGCTGGCGGCACCCAGCTCATCCGGGTTGGCGGCCGCGCGTTTCAGCACGTCCATCGTCAGCCCACCCCATTCGGCAGCCTTCGCCCGCAGCGGTGCGATGAACTCCGCCAGCGCCTCATCACTCTCATGCGCCTTGGCGAACGTTTCGATCTCGGCCAGGAACAGCTTCAGGCCCGCGCCCTGGCTGGAGGCGGTCTTGCGGCCGATCAGGTCCAGCGCCTGGATCCCGGTGGTGCCTTCATACAACGTGGTGATGCGCGCATCGCGGGCCAGCTGCTCCATGCCGTGTTCGCGGATGTAGCCATGGCCACCAAAGCACTGCAGCGCGTTGTAGGTGTTCTCGATGCCCCATTCGGTCTGGCATGCCTTGGAAATAGGCGTCAGGAAGCTCACCAGGGTGTCTGCGCGTTCGCGCTCGGCCGGGTCCTGCGCGCTGTGCGCCACGTCGATCAGGGTCGCCGCGTGCAGGGCCAGCAGGCGGCTGCCTTCCACCAGTGATTTGATCGTCAGAAGCATGCGGCGCACGTCCGGGTGCACCAGGATCGGGTCGGCCGGCTTGTCCGGGAACTTGGCCCCGCTCAGCGAACGCGACTGCAGGCGCTCGCGCGAATACTTCAGCGCGTTCTGGTAGGCGCGCTCGGACAGGCCGATGCCCTGCAGGCCCACCCCCAGGCGTGCGGTGTTCATCATGGTGAACATTGCCTGCAGGCCTTTGTGCGGCTGGCCGACCAGGTAACCTTCGGCGCCGTCGAAGTTCATCACGCAGGTGACCGATCCCTTGATGCCCATCTTGTGTTCGATCGAACCGCAGCGCAGTGCGTTGCGCTCGCCGACGTTCCCTTCGCGGTCGACCTTGAACTTCGGGGTGACGAACAGCGAAATGCCCTTCGCACCCGGGGGCGCGTCGGGCAGCTTGGCCAGCACCAGATGCACGATGTTGTCGGTCAGGTCGTGCTCGCCGGCGGTGATGAAGATCTTGGTGCCGGTGATGCGGTAGCTGCCGTCCGGGTTCGGCTCGGCCTTGGTCTTCAACAGGCCCAGGTCGGTGCCGCAGTGCGGTTCGGTCAGGCACATGGTGCCGGTCCAGCGGCCTTCGATCAGCGGCTTCAGGAAGGCCTCGTGCTGCCACGCTTCGCCATGCTGTTTCAGCGCCTCGATCGCACCATGCGAGAGCAGTGGGAAGTTGCCCCAGGCCAGGTTGGCGCCGTTGATCATCTCGTTGAGCGGCACGCCCAGAGTGTGCGGCAGGCCCTGTCCACCGACTTCCGGCGAGGCGGTCAGGCCGGTCCAGCCGCCTTCCACGAACTGGTCATAGGCCGCCTTGAAGCCGGGCGGGGTGGTGACCTCGCCGCTGGCCTGGTCGAGCACGCAGCCCACTTCATCGCCCACGCTGTTCAGCGGTGCCAGCACCGAGGCGCTGAAGCGGCCGGCTTCTTCCAGCACGGCATCCACTACGTCGGCGGTGGCGTCGGTGAAGCCCAGGCGGGCGAACAGCGGCTCGACCTTGAGCACGTCGTGCAGGGCGAAACGCAGGTCGGAAAGCGGGGCGGTATAGCTGCTCATCGTTGAAGCATCTCGATCAGGGGGCGGGGGCGTGGCGCGGCGATGACGGTGCTCGCCTCAGCGCAACACGCCGGGCAGGCCCGGGGCGTGGTTGAGGGTGCTGCGGTTGTTGATCTGGAACGTGCGTTGCTTCTTCTCTTCCGGCGTGGCCGACACCGAACCTTCCAGCGTATAGGCCAGGGTGTGGTTGCTGGCCAGTGCGTCGGCCACGATCAGGCGGGCCTGTGCGGCTGGCTGCAGCTGCAGTTCGATCACATCGGCCGATGTGCCGCCGATCGATACGCCGGGCTTGGCGCTCAGCGTGCCGGCCTCGGCATCGCCGACCGAGAGCTTCAGGGCGATGTCATCGAAGCGCATCGGCATGGAGCTGAAGTTCTGCAGGCGCAGGGCCACCTTCCAGCTGCCATCGGCGTTGACGGTCAGTTGCTGCAGGCTGCTGGCCGGTTCGGAAACGCGTTTGACCACCTTTTCGCCACAGGCGGCAAGGGCGAGGACGGACAGGACGATCAGGATGGAACGGAAGCGGCGGAGCATGGCGCAGGTCCTCGCGTAAGGGGTGCGTGGGGAGAAAGATACTACGGCGTATGGTGGCGTGCACAGGCATTCACCTGAACGCCAGAGATTAACGCGCGCCGCTGCCAGTGGCAGCGTGCGGGCACGGGGGCGTCAGGCGGGCCTGGGCAGCACGCGGCGCGGCCGGCGGATCAGCGCAGTGGCGCGAGCACCTTCAACGGGGCCAGGTCGTAGCCCATCGCTTCGGCGCGCGCCTTGAGCGCTTCGAACTGCCCGCGTTGCATGCTCGGCGAGCGCGACAGGATCCACAGGTACTTGCGGTCCGGCTCGCCGACCACCGCCCATTGGTAGTCCGGGTCCAGTGCGATCACCCAGTAATCGGCCCATACCAGCGGCACCCAGGACAGCCAGTCCGGGGCGAAGCGGACCTCCAGCTGACCTGGTTCGCCCTTTACCGGGCGAGCGACGCCTTCGGCCTGGATGCGTGTGCCGTCTTCCACGCGGCAGCCGTTGAGCACCGAGATGCGGCCATCGCTGCGCAGCCCATAGGTGGCGGTGATGTCGCCGACGCATTTCTTCTGGAAGGACACCGGCAGATGGGCGATTTCGTGCCACTGCCCGGCATAGCGGTCGATATCCAGCGCGGCCACCGCGCGCACCGGTTCGGCGCCGTGGGCGAGGCTGGCCAGCGGCAGCAGCAGGGCAAGGGCACAGGCGCGGCGAAGGGTACGCAGGTTTGGCATCGGCATGGCTCGTGTGGCGACCGCTCGAGCTTAGCGGTTGCCGCGCCGAGGGTGACGTGAAGCACGTCGCGAAAGGCGTCCCGGCGCCTTGGCAGCTGGCAGATGTGGCATGCTCGCGCCGTCGCTACCGACAAAAGGAAGTCTGCAATGAGCAAGGGTCTGGACAAGAAGAAAGAGCAGAAGAAGAAACCTGCCAAGACCGCCAAGGAAAAGAAGGCGGACAAGAACGAGAAGAAGACCACCCGCGGGTTCGGTCCGGCCTGATCCAAAGGCTGCTGCGTGTCGTCGCCCAGGGCGGGGACACGCGGGAAACCGGCCCGGCGGGGCTGCCTCTTGAAGCCGTTACTTCGGTGCGCGCTCGCCCTTGCGCAAGGTCAGCACGCGCATGCCGGTGGATGTAACCGCCACGGTGTGTTCGAACTGGGCGGAGAGTTTGCCGTCGCGGGTATGCACCGGCCACGCCTCGGGCTGGTGGCGGATCGCGGCCTTGCCCTGGTTGAGCATCGGTTCGATGGTGAACACCATGCCTTCCTGCAGCTCCACGCCGGTACCGCGATGGCCGTAATGCAGGATCTGCGGTTCTTCGTGCATTTCACGGCCAATGCCATGGCCGCAGTATTCCTTGACCACGGTATAGCCCTGTTCGCGCGCGAAACGGGCGATGGCATGGCCGATATCGCCGGTATGTGCGCCGGGACGTACTGCGGCGATGCCTTTCCACATGGCCTGGTAAGTAGCCTGCACCAGCCGCCGGGCCGGGTAGGGCACCTCGCCGACCAGATAGGTGGTGCTGGAATCGGTGATGAACCCGTTCTTTTCCAGCGTGATGTCCAGATTGACGATCTGCCCCTCGCGCAGCACGTCATCGGCAGAAGGCACGCCATGGCAGACCACGTCGTCGATGGAGGCGTTGAGCACGAACGGGAAGTCGTACTGGCCCTTGCTGGCCGGACGCGCCTGCAGGTCGTCGACGATCATCCGCTCGACCAGGTCGTTGATGTCCATCGTGCTGCGGCCGCGCAGGTCCAGCGTGTCCAGGTGGTCGAACACCTGGGCCAGCAGCGCGCCGGATTGCGCCATCAGTTCGATTTCCTGCGCGGACTTGCTCATGTGTGTCGCTCGGCCAGCCGCGGCGTCTGCACGCCGGCGCTGCGCAGCTGCTCGGCGACGATCTGCTGGTAGCTCAGTTCCGGGTGCAGTTCGCAGAGCATGCCGATCTTGATCCAGAAGTTGGCTTGGGCGTTGATGGAGCGATGGCTGACGGTGCAGGCGCGGCGAAGCTGGTCGTGCAGTTCGTCGTCGATGTTGACGATGCCCATGGGGGGAACTCTTTTGAAGTTATACGAATCGTATATGCTGCGTATATGCCTTGCAAGGCGACGCCTGCAGGCTGACAAGGCCGCTTGCGTGCTCGCATCACGGCGCTTCCAACGCCTCGAACGGCGGCTGAGAGAGCTCGAAAGCCCGCGCACGAATTAATGCCGGGTGGTGCAGCTGCCGCTTACCTGCAGGATCGATCCACTACGATGACGAACGCGCACTGAGCGACGACGCCATGTGACGGCATTTGAATGCAGGCCGCGCTGCCCATCCGCGCAGAGCCGGCGCAACAGGCGAAAAAAAGGGCCTGCATTTCTGCAGACCCTTCGAAAACTATGGTGGCCGAGGACGGAATCGAACCGCCGACACGGGGATTTTCAATCCCCTGCTCTACCAACTGAGCTACTCGGCCACTTGTTTCGTTGGCAGCGATGTCGCTGCCGAGGAGGCGCATATTACGGAGCTCACGCGGTTTGGGCAAGCTTTTTGAATAAAAAACTTCACAATGGTGTCTCCGCATCGCGGCTGCGCGCGCAAGTGCTTGATCCTTCGTTGTTGGCAGCATGCATGGGTGCAGCCGTTCTGGCAGACATCGACGTCTACTCGAAAAAAGTGGGGCGGCAAGGTCTTCGATGCGGTGCTGCCGCTGCTGGCCGTGACCGGCAATGACGGCCAGCGGCCGTCACTACCCCGAGGCCTTGGCGATGCGGGGACGCAACTTCGGCAAGCGGGTGGTCAAGCTGGAAAGAGCAGTTTCAGGGCGCGAAGCGGACCTGGCGCGGGTCGTTCAGGCGCAGCTGGGTCTGGTAGTAATACTTGTCGCTGGGGATGCCATCCGTGCTGAAGACGATCTTCGCGCGGCGCGCCGTGCCCTGCACCAGCAGGCGGCGGTTGACCAGGCGTTCCAGTGGCAGGTTGTCCAGCTGTGCCCGCAGCGCATCGGCCTGGTCGGGTGCGAGCCACACGGTGAGGTTGGCCTGGTGGCGATAGTCGGTTTCGCTGTTGAGGTACAGCCCGTGCCCGGTGAGGTCGATATTGCGCACGGTGACCAGGAAGGTGCCACTGATACCGTTGCGCGGATCATCGTTGGCGGCATGCACGGCTTCGGCCGGGGTGATCAGGCCAGCGGCCGTCATCGGCGGGGCGGTGACGCTGCGGTGGGCACAGCCCGCGCTGAGCAGCAGGACAGGGAGCAGCAGGGCGAAGCGCATGGGACATCCTTGTGCCAGTGTGGACCGCCATTGTGCCGCGCGCAGGTGACAGCGCCAACCACGCTGAACGGGTGGCCACGGCCTCGTGATCTGCACATCACGGCGCCGCCGATAGCGTGGAGTGCCACGACACACCACAACGAGCAGGCACGCAGAATGGGTACCGAAAACAACGAGCAGGAAGACCGCGCCGGCGTACAGGAAAGCCAGCAGGACCAGCGCCAGGACGACGTGGCCAAGCAGCGCCAGGGACAGCAGGACCAGAAGGTCCGCGATGACCACACCAAGAAGCCCGATCGGAAGGACGGCAGCGGCGAGCCGGCCTGAACGAAAAAAAGCCCCGGGAGCGATCCCGGGGCTTTTCGTTTCAATTCGTGGTGGAGCCAAGGAGGATCGAACTCCTGACCTCGTCGATGCGAACGACGCGCTCTCCCAGCTGAGCTATGGCCCCACAGTGGAACTGAGTCTATCCAACTGCCCGATGCTTGCCAAGCCCGCACGTGCGGAGAGAAAGTGGGGCATCGACGCGCCTGCGCAGCAACCGCTGGGAAAATTCGATGGAACCTTACCGCCCGATTTCCTGTGACCTGCACGACCATCTGGAGATCGCCTGCCTGCGCCGCCTTCGCCTGCGGGTGGAGCTGGCCGATGGCACGCAGGTGGAGGGGCGCGCGCTGACCACCGTGAGTACAGCGGCCAAGGAAGAATTCCTGCGCCTGGAATGCGCCGATGGCGTGCGTGACCTTCGGCTGGATCACCTGCACGCGATCAGCGCGCTGGACGACGGGAGCGGTTTTGGGCGGGTCGTCCTCTCGTGTTGACCCTCCGGTGATGTAACCGCTTACACGCCCAATGCGCGGCAAATCAATCGCTTGGATACTGAACGATGGCGCAAATTTAGCCAGACCGGGGCTAAAGAGGACCACTTCGGTGCCGATAAAAGTGTGACGCCCAACGCGTTCCCCCTTCCTATCAAGTGCCTCTCGATGACGACTTCTGCCGCCACCGGTTCCACGCTGTCCATCTCCTCCCGTCTGGCGATCCTGCTTGCAGCCATCACTGCGGCGGCCTTCGTGCTGCTGGCCCTGCTGATCTACCGGCAGACCGCCGCCAGCTACCAGACGCGCGTGCAGGCCGGGCTGGATACCTCGGCCAGCCTGATGCGGGATTCGGTGGCGCTGTACGACCGCAGCCTCAGCCAGAGCACCGCGCACATGGCCGAACTGTTCCGTGCCTCGCTGCCGGCCGGCGATGCCGCCGTGGACACCGCGCGCAGCGTGGAGGTGGCCGGCCAGGTCGCTCCGCAACTGATGTTCGGGGGCAGCCCGCTGGCGCTGGATGACGCGGCGGTGGATCGTTTCGCCGCCTCTACCGGCGGTGTGGCCACGGTGTTCGTGCGCGATGGTGATGACTTCGTGCGGGTGGCGACCTCGCTGCGCAATGCCGCCGGTGAACGCGTGCTGGGCACCAGGCTGGACCATGCCCACCTGGCGTATTCGAAGATCATCGCCGGCGAAGCCTTCAGTGGCCCGGCGCACCTGTTCGGCACCGATTACATGACCCACTACATGCCGCTGAAGGATGCGGCCGGTGCGGTGGTCGGCATCGCCTTCGTCGGCCAGGACCAGTCGGCCGGGCTGGCCGCGCTGAAGGCCAGCCTGCATGATTCCACGCTGGGCAAGGACGGCTACTTCATGGCCATCGATACGCGCCCGGGCGAGGGCTTCGGCAAGGTGATCGCCGCACCCGCCGGTGAAGGCGGCAGGATCAGCGAGCGCGTGGTCGCCGAAGACCTGCCATTGCTGCAGGCGTTGCTGGAAGGACGCCGGGCATCGGCCACGCTGCAGGTGCGCAGCGCCGATGGCAAGGACACCCGCGGCTACTTCGTTTCCGCGCAGGCGCACGCGCCGTGGCGCTGGATGGTGCTGGGCATGGAGCCGGTGTCGGTGCTGCAGGACGTGCTGCGCACGCTGCTGCTGCAGATCGCCGGCATTTCCGCACTGGCCCTGCTGGCGGTGATCGGCGCGACCGTGCTGGCCATGCGCCGGTTGCTGGCCCGGCCCCTGCAGCAGGCCGAACAGGTGGCCCTGGACGTGGCAGCGGGCCGGCTGGACCGCGAGATCCCGCAGCGTCGCCCGGATGAAGTGGGGCGCCTGCTTTCGTCCATGCGGCAGATGCAGTCGACCCTGCGCAGCGTTACCGCCGCACAGGATCGCATGGCCCAGCACCACGCCGAAGGCACCATCAGCCACCGCATCGATGCCCACGCGTTCCAGGGAGCATTCCGCAGCATGGTGGAAGGCACCAATGCGCTGGTGGATGCCCACGTGCGCACCACGCTGGAGATGGTCGAGCTGGTACAGGAGTACGCCACCGGTGACCTGTCGGCGTCGATGCAGGAACTGCCCGGCGAGAAGGCCCGGATCAGTGCGTCGGTCAACGGCGTGCGCGCCCGCCTGCAGGCCATCAACGGCGAGATCAAGCGTCTGGTCGCGGCTGCTGCAGCCGGTGATTTCAGCGCGCGCGGTGACGCTGAAGCATTCGACAACGATTTCCGGCTCATGGTGGAAGGACTGAACACCCTGATGACCACGGCCGACCACAACCTGGCGGCGCTGTCCGACCTGCTGCGCAACCTGGCGCGGGGCGACCTGCGCAGCCGTATCGAAGGCGATTTCCAGGGCGTGTTCGCCGAAATGCGCGATGACGCCAACCAGACCGTGACCAGCCTGGGCACGATCATCGCCGGCATCCAGCGCTCGGCCGATGGTGTGTCGGCGGCGGCGGCGGAAATCGCCTCGGCCAGCGAAGACCTGTCACGCCGGACCGAACAGCAGGCAGCGAACCTGGAAGAGTCGGCCGCATCGATGGAAGAAATGACCGCAGCGGTGCGCCAGAGCGCGGACCACGCGGTACGCGCAGACAAGCTGGCGGTGCAGGCCACCGGCGTGGCATCCCGGGGCGGTGACGCGGTGGCCGAGGTGGAGCGCACCATGCGCCTTATCGAAGCGTCCTCGCGGCGCATCGCCGACATCACCACGGTGATCGATGGCATCGCCTTCCAGACGAATATCCTTGCGCTGAACGCGGCGGTGGAAGCGGCCCGCGCCGGTGAGGAAGGGCGTGTTTTGCCGTGGTCGCCAGTGAAGTCCGCACGCTGGCGCAGCGCTCGGCGCAGGCGGCGCGCGAGATCAAGGGGCTGATCGACGAATCGGTGGAGCAGGTCGGCACCGGCAGTGCGCTGGCAGCGCAGGCCGGCGAGACCATCCAGCAGGTGGTAACCGCGGTGGGCGAACTGGGTGAGGCGATCGGTGGCATTGCGTCGGCATCGCGCGAGCAGGCCGCCGGCATCGAACTGGTCAACCAGAGCATCGTGCAGATGGACGGGGTCACCCAGCAGAACGCGGCGCTGGTGGAGGAAACCTCGGCCTCGGCGCAGTCGATGACCGCCCAGGCCGCGTCGCTGCGCGAAGCCGCAGCGCGCTTCGTGCTGGCGCGTGGGACGGTGGTGGCGGCGTAACCAGGGCGGTACGCGGGAGGGGCTGCCACGGGATTGAAACGTGGCCGCCATACTGTGCGCCTGCGCGCTTTGATTTCCTCATCCGCCCGGCTCGCGCAGGCCGCACGGACGCTCCTTCGAGTCCCGTACATGCATCTGAACCACCGAATCTTCCGTCGTCATCCGTTGGCGCTGGCATGCGCCGCATTGTCCGTGGGCCTGGTCGCCCCGGCCTTCGCGCAGCAGGCTGCCACCCCGACCAGCGCCACTGCGCTGGATGCCATCACCGTGACCGCCGAACGCCGCGAGCAGAACCTGCAGGACGTGCCGGTGTCGGTCGGCGTGGTGCAGGGCGAGCAGCTGCGCGACTACACCGCCGGCGGCGATGACACCCTGTTGGCGCTGTCCGGCCGAGTGCCGGGCTTCTATGCCGAGACCACCACCGGGCGCATCTTCCCGCGCTTCTACATCCGTGGCCTTGGCAACATCGATTTCTACCTGGGTGCCTCCCAGCCGGTGTCCATCATCCAGGACGACGTGGTGCTGGAACACGTGGTGCTGAAGTCAAACCCGGTCTTCGACGTGGACCAGATCGAGGTGCTGCGTGGACCGCAGGGCACGCTGTTCGGTCGCAACACCACCGCCGGCATCGTCAAGTTCGACAGCATCAAGCCGAGCCAGGACGCCAGCGGCCGGGTCAATGCCAGCTACGGAACCAACAACAGCGTCGCCGTGGATGCCGGCCTGGGCGGCCCGATCAACGAGGTGGCGGCGTTCCGCGTGTCTGCGCTGTACCAGCATCGCGATGATTACGTGGACAACACCTACGCCGGCGCCAGCGCCGATGGCACGATGGCGCCGCGCAAGGATGCGATGGGTGGCTTCGACGATCGCAACGTGCGCGCGCAGCTGCTGCTGACCCCCACCGAAAACCTCTCGGTGCTGGCCTCGGCGCATGCGCGGGACTATGAAGGAACCTCCACGCTGTTCCTGCGCGGCGGCATGGTCAAGGGCTCCAACCAGCCGATCGCCGCCCGCGACCGCGTAGCCTACGACGAGGCCGCCAACAACCCGCAGGCCTACAAGACCTACGGTGGCTCGCTCAAGGCGACCTATGATTTCGGCGCGGTGGAACTGACCTCGATCACTGCTTACGAGACCACGTCCGGCTACAGCCGCGGCGACACCGATGGCGGCGCGGCCGCCAACTTCCCGGTCAATGGCGTGCCCAATGGGTTCGGCCAGTCGATGGGCCAGGTGCGCGATCTCGACCAGTGGACCCAGGAGGTGCGCCTGGCCAGCATGGGCGATGATCGCCTGAGCTGGCAGGCAGGCCTGTTCTACTTCGATGGCCGCGATATCACCGACTTCTACCAGCGCGGCTGGTTCCTGCAGGGCGCCGCGCGCAATCCCAACAACTGGGTGCGCCTGCGCAATACCAATACCTCTGTCGCCGGCTTCGGCCAGCTGAGCTACAAGGCCACCGACCAGCTGACGCTGACCGCGGGCCTTCGCCAGACCCGCGACGAGAAGCGCACCCGCCTGCTGAAGACCGCCGACACCGCAGCCGGTGCGGTGACCTACCGTGGCCGCACCGACGTGGAGATGAGCGACACCACGCCGAGCTGGGACCTGAGCGCGATGTACCAGATCAACGACCAGGTGGGCGTCTATGCCAAGGTCGCGCGCGGCTTCCGCGGACCGACCATCCAGGGCCGCTCGGCGGTGTTCAACTCAGACTTCACCACGGCCGATTCGGAGACGATCCTGTCCTGGGAAGCCGGCGTCAAAAGCACGCTGTGGGACAATCGCCTGCGCTTGAACGCGACGGCCTTCACCTACCAGGTCAACGACATCCAGCTCAACGGCAACGATTCGGATGGCAATGGGGTGCTGTTCAATGCGGACAAGGCACGCGCCTACGGCCTGGAGGCGGACATGGAACTGCGCCCGGTTCCGAACCTGACCCTGAGTGCGGGCGTGAGCCTGCTGCACAGCGAAATCCAGGATGACCGGGTGTACGCACAGGTGTGTGCGCTGAACGGCGTGGTGGTATGCAGCGTGAACGACCCGACCATCAAGGTCGGTGCCAATACCTTCGCGCAGATCGACGGCAATCCGCTGCCGAACGCGCCGAAGTACGGCATCAACCTGGCGGCCCGCTACGATTTCCCGGTGAGCGACGCTGGCACGGTATTCGTGTCGACTGACTGGAACAAGCAGGGCTATACCAGCTTCGTGCTGTACGACACGGCCGAATTCAACTCCAAGGGTGATTTCGAAGGCGGCCTGAAACTGGGCTACTCCGGCGGCTACGGCGCCTACGAGGTGGCACTGTTCGCGCGCAACATCACCAATGAAAAGAACCTCAAGGGCGTGATCGAGAACTACATGGCAGCGGTGTACAACGAACCGCGCACCGTGGGTGTTTCGCTGAACATGAACTGGTAACGCGGCATCGGTAGTGACGGCCGCTGGCCGTCATTGCCTGCTGCGGTGGCGCTCGCTTAGTGGGTGACGACCGTTGGTCGTCACCGCTTAGGATCTGGCGCGGAGAGCGTGACGACCAACGGTCGTCACCCACCAGTGGGGTAGTCGTCACCCACCAGTGGAGCGGTCGTCACCCACCGGGGACCGTCCGTCAGGGCAGCAGCGGCTGCAGCTTCGGCTCCAGCACCTGCTGCCGCCAGCCGGCCAGCGGGGCCGGCCAGATGCGGCTTCCCAGGTAGCTTTCCAGGTGCTTGCGCGAAGCCAGCACGCCATCGGGCAGGCCCAGTGACTGGCTCACCTGCGCTACCGCTTCCTGCAGCTTCTTCAACGCCTGCTTGTTGGCATCGGTAGCCTGCAGCAGCTGCGGCGCATCGGCTTCATCGTCCAACGGCGTGGTCAACGCCTGCCACACCGCCCCTGCCAGCTTGCGCGGGGCCTTCGGGAACTGGTCGAACACCTTGCCCAGCGCCGCTTCGTCCACCGGCGGGACGCGGGCGAGGGTAGCGGCCAGTTCGTTGTCCAGGATCCAGCTGCGCGGGCGGTCGCTGGCACGTGCCTGCTGGTCTCGCCAGCGCAGCAGGCGCAGCAGCCGGCGCTGCGCCGGTGCATCCAGGAACTGCGCCGAGCGCATGCCCAGGTGGGGCCAGCGCTCTTCGTCATGCTCCACGCTGGCCAGCAGGTGCTCGGCATCGTCGGCCAGCCACTGCTGGCGATCCTGCGCTTCCAGCTTCGCCACGATGGCATCGTGCAGTGCGAACAGGTGCTCGACGTCGTCGGCGGCATACTGCAGCTGCGCATCCGACAGCGGCCTGCGCATCCAGTCCGAGCGCGTTTCACCCTTCGCCAGTGCCACGCCGGTGATTTCCTGCACCAGCTTCTGGTAGCCCATGCCGCCGCCGATTCCCGCCAGCGAAGCGCCGATCTGGGTATCGAACAGTGGCCGCGGCAGCACGCCGCAGGTGTGTTTGAACGCCACCAGGTCTTCGCTGGCGCTGTGCATCACCTTGATGATGGAGGTATCGGTCAGCCACGGCGCCAGTGCCTCGGGCATGCCCGGGATCAGCGGATCGATCAGCAGGACTTCATCGCCGACGGCCATCTGCACCAGGGCCAGTTGCGGCCAGAAGGTGCGCTCGCGGATGAACTCGGTGTCCAGGCCGATGCGGGAGGGACGCAGCTGTTGCCGCGCCTGCAGTTCTGCGGGGGTGTTGATCCAGATTGCCACGGGGCGTTCGACTTCTCGCGTTTGCTCAGGAAGGGGAGAATAGCCTAACGTCGGCCCGCACCCCCGGCCTGAAGGAGTTGGTTTTGCGTCTGCCGCGCCCGTACCTGCTGTTGCCCGCCCTGTGCCTGCTGGGGGTGACCGGCTGCGGTGAGCCGTCGCCGGCGCCACGCGCGCCCGCTGCCACAGCGGCCGAGCCGGCGCCGCGCGCGCAGGATGCCCAGGCCGGTGGCGAAGCTACGGTGACTATCGGCGGCCAGGACGAAGCCGAAACGGTGCAGCGCTGGACGCCGCCGCCTGTGACCATCGACCCTGCCGAGCGCGCCGATGCGCGCCGCCGGGCCGAGCAGGCCCAGCGTGAGGGCCAGCTGTTTGAAACCAGCGATTCGGCCATTCCGCTGTGGCTGGCCCTGCTGGAGCAGGATCCGCAGGATCGTCGCGCCCGCGATGGCCT
Source organism: Stenotrophomonas sp. Bg11-02 (assembly GCF_002836635.1). Lineage (NCBI taxonomy): Bacteria > Pseudomonadati > Pseudomonadota > Gammaproteobacteria > Lysobacterales > Lysobacteraceae > Stenotrophomonas > Stenotrophomonas sp. Bg11-02. Next base: position 145,667 of record NZ_PJAY01000067.1, read on the forward strand.
GCAGCGCGCGCAGCGGCAACTGCTGGTGCAGGCCAGGACCTTGCTGGCACAACCGCAGCAGCAGCGCATGGCACTGGCCGAAGCGGCCCAGATCGCACTGGTACTGCTGACCATTGCCCCGGACAGCGAGCAGGCGCGTGCGTTGCAGCGGCAGGTGGAAGTGGCCCAGCGCACGGTGGCGTTCAACCGTGCCGGCGAAGACGACCTGCGCGCCGGGCGGATCGGCGAGGATGGCGACGGCGCTCTGGTCAACTTCCGCGAAGCGCTCGCTCTGGACCCCGACAACATGCGTGCGCGACAGGGCCTGGCAGCAGCCGAAAGTGGTCTGATCGGACGGGCCGAGATCGCCGCACGGGCCGGGGATTTCGCCGCCGCAGGCACCTGGCTGGCCGAAGCCAGCAAGGTGCGCGATGCCGCCACGACCATCGCCGATGCCTTCGAGCGGATCGAGGCGATCCGTGCAGCTACCCTGGCCACGCTGCGTGCGCAGGGGCTGCGGGATCTGGCCACCCCACAGGGCCTGAAGGCGGCCGGCGAGAAGCTGGAGCAGGCCATGCGCATCGCCCTGCCGGGCAATGCGGACGTGGCGCTGTTGCGCGAGCGCATCGAGCTGGCCACGCATTACGGCAGCTTCCGCCCCGGCCAGGTGTTCAGTGATCCGCTGCGCGATGGCGGACGCGGACCCCGGATGAAAGTGGTGCCGCATGGTGGCTTCCAGATGGGCGCCGGGCTGCACGAACCCGGTGCCAGCGACGCCGAGCGACCGTCCCATTACGTGCGCTTCGAGCGCGGCTTCGCGATGGCGATGACCGAGATCACCGTGGCCGATTTCGCCCGTTTCGTGAAGGCCGCCAATGCCCGCCCGCGGGCTACCCGGCGAGGCCATTCCATTGTCTATGACGAGCGCAGCGGCAACTTCATCCGCCGCAGCGGGGTCGACTGGCAATCGGACTACGACGGCGGCCGTGCGCTGGCCAACCAGCCGGTGATGCATGTCAGCGTGCGTGACGCCGAAGCCTATGCGAACTGGCTGTCAGAGCAGACCGGGCGCTCCTACCGGCTGCCGAGCGAGGCCGAGTTCGAATACGCGGCGCGCGCGGGGGCGTCGGGCCGTTATCCCTGGGGCGAGGCCGGGGTGCCGCCGCCGGACTCGGGCAACTTCACCGGCAGCCTGGACGTTTCGCCCACCGGGCGGCGTTGGGCCAACGCCTTCATCGGCTACGGCGACGGTTACTGGGGCGCCGCGCCGGTGGGGATGTTCAAGCCCAATGCCTGGGGCCTGCATGACATGGGTGGCAACCTCAGCGAATGGGTCGCCGACTGCTGGCACGCCAGTTACCGGCGTGCGCCGTCCGATGGCGCGGCCTGGTTCAATCCGGGCTGCCGCGCGCGGGTGATCCGCGGTGGCAACTGGGCCAATGCCCCCGAACAGACCCGCGCGGCATGGCGGCAATCGCAGGATTCGGACACCACCAGCGGGCGGATCGGCTTCCGGCTTGTGCGCGGCATCTGAGCTGCACGCCATCTGGGCTAGGATGAGCCGTTACCCGCCGGCCCCGGCGGGCCTGGCCAGGACGCATATCGATGCGCAACGATCCGTTCTCCCGTTCTTCGCAGCAGGGCCCGCGCCGCGGCGGCCTGTTCGGCAATGTCCGTTGGCTGGTGCTGCTGGCCTTCGCCGGCTACGCCGCGTTCTACTGGTTTTCCAACCGGTCGGTGGATCCATACACCGGCGAGTCGGTGCTGATCGACAGCACCCTGGACGTGGATCAGGAAAAGGCGCTGGGCCTGCAGGCCTACCAGGAGATCCTGGCGCAGGAGCGGCCGCTGGACCCGAATGCGCAGGTGTCGCGCGACGTGCGTGAGATCGCCCAGCGGCTGATTGCCAAGGTCGACGTGGTGGAAACCGCGCTGGCTGAAGAACATGGGCTGAAGCCGGGACATTTCTCGCGCGGGTTCGATTGGGAAGTCAACGTGATCCAGTCCGACCAGGCCAATGCGTTCTGCCTGCCGGGCGGCAAAATGGCGGTGTATACCGGGCTGGTGCCGGTGGCGCAGACGCGCGATGCGATGGCCGTGGTGATGGGGCATGAAATCGCCCATGCGCTGTTGCGCCATGGTGCGCAGCGCATGGCCCAGCAGAAGCTGACCCAGATCGGCCAGATGGCCGGTGCGGCCAGTGGCATGGACCCACAACAGCAGCAGATGGTGATGGCGGCGATGGGCTACGGCTACCTGCTGCCGTATGCGCGCGGCCATGAAACGCAGGCCGATGAAGTGGGCCTGATGCTGGCTGCGGCGGCGTGTTTTGATCCGCGCGAGGCAGTGCCGCTGTGGGAGCGCATGGGCCAGGCCAGCGGCGGGCAGTCGCAGCCGGAGTTCTCTTCAACCCATCCCAATCCGGGCACGCGCATCCAGAACCTGCAGGCGTTGATGCCCAAGGCGATGCAATACCGCCAGCGGTTCTGCGAGCAGGCGGGGCAGTAGGGCGGAGGACGGCCAGCGGCCGTCAGGACCGGGTGCGTGTGACCTGCAGGTCGATGACCCCATCGCCGACCTTGGCCTGCAGTGCGTCGCCGGGTTGGACCTGGCTCACGCTGCGGACCAGCTGGCCATCGTCGGTACGGGTCAGGATGCTGTAGCCACGGGCCACCGTCGCCAGCGGGCTGACCGCTTCCATGGAACGGGCCAGTCCACGCAGGCGCAGCGCGTCGTTCTGCAGTTGGCGCTGTATTGCGGCCTGCGGGCGACCGCGCAGGGCCAGCAGACGGCGCTGCAGGCCTTCCAGCTGGCGCTGCGGATGGAACCCGCGCAGCACTGCCGCCGCATGCCGCAGGCGCGCCGTACGTTGCTGCCCCTGCTGCTGGCGTACCGCCTGCAGGCGCCGGCCGAGGTCGGCATGGCGCCGTTGCAGCAGCTGCAGCCGGGCCTGTGGGCTGCAGGCATTGAGCCGCAGCAGCAGGCGGTCCGCGCGCTGCATCGCCTGGCCCAGCGCATGCCGGTGCAGCTGCTGCAGGCGCGCTGCGTCACGCCGCAGGCGGCGGGCCAGGTCCTGCTGGTCGGGCACCAGCAGTTCGGCGGCCACCGACGGGGTCGGCGCGCGCAGGTCTGCTGCGAAGTCAGTGAGGCTGAAGTCGGTTTCGTGACCGACCGCGGACACTACCGGCGTGCGGCTGCCGGCCACCGCGCGGGTCAACGCTTCATCGTTGAACGCCCACAGGTCTTCCAGCGAGCCGCCACCGCGGGTCAGCAGGATTACGTCGTAGCGGCCGCTGACGTCGGCGGCCTGCAGCAGGCGGGTGATCTGCGGCGCCGCCGAATCGCCCTGCACCAGCGACGGCAGCAGGTCGACCTCGAGCAGCGGGAAGCGCCGGGCGAGCACGCTCAATACGTCGCGCACCGCCGCGCCGGTAGGCGAGGTGATCACCGCCAGGCGCTGAACGTGGGCGGGCAGCGGGCGCTTGCGCGCCGGGTCGAACAGGCCTTCGGCTTCCAGCCGTGCCTTCAGCTCCTCGAAGGCGCGGCGCAGGGCCCCTTCGCCGGCTTCTTCCATGTGGTCGATCACCATCTGGTACTCGCCACGTGCGTCGTACAGCGTGACCCGGCCGCGCACCAGCACGCGCATGCCCTCGCGGGGCACGAAGCGCAGCGTGGACGCCTTCATCCGGAACATCGCCGCGCGCAGCTGTGCGCGTGCGTCCTTCAGGGTGAAGTAGATATGGCCTGACGAGGGACGCGCCACGCTGCCGAGTTCGGCCTCCACCCAGATGGCCGGGAAACTGCCTTCCAGCAGGTCACGCGCCAGCGTGTTGAGCTGGCTGGGAGTGAGGACATCGATGCTGCGCTGCTGCATGGGCACTCAACGGGTCTTTCTGGATCAGGCCACCATGGTCGCACGTCGGACGCGGGCGATCACGCCGCGCCGTGCTGCCCCAGCGCCCATTGCACGTGTTCGCGCACCAGCGCCGAATCGTGCGTGCTACGGGTAGCCAGCGCCTCCACCACCTGCGGTGAGGTCGGTGCGTTGCCCAGCGCCACGGCGATGTTGCGCAGCCAGCGCTCATGGCCACTGCGGCGGATCGGGCTGCCTTCGGTGCGCTGCAGGAACTCCGCTTCGTCCCAGCTGAACAACTCGTCCAGGCGCGCGCGGTCCAGGTTGTTGCGTGCGCGGAAATCGGCTTCGTCGGTGCGCTTTGCAAACTTGTTCCAGGGGCACACCAGCTGGCAGTCATCGCAGCCGTAGATGCGGTTGCCGATAAGCGGTCGCATCGGCTCGGGGATGGCACCGTCGTGTTCGATGGTCAGGTAGGAAATACAGCGCCGCGCATCCAGCCGCTGTGGAGCGATGATGGCCTGGGTGGGGCACACCTCGATGCAGCGGGTGCAGGTGCCGCAGTGCGCGCTGGCAGGCTGGTCGATCGGCAGCGGCAGGTCGATGTAGATCTCGCCAAGGAAAAACCAGGAGCCGCCGTGGCGATCGATCAGGCAGGTGTGCTTGCCGATCCAGCCCAGGCCGGCATCGCGGCCGAGCGCGCGTTCCAGCACCGGCGCGGAGTCGACGAACACGCGGAAACCCAGCGGCGCCACTTCATCGCTGATCTGCGCGGCCAGCTTCTGCAGCCGGTTGCGCATCAGCTTGTGGTAATCGCGGCCCAGCGCGTAGCGCGCGACGTAGGCACGGCCCGGATCGGCCAGCGTGGCCCAGGCTTCGGTGTCGTCCTTGTGGCTGTAGTCCATGCCCAGCGAGATCACCCGCACGGTGCCGGGCAGCAGTTCGGCCGGCCGCGCGCGCAGCGTGCCGTGCCGCGCCATCCAGTCCATCGTGCCGTACAGGCCCTGGCCCAGCCAGTCCGCCAGGTGCGCCTCGTCTTCGGCCAGGTCCACCCCGGCGATGCCGCAGCGCTGGAAGCCATGCGCACGCGCCAGGGCGCGGATGCGCTGGACGGCGAGCGCCGGATCCAGGCCGGCGGGCAGGGGGGGGGAATCGGGATGCATGCCCGCAAGTATAGAATCCCTGCATGCTGGACCCTTCCGCTCTGTTCGATTCCGCTGCCGCCCGTTCATTGGATGCGCGCGCTTCCGCGCTGGCCGGTGATGGCGGCTGGTCGTTGATGGCTGCCGCCGGCAAGGCCGCGTGGCAGTGCCTGCTGCAGCATTGGCCCGATGCCCGGCACATCGCGGTGGTGGTGGGGGCAGGCAACAATGGCGGCGATGGCTGCGTGCTGGCCCTGCATGCGCTGCAGGCCGGCCGCCAGGTCAGCGTGCTGACCCTGCCGGGCACATCGCCGTCCACCGCGCTGAGTGCCCGTGCCGCCGCCGAGCTGGCGCGCGCCGGTGGATGCAGCACCCCATTCGAGGGGCACCTGCCCGGCGCCGATGTGATTGTCGATGCGCTGTTCGGGCTGGGCCTGCGGCAGGCGCCGCGCGCTTCGGCGCAGGCGGTCATTGAAGCGATCAACGCGCAGGCTGCGCCCGTATTCGCGCTGGATGTGCCCAGTGGCATCGACGCCGACCGCGGCAGTGCGCCGGGTGCGGTGGTGCGCGCCACGCTGACGCTGCAGTTCATCGTGGCCCATCGCGGACTGCATACCGGCGAGGGACTGGAACATGCCGGCCAGTGCGAGCTGGCGACCTTGCCGCTGCCTGCAGATGCATGGGGCGGTGTGCACGTGGCCGCCGACTACTGGCAGCGCGACCGCCTGCCTGGATTGTTGCCGCCGCGTCGCCGCAACGCCCACAAAGGAACCTCCGGACATGTGCTGTGCGTGGGCGGCAACCATGGCAGCGGCGGTGCCCTGCTGATGACAGCGCACGCGGCGCTGCGGGCCGGTGCCGGCCTGGCCAGCCTGGCTACGCGCGGCGAACATATCGGCGCGGCGCTGGCACGGCTGCCCGAAGCGATGAGCCACGCGGTGGACTGCAACGCGGACCTGCAGGCGCTGCTGCAGCGGGCCAGCGTCGTCGCCATCGGGCCGGGGCTGGGGCAGGACGACTGGGCGCAGGCTCTGTGGCGTGATGCCCGCGACAGCGGCAAGCCGCTGGTGGTCGACGCCGATGCGCTGAACCTGCTGGCGCGCGATCCGCAGGCCCTCCCGCAGGCGATCCTCACCCCGCATCCCGGCGAGGCCGCGCGACTGCTGCAGACCACCACCGCTGCGGTGCAGGCCGACCGCTTCACCGCGGCCACTGCACTGGCCGAGCGCTTCCATGCGGTAGTGGTCTTGAAGGGTGCGGGCAGCCTGGTGGCGGCGCCGGACGGGCATACCGCCGTAATCGGCGCGGGCAATCCCGGCATGGCGGTCGGCGGCATGGGCGACCTGCTCACGGGCATCATTGCCGCCCTGCATGCGCAGGGTCTGGCGCCGTTCGAGGCCGCGGCCGGCGGCGCCCTGCTGCACGGGCTGGCCGGCGATGTCGCTGCTGCCGACGGCCAGCGCGGCCTGCTTCCCACCGACCTGCTGGCGCCGTTGCGCCGGCTCTGCAATCCGGATCCTGTCCATGCTTGAACTGCATCTCCCCACTCCCGAGCACACCGACCTGCTGGGCCAGGCGCTGGCGGCGACCCGCCCGGCGCAGGCATTGCTTGAACTGCAGGGTGACCTGGGCGCGGGTAAATCGACCACCGCACGCGCGCTGTTGCGTGCGCTGGGCGTGACCGGTGCCATCCGCAGTCCCACCTATACGCTGGTGGAACGCTACCCGCTGGCCGACGGCAGCGAGGCCTGGCACATGGACCTGTACCGGATCGGTGGAGCGGCCGAACTGGACTTCCTGGGCCTGGACGAGGGCGCCGCCTCGCTGTGGCTGGTGGAATGGCCGGAGCGCGGGGCAGGAGCCTTGCCGCCGACGGATCTGCGGCTCGAACTGGAAATGGCCGGCCAAGGCCGACGCGCCAGTCTCATTCCATTGAGCGATTCCGGTGAAGCCTGGGTGAAGCGACTGCATGAAGCTGGCGAGTTAGCTTCGCTTTCTGTATATCGACCGTAACAAACTGATGAAAGTTACGGATTATTAAGGGAAAAGGTTTGCAATCTGTTCAGCGCAGTGATTGAATCCTGAGCCATGCGCTTACCCTTCCGAACTCTTGCTCTCTGTGCTGCTGCCGGACTCGCCCTGGCGGGTGCCGACGCGTGGGCGGGTGAGATCAACCAGGTGCGCCTGGATACCGGTGCGACCGGCACCCGCGCCGAGATTTCGCTGGCCGGTTCTGGTGGCTACAAGACCATCGCGCTGTCCGGTCCGAACCGCCTGGTGGTGGATTTTCCGGACTCCTCGGCAGTGCGCGGACTGAAGCTGCCAGTCGCGCAGGGCGTGGTCACGGCGGTGCGTACCGGCCAGCCGGTGCCGGGCACCTTCCGCGTCGTGTTCGACCTTGCCGACAACGTGGCCCCGTTCAAGCCGCAGATGCAGCAGCAGGGCGGGCAGTCAAAGCTGGTCATTGAATGGCCTGGCGATGCGCCGGCCACGGCAGCCCACATGTCACCGCCTGCGAGCGCGCCGATCCCTGCGGCAGCTACGGCAGCGGCCACCCCGCCGCCGGCCACGGCAGTGAACGCCGCGCAGACCCGCAGCGATGCCGCGCGGGCCACCGCGCTGCTCACCGCACAGGTCCAGCAGCAGGCCACGGCTGCCGCCGTTGCGCCGGCCGCACCGGCAACGCCGCCCAGCACCACCACGGCCACCGTTGCCGGAACCGGCGCCGGAACCGGCGCCGCCACGCCTTCGCCGGCCGCCATCCTGGCCGGCCAGCCGACCCCGGCGCCGGTGCGTACCACCATCGCCGGCACCATGCCGACCCGTACCGGCGCTGCGGCCGCCCCTTCAGGCGCTACCTCGCAGCCGCCGGAAACCGCGCCGGTCGCGCCGCGTCCGAGCATGCCCAGCGACGTGGCGCGTGTGAGCATGAAGCCGGGCATGCGTCCGCTGGTGGTGGCCATCGATCCCGGCCATGGCGGCCAGGATCCGGGTGCCGTGGGCCCCAGCGGCAAGCGTGAGAAAGACATCACCCTGGCCGTTGGACGCGAGCTTGCCCGCCAGGTCAACGCGATGCCGGGCCTGAAGGCCTACATGACGCGCGACAGCGACGTGTTCATTCCGCTGCCCATGCGCGCACAGAAAGCGCGTGCGGCGAAGGCGGACATCTTCATTTCGATCCACGCCGATGCCGCGGAAAACCGCGCTGCGCGAGGCTCGTCGGTGTACGTGCTGTCCACCAAGGGCGCCTCATCGCAGCGCGCCCGCTGGCTGGCGGACAAGGAAAACGCGGCCGACCTGATCGGCGGCGTCAGCCTGCAGCGCACCGAGGGCACGCTGGCCAACGTGCTGTTGGACCTGGCGCAGAGCGGTTACATGAAGGCCTCCGAAGATGCTGCCAGCCATGTGCTGGGCGGACTGAAGCGGATCGGCAACAACCACAAGCCGAACATCGAACGGGCGAACTTCGCGGTGCTGCGCACCTCGGACATGCCGGCGATGCTGGTGGAAACCGCCTTCATCTCCAATCCGGATGAGGAGCGCCGCCTGATGGATCCGGCGTACCAGCGCAAGATCGCCGCCGCCGTGCTGGATGGCGTCAATGTGTTCTTTACCCGCCAGCCGCCCCCGGGAACCCTGTACGCCGCGCGTGCGCAGGCGGAGATGGAAGCGGCCAGCACCGTCGCCGGCGGCAGCAAGTAGCCGCGGTAGCGCCGAGCCATGCTCGGCGAGCGCAGCGGCGAAGCGGTGACGACCAACGGTCGTCACCCACAGCGGCCGTCACTACCGGCGCGGCGCGGCCGGAGCCGCCCATCCGCTATCATCGGCGGATGAAGTCAGCCTCTGTTTCCCACTCCATCCGCACTGTGCTCCACGCCTGCAGGCGGGCACGCGCATGAGCGCTACCATCCGTCCGCTGCCGGAGATCCTGATCAACCAGATTGCCGCCGGCGAAGTCGTCGAGCGGCCGGCTTCGGTGGTCAAGGAACTGGTCGAGAACGCGATCGATGCCGGTGCCACCCGCGTCGATATCGAACTGGAAGAAGGCGGCGTGCGCCTGATCCGGATCCGCGACAACGGCAGTGGCATCGCTGCCGAGCAGTTGCCGCTGGCGGTGTCCCGCCACGCCACCAGCAAGATCGCCAGCCTGGACGACCTCGAAGCGGTGGCTACGCTTGGCTTCCGGGGTGAGGCCCTGCCGTCCATTGCCTCCGTCAGCCGCTTCACGCTCGCCTCCCGGCGCGCGCAGGACGAGCACGGCTCGGCGTTGCAGATCGAAGGCGGAAAGCTGGGCGAAGTGCTGCCGCGCGCGCATGCGCCGGGCACCACCGTTGAAGTCCGCGAACTGTTCTACAACGTGCCGGCGCGGCGCAAGTTCCTGCGCGCCGAGCGTACCGAACTGGGGCACATCGAAGAATGGCTGCGCTCGTTGGCGCTGGCTCGCCCGGATGTGGAACTGCGCGTTTCGCACAATGGCAAAGCCTCGCGCCGCTACAAACCCGGCGACCTCTACTCGGATGCGCGCCTGGGGGAAACGCTGGGCGAGGATTTCGCCAACCAGGCCGTGCGCGTGGACCACAGCGGTGCCGGGCTGCGCCTGCACGGCTGGATCGCACAGCCGCACTATTCGCGCGCCAGCACCGATCAGCAGTACCTGTACGTCAATGGCCGCTCGGTGCGTGATCGCAGCGTGGCGCACGCAGTGAAGATGGCTTACGGCGACGTGTTGTTCCATGGCCGGCAGCCGGCGTATGTGCTGTTCCTGGAACTGGATCCGACGCGGGTGGATGTCAACGTGCACCCGGCCAAACACGAGGTGCGCTTCCGCGACTCGCGCCTCGTGCATGACTTCGTCTACCGCACCCTGAAGGACGCACTGGCCGATACCCGCGCCGGCATGGCCGCACATGAGATCGGCGCCGGTGTCGAAGCGCAGGCCCTTCCGCAGGCGATGACGCCATGGTCAAGCGGCCAGCCGGGCAGCGGAGGCGGTGGTGGAGGCTACGGTAACTGGGGCGCGCAGCAATCGCCGCTGGGCCTGCAGGTGGCCGATGCGCCGGCGGCCTACGCCGCGCTGTACGCCGGGCCTGCCGGCAGCCAGCAATCGCTGCCGCCGATGCCGTCCGAACGTGGGTTGCCGGTGACCAGCGCCGATGCCGGGGTGCCACCGCTGGGCTACGCGGTGGCACAGCTGCATGGCATCTACATCCTGGCCGAAAATGCCGAAGGCCTGATCGTGGTGGACATGCACGCCGCGCATGAGCGCATCGGCTACGAACGGCTGAAGAATGCCCACGATGGCATCGGCCTGCATGCGCAGCCACTGCTGGTACCGATCACCCTGGCGGTGGGCGAACGCGAGGCCGACACCGCCGAACGCGAGGCGGAGACCTTGACCGCACTGGGCTTCGACGTGACCCGTGCCGGCCCCGGCGCGCTACATGTACGCAGCATCCCGGCACTGCTCGCCAACGCCGAGCCGGAAGGCCTGCTGCGCGACGTACTGGGCGACCTGCGCGAACACGGCCAGTCGCGGCGCGTGGCCACCGCGCGCGATGAACTGCTGTCCACCATGGCCTGCCACGGCGCGGTGCGCGCCAACCGGCGATTGACGGTGCCCGAAATGAACGCGCTGCTGCGCGACATGGAAATCACCGAGCGCTCCGGCCAGTGCAACCACGGGCGCCCGACCTGGGCACGTTTTTCGCTGGCGGAGATCGACCGCTGGTTCCTGCGCGGACGGTGAAGGGGATGATCATGGGGAAGGGGTACAGCAGCGCCGGACTGATGCTGGCACTGGCGATGAGCGGCTGTGATGGCAAGGCACCCGCGGCGGCGCCGGCTGTGCAGGAAGATCCGGTCTTTGCACGGCAACAGCAGCAGTGGCGGATGCAGCGCTATCAGGAGCTGACCGCGCCGGATGGCTGGACCGCGCTGGTCGGCCTGCATTGGCTGGAGCACAAGGCGCATTACATCGGGCGTGGGCCGGGCAGTGGCATCCGCCTGGCCGCAGGGCCGGACAAGCTGGGCATGGTCAGCCGACAGGGGCAGCGCTGGTCGTTCACTCCCGAACGCGGCGTGCCGCTGAGCGTGGACGGGGCGGCGGTGACCGGACCGATCGCGTTCAACAGCGACCACGACCCGCAGCCCACCCGCATCGCCTTCGATGACGGCAAGGGGCAGCTCAGCCTGCTGCAGCGCGGACAGCGCTTCGCGCTGCGCATCAAGCATGCCGACGCCACCTCGCGCAGCGGATTCACCGGGCTGGACTACTGGCCGGGAGGACCGCAGTGGCAGGTGCGCGCGCGCTTCCTGCCGCACCCGGCCGGGAAAACGCTGCCGATCGTGGATATCACCGGCCTGACCACCGCCATGCCCAACGCCGGGCTGGTGGAGTTCAAGCATGACGGTACGACCTACCGGGTCGAGGCCATTGCCGAGCCCGGTGCACCACTGTTCCTGATCTTTGCCGACCGCACCAGCGGCCACGGCAGCTACCCGGCCGGACGCTACCTGGACACCGACCCGCCCGGCGCCGACGGCCATGTGCTGGTGGATTTCAACCACGCCTACAATCCTCCCTGCGCGTTCACTCCGTTCGCGACCTGCCCGCTGGCACCGCCGGAAAACCGGCTGGACCTGCGCATCGAGGCCGGCGAACGCGCCTACCACCCGCCCAAGGAAAGTGCGCCATGAAGCGTTCCGTCTCCCGCTGGATGATCGCCCCGCTGCTGCTGCTCGCTGCGGCCTTCAGCACCATCGCGGCAACGCCGGTGGCCGCGCCCAAGCCGGCGGCCACGCGCACCGCACCGGTGCCGCTGCTGTGGAAGGTGACCGGTGCCGGTGATGCCCGCGTCTATCTGCTGGGCTCGTTCCACCTGCTGCGACCGGAGGATTACCCGCTGGCCGCCGAGGCTGAAAACGCCTTCGACGCAGCGCAGCGCGTGGTGTTCGAACTGTCGGCGCAGGACATGGAATCACCGGAGCTGGCCGGCAGGATGGTGCAGGCGGCAATGCGCACCGATGGCAGCGAACTGCGCCGTGACCTCGGCGATGCCACCTGGGCCAGGCTGCAGGAATACGCCACGAAGAATCCGCTGCCGCTGGCGCAGATGCAGGGTCTCAAGCCGTGGTTCGTCGGGCTGAGCATCAGCATCGCGCAGATGCAGAAAATGGGGCTGGACCCCGCGCTCGGGCTGGACAAACACTTCATGGACCGGGCCGCCAAGGCGGGAAAACCGATCCTTGGCCTGGAAACCATCAATACACAGATCGGCGTGCTGGCCGGCATGAGCATCGCCGAACAGCGGCAGATGGTGGAAGAAGCGCTGGAACAATCCGACAAGGGCGATGCCGAGATCCGCGCGCTGCACGATGCGTGGCGGCGCGGCGACGACGTGCTGATGTGGAACCGCATGGCGGTGGACATGAAGCGGCAGTATCCGCAGCTCTATCAGCGCATCAACAGCGACCGCAACGATGCCTGGCTGCCGAAGCTGGAGCCGCACCTGCAGGCCGGGCAGGGCGGCACGCTGGTGGTGGTGGGCGCGCTGCACCTGCTGGGCAGCGATGGCGTGGTGGAGAAGCTGAAGGCCAAGGGCTACAAGGTGGAGCGGGTGCGCGCCAAGCGCTGAGCGCCGGCTGCTGGTGCGGTAACGAAAAACGGCGCGTCCGCAAGGGCGCGCCGTTCTGCATCAGGCCAGCGGCCGCGCCGGGATCAGCGCGTGCGGCCCTTGCCGCCGGTGCCGCCGGCGGTTTCGGTCGGCTTGTGCGCAGCGCCGGGACCGCTGCCCGAACGCGGCGCGGCACCGCCCGGCGCGCTGCCCGGCCGCGGACCGGTCCCGGTGGAGGTGCCGCCCGGGCGCGGCCCGAAGCCACTTCCCATGCTGCGCTGGAACTCCTGCCACAGCTCCATGTTGCGTTCTGTCAGCTGGTTCATCATCGCCCACGGCGTCTGCCCGAGCAGGTTGCCCATCTGCTGCCGGAACTGCTGCTGCTGGTCCAGGAACACCTGCATGCTGCGCTCCAGGTAATTGCCCATGAAGCCCTGCAGGGAATCGCCATAGAAGCGGATCAGCTGGCTGAGCAGCTGGGTGGAGAGCATCGGCTCGCCGTCCTGTTCCTGGTCGGCGATGATCTGCAGCAGGACCGAGCGGGTCAGGTCATCGCCGCTCTTGGCGTCGCGGACCTCGAAGTCTTCGCCGTCCAGGATCAACTGGCGCACATCCTCTATCGTGATGTAGCTGGAGATCTCGGTGTCGTACAGACGGCGGTTGGGATACTTCTTGATGATGCGGGTAGCAGCCATGAAGCAAGCACTCGTCACAGTAGACGCCCAGCATGGCGCAGCGCAGCACCCGTTGCAACGCCCGGAAGCCCTTGTGGCGGGCCCTGCGGGGCCGATCATGTTGCGCAGCAAGGCTTTTCATGTTGCGCAGCATTTTCGCTGCGGTACGGCCTGTCGGGCCCCGCGCGTGCGGCGAGCGCCACACTGCGCGGGCAGTCAGGGCGGTGGTCACCAGCCCATGTGGTGGCCGCCGTTGATGTCCAGGTTGCTGCCGGTGATCCAGGCCGCTTCGTCGTTGACCAGGAAGGACACGCCGTAAGCGATTTCCTCCGGCTTTCCGAGCCGCCCGGTCGGGATATCGGCGATGATCTTGGCGCGTACTTCCTCCGGCACCGCCATGACCATGTCGGTGGCCACGTAACCCGGGGAAATGGTGTTGACGGTGATCCCGAAGCCGGCATTCTCGCGCGCCAGGGAGATGGTGAAGCCGTGCATGCCGGCCTTGGCCGCCGCATAGTTGGCCTGCCCGTACTGGCCCTTCAGGCCGTTGATCGAGCTGATCTGGATCACCCGCCCCCAGCCGCGGCGGCGCATGCCCTCGATCACCGGACGGGTCACGTTGAAGACCGAGTTGAGGTTGGTGTTGATCACCTCATGCCATTGCTCGGCGCGCATCCGATGGAAGGTGGTGTCGCGGGTGATGCCGGCGTTGTTGACCAGGATCTCCACCGGTCCCAGCTCGGCTTCCACGGCACGCACCATCGCCTCGGCACTTTCCGGGCTGGACACATCGCCGGGGAAGATCGCGATCGCCAAGCCGCGAGCTGCCATGGCCTGCTGCCAGGCCAGCGCCTTGGCGTGGTCACGGTAGTTGGTGGCAACCCGGTGACCCTGGTCGGCCAGGCGTTGGCAGATGGCGGTACCGATGCCGCCGGTGCCGCCGGTGACCAGTGCGACGCGTGGAGTCATGCTGCGTTTCCGTAAACGTGGGGGGAAGGGGGATTCTGCAACATCACGGGCTGCTGTGCGCCTGCCGCGATGAAATGTCATGCAAGGGCACCCTGCTGCGATCAAATGCCGCCGCAGCCCGCTGCAGCAGGTCGGCCTGCGTGGCCGCGCCGGCCAGTGCAGCGGCGGGCTGTCCCAGCAGTTGCCAGAGCTGCCGCAGCACGGCCATCGGGTCGCCTTCGTGCACCGTCTGCGCCGCTTCGGACTTGGACAGTTTTCGGCCGTCGGCACCCAGCAACAGCGGCAGGTGGCCATAGGTGGGGGTGGGCAGCCCGAGTGCCCGCTGCAGCAGGATCTGACGCGCGGTCGAATCGAGCAGGTCCGCCCCGCGCACCACCTCGGTGATGCCCTGCGCGGCATCGTCCACCACCACGGCCATCTGATACGCCCAGCAGCCATCGGCGCGGCGCAGGACGAAATCACCGACATCGGCATGGACGTCCTGCTGCTGTGGGCCACGCAGCATGTCCTCGAACGACACCACGCTGGCGGGTGCTACGCGAAGGCGGATGGCAGGATCCGGGCGCGCATGGCGTGCAACGCAGCGGTGGTGGATGCCGCCGCTGGCAGCCAGCTCACTCCGGCTGCAATGGCAGGCGAACGCCTGGCCGCTGGCCAGCAGGGCATCCAGCGCGTGTTGGTAGGCGTCCTCGCGCTGGCTCTGCCACAGCACCGGGCCATCCGGGTGCAGGCCCAGGTGGCGCAGCAGGGCGAGCTGTGACTGCGCTGCACCGGGGACGGTGCGCGGCGGATCCACGTCCTCCACGCGCAGCAGCCAGCGCCCGCCGTGGTGACGGGCGGACAGCCAACTCGCGAAGGCGGCGAGCAGGGAGCCAGCGTGCAGCGGACCGGTGGGCGAGGGCGCGAACCGGCCGCAATGAATGGGGGACGTCATGCTGGCTGAATCGTCGGTCAGGTTGGCGCTTGAATTCAAGCTGAAGTCACCGCAGATTTAGCAACGTTACCCTCTCCAGAGCCAACTTTCCCCATGTTCAGTCGCATAGCCCTGTTCCTTCTTACCAACCTTGCGGTGCTGGTCCTTGCCGGTATCGTGATGTCGGTGCTGGGGGTCAATCCCGGCCAGATGAGCGGCCTGCTGGTCATGGCGGCGATCTTTGGTTTCGGAGGCTCTTTCATCTCGCTGCTGCTGTCCAAGTGGATGGCCAAGCGTTCCACCGGCGCGGTGGTGATCACCGAGCCGCGCAACGATACCGAGCGCTGGTTGTTGAAGACCGTTGAGCGCCAGGCGCGCGAAGCGGGTATCGGCATGCCGGAGGTCGCGGTGTACGACGGCCCGGAAATCAACGCATTCGCCACCGGTGCCAACCGCAACAAGGCGCTGGTCGCGGTGTCCACCGGCCTGCTGCACCACATGAGCGAAGACGAGGCCGAAGCGGTGCTGGGCCATGAAATCGCCCACGTCGCCAACGGCGACATGATCACCATGGCGCTGCTTCAGGGCGTGCTCAATACCTTCGTCATCGTGCTGGCCCGGGTGGTTGGCGGGGTGATCGACAGTGCTATGTCCGGCAACCGCGAAGGCGGCGGGCGGGGTATCGGTTATTTCGTGATCGTGTTCGTGTTGGAAATGGTGTTCGGCATCTTCGCCACCATGATCGCGATGTGGTTCTCGCGTCACCGTGAGTTCCGCGCTGATACCGGCGGTGCGCAGCTTGCCGGGCGGCAGAAGATGATTGCCGCGCTGGAGCGGCTGAAGGTCAACCATGGGCAGAGCACGCTGCCGAGCCAGGTCGCTGCGTTCGGTATTGCCGGCGGCATGGGGCAGGGCCTGCGCAAGCTGATGATGAGCCATCCGCCGCTGGATGAGCGGATTGCCGCGCTGCGTTCTTCTACGGCGGTCTGAATCCGGTTGGTCGAACGGGTGGGACCCCCTCGCGGGTGGCTCCAGTGCAACAGCCTTGGTCTGGGCCGGGCGGTGGGGCTGGTCGGGGGACGGCAAAAACTGCGTCCATGCGGGCCTCGTTTCGCGCCATCCATGGCGCTCAACGCCC
>NZ_PJAY01000068.1:0-150740 GCF_002836635.1 Stenotrophomonas sp. Bg11-02
GAGTTGTGTATAAGAGCCAGGTCCACTGACAGCATGGGCGTGTTCGCGTATGCGCGCTGCAGCGGACAGCCCTGGGATTTGGCCGTGCGTGCCTTCGTCGGCAACGGCAGGCGCTTCGAGGATGCCGCCTCCGGTGCGGCCAACGCGGTGCTGGCGGCATGGCTGGACGAGCGTGGTGCACTGCCCGGCGGACGTCGTGACTATGTGGTCAGCCAGGGCCGCGAGGTCGGCCATGATGCACGCCTGCACCTGCATGTGGATGCAGAAGGCGAAGTGTGGTCCGGTGGCCAGATACAGACGGTCATCCGCGGCACGATCGATTGGTAGGCGGAAACAGGCGATCGACAGGCGGAAACGGGACGGCCAGCGGCCGTCCCTACCGCGTCTGCTACGTCAGAGCAGGGTGGCTTCCAGTGTTACCGGTACCGCGCTGAGTGCCTTGGACACCGGGCAGTTCTGCTTGGCATCGTCGGCGATGGCGCGGAACTTCTCCGCCTCGATTCCCGGCACCTTGGCCTTGACCTTCAGCGTGATCTGCGAAAGCTGCGGGCCGCCTTCCATCGACAGGTCGACCTGCGCTTCGGTGTCCAACGCCTCCGGCGGGAAGCCGGCTTCGGTCAGCTTGGCCGACAGCGCCATGGTGAAGCAGCCGGCGTGCGCGGCGGCGATCAGTTCTTCCGGGTTGGTGCCCTTCTCATCACCGAAGCGGCTGCTGAAGGCGTAGCGGGTGTTGTCCAGCAGGCCGCTCTGCGGCGTGCTCAACTGTCCCTTGCCGGTCTTCAGGTCACCTTCCCAGTGCGCGCTGGCGCGGCGTGAAATACCCATTGTGCAGCTCCTTCGGTTGAGTTCGGGACTTACCGTACGCAGGCCCGCGTTAGCGTCGCGTCGCTCTGCTGCGACGCGATGGCGCACGCCGTTCCGACGAACGGCCAGCATCCGCTCGCGCATTCCCCGGCGCGGGCGGAAAAGCGGATTTTTCCCTTCCAATTCCACGGCTTCAGTGCAACGAGCGTGGCCGAGCTGGGCGCCAAGCCCCCGACAAAGGTCGAGTGACAGCGAAAAAAGCAGGCTTTTCCGCGTATAACCTATTGGCGGCGCGGTGTAGTTGCCCTACATTGCGCTTGCCGACGGGGTCGGCACGACCAAACAACCAACCGTTCACGGAACAGGAAACCATGGCAAAGACCGCTAAGAAGGCTGCCCCGAAGAAGGCAGTAAAGAAAGTCGCTACCAAGGCAGCCGCCAAGCCGGCCGCGCCGAAGCCGATCAAGGACGTGCTGACCAAGTCCGGCCTGGTTGCACACATCGCTGAAGCGTCCGGCGTGGTCGCCAAGGACGTGCGCGCGGTACTGGCCTCGCTGGAAACCGCCGTTGCCTCTTCGGTGCACAAGAAGGGCGCGGGCAGCTTCACCCTGCCGGGCCTGCTGAAGATCACCACCGTCAGCGTCGCCGCCAAGCCGAAGCGCAAGGGCATCAACCCCTTCACCAAGGAAGAGCAGTGGTTCGCCGCCAAGCCGGCCACCACCAAGCTCAAGGTGCGCCCGCTGAAGAAGCTCAAGGACGCCGCGCTCTGATCGCGTAGGCATACCGGGTTTCACATCGCGAACGGGACGGCTGATGGCCGTCCCGTTCGTTTTTGCGGCCTCGCGTGCGGGCCGCAACACAGTGTGCCGTTGCCAGCCGATATCGCGCAGCCGCGCGTCAGGCGCTGCCCTGCAACGCGCCACAGCCGGTTGCAGCGGCCCACCTGCGGGACAATGGAACACTGCGTGCAGCCGGCCTGGTCGTAGTCCCTGCGTGGCAGCCCTATGGTGGATGCATCCCCCAATGGACGCCCGCCATGGCCAGCCCTTCCACCCGCTACCGCCTCACCGTCACGCCGATCGAAAAAGACGGCTTGCCGTGCAGCGGCCGCTGTACCATCGAAGTGGAGCATCGCGCACAGCGTGACTGGATGCGCCTGCTCGAAGGTGCTCCGCGGCTGGCTGGCTTCAGTGGCGACGAACGTGCGGCGGTGTTGATCGCCGCACAGATCCTGCGCGATGTCGTGCAGCGCCACGCCGACGAACCCAACCATCCGCTGGCCGCCCACGCGGTGAAGCTCAACACGGCGCTGGACGCCTTGGATAGCCTGCACGGCGCGGCGTGAGGTGTTTTGGCAACGGCAACAGCTGCAGGGTTGTTTGTGGGCGTGACGGGGCGGGTTGGCGGGAATCGCCGTGAATCCGCGCATGGAGGCTCGCCATCCGCTTGCTCGCCGGTGCAGTCCTGCACAGGCGGCAAGACCCGCGCTGGGCTCCTGCCCAGCCCGTCCGGCGCATGCGCCGGACCCATGCGGATGAGCGTTCCCGCCAACCCACCCCGCCCCACCTTCGACAGGGTCAATGGTGGCCATCTGGTAGCGCCGACCCATGGTCGGCGGCTTCTGGCAGGGAGCCTGATGGTCTCCGCCTCCATGCCGTGGCTACACTCAGGGCTTCTGTCCCGACGAGTGCGACCGATGCGCGTTGCCTGCTGGTTGTTCCCGATGCTGATGCTGCTGGGTGGGTGCCAGCGCGTGCCGGATGTCCCGCCCGCAGCAGACGGTTCGGTGGCCGAGCCACCTGCGGCCGCCCCGACGCGTGTGGCCGATTCCACTGCCGATGGCGCCGACGCGCTGCCGCTGCTGGCGGCAGTCGCCGCAGACGCGCCGGATCCGGGTGCAGTGGTGCGCACCTATGCCGTCCACCTGCTGCGCCGCGAGTTCGACAAGGCCGATGCCAACTGGATGATCGCCCCGCCGCCGGGCCGTGCCGACGATGCCGCATTGCGCGGACTGCGCGAGGTGCGCGATCTGAAAATCAACACCGACGCGCCCGTGCCGCGTGACCGGCAGCAGCCCACCCATCTCATCGAAGTGCCTGTGCGGATACGCGTCACTACCGCCACCACCACCCTGCGCTACGACGGCTGGTACCGGCTTGTGCCCGATCCGCAGCGCAGTGCCTGGCTGATCCAGTCAGCCAACCTGCAGCCGGTGCTGGACTGACCGGTCCACCACCATGCACGCGCGGTTCAGTGCAACCGGCTATCTTCTGCATGTCCTTACTTCAGATGGTCACGACCATGCGTCTTCGTCCGTTCTTCACCCGATTGGGCGCCGCCACGGTGCTGGTGGCCGCCGCCATTGGCGCACAGGCCGCGCCGTCCATCGAGGGTCGCCAATTGTCGGTGGGTGCCGGCGATGTGCAGCAGTACCTGGAAGGCAGCTTCCCACGCACCCAGGATGCGCTGGGCGGATTGATCGCCCTGACCATGAGCCACCCGCAGCTGACCCTGCCGGCCGGCGAACGCCTGAACCTGGGCATGGATATCGCCTTGGCGACCGCCGGAGGCGCGCCGGCCAAGCTGGGCACGGTGAAGTTGAGCAGTGGCCTGCGCTACGACCAGCAGACCCAGGGCTTCCACCTGCAGCAGCCGACGATGGAAGACTTCGTACCGGCACAGCAGGGCGCACGCCTGGATTCGCGTACCAAATCGCTGCTCAATGCATGGCTGGGCGATTACGCGCAGCGCGAGCCGATCTACCGCATCGACCCGGCCGTGGCGGGCCTGCTGGGCACGCTGCAGGTGCAGTCGGCGCAGGTGAAAAACGGCCGCCTGCAGGTCACCTTCAACCAGGATCTCGGCACGATGGTGCCGCCGGGGTTGCTGGGTAACTGATGGGGCCGGGTATCCGGCTGCGGCAGGGGTAACGCCGAGCATTCCCCGGCGCTACCCGACGGCCGGTTATCCGGCCGCGGATGGTCGCCGGTGTCAGGCTTCCAGGGCCTTGGCCAGTGCTTCGCTGAAGGCCGGGATGTCGTCGGGCTTGCGGCTGGTGATGAGGGTGCCGTCAACCACCGCTTCCTCATCGCGCCACTGCGCACCGGCATTTTCAAGATCCCGGCGCACCGATGGCCAGGACGTCACCTGCCGGCCCTTGGCCAGGCCCGTATCGATCAACAGCCACGGGCCGTGGCAGATCGCCGCGACCGGCTTGCCGGCCTTGCCGAAGGCTTCGATGAAGGCCAGCGCGGATGCATCGATGCGCAGGGTATCGGGGTTCATCTGCCCGCCGGGCAGCAACAGCGCATCGAAATCATCCGCGTTGGCGTCCGCCAGCGGCTGGTCGACGGTTACTTCCTCGCCCCAGTCTTTCTCCTTCCAGCCCTTGATGCTGCCTTCCTTCGCCGGGGAGACCACGCGGGTGGTCGCGCCCCAGCCTTCGAGCAGTTTCTTCGGATCGGTCAGTTCGGACTGCTCGAAACCGTGGGTGGCGAGGATGGCGATCTTCTTGCCTTCAAGACGCTGTGCCATGGGGATGCTCCGATTGGTAAAGGAACACCCAGCATCACCGCTTGTCCATGTTCCGGCGGTGATACCGATGTGGACAGCGCGTGCAACTCAGCGCTTGGGCTGCAGCATGGTCCCGGTGCATTTCTTCGAACCGCAGCGGCACTCCCAGACCTTCTTCAGACGGGCGGTGTGGCGCTCGGCCAGCGTGATGCCGTAGTTGTAGACCAGCTCCTCGCCGGGCGCGATATCGCGCAGCGTTTCAATGAACACCTTGTCCTCGCGCGGGTTGCCGTCCTCGCTTTCTTCGATAAGCGCCTCGCAGTTGGGCTCGCAGCTGTGGTTCATCCAGCGCGCTTCGTTGCCCTTGTAGTTGGCATCGATCACATAGTCGTCGTTCAGGGTGAACAGGAAGGTGTGGCCACTCTCCACGTCGCCGCTGTCATCGGCGTCGACGTCGGCATGGCTGCGCAGCAGGCCCTTGTACTGGATCACCCGCTCACCCTTCTTCAGGGCTGCGATGGCGAACACGCCGTTGCCGTGGATGGCGGATTTGCGGGCTTTGATCTTCTTCGGCATGGGCGCAGGGGCGTTCTGGAAAGAGGAGCGTTGATTCTCCCTTAATCTTCGTGATTGCCAAAATCATGGCCAAGCCGCACCATTGCGCGCTCGCCGCGCCCCCCACGGGTCGGCGCCCCGGACAGGTCCGGCTTGGACGCGGGCGCATAAAAGCGTACAATTTCGGTCCGCTTTGCAATCCAGCTGCAGACCCCCATGCTCCGCGTCACCAAGCTCACCGATTACGCCACCGTGGTACTGACCGTGCTCGCCGCTCGCCCGGCCGAGGTGCTCAGTGCGACCGAGCTGGCCGAGTTCACCGGCCTGGAACCGCCCACCGTCAGCAAGGTGCTCAAGCCGCTGGCGCAGGCCGGGCTGGTCGAAGGCCTGCGCGGCGTCCGCGGCGGCTACCGGCTGACCCGCGCGCCCGGCGAAATCTCGCTGTTCGAGGTGGTCGAGGCCATGGAAGGTCCGCTGGCGCTGACCGAATGCAGCCATGACAACCACCAGTGCAACATGGCGCCCAAGTGCGGTGCACGCAGCAGTTGGCGGCTGATCAACGACGTGGTGTCCGAGGCACTGCGTGCGGTCACCCTCGCCCAGATCCTCTCCCCCCTTCCCCTTGTTGACGACTCCCAGCGCCGCGCCATCGCGGCCGCTGTCGTCTCCTGATCCACAGGCAGCCCCCATGGCCACCGACATCATCGATACCGTCGTCAACGACGACACCCCCAACCGCGAGATCCACGAGCAGCTTGGCCGCAAGTATTCGGCCGGCTTCATCACGGACATCGAATCGGATTCCCTGCCGCCGGGCCTGGACGAGGACACCATCCGCGCCCTGTCGGCCAAGAAGGACGAGCCCGAGTGGATGACCGAGTGGCGCCTGCAGGCGTACCGCCATTTCCTCACCATGGCGATGCCGGACTGGGCCAAGCTGAAGATCGCACCGATCGACCTGCAGGGCCTGAGTTACTACTCCGCGCCGAAGGGTCCGAAGTACGCCTCGCTGGACGACGTGCCCAAGGAACTGCTGGATACCTACGACAAGCTGGGCGTACCGCTGCACGAGCGCGCCAAACTGGCCGGCGTGGCCGTGGATGCGGTGTTCGATTCGGTCTCCGTCGGCACCACCTTCCGCAAGGAGCTGGCCGAGAAGGGCGTGATCTTCTGCTCCATGTCCGAAGCGATCAAGGAGCACCCGGAACTGGTCAGGCAGTACCTGGGCACCGTGGTGCCGGTGGGCGACAACTACTTTGCCGCGCTCAATTCGGCGGTGTTCTCCGATGGCAGCTTCGTGTTCATCCCCAAGGGCGTGCGCTGCCCGATGGAACTGAGCACCTATTTCCGCATCAACGCCGGGCATACCGGACAGTTCGAACGCACGCTGATCATCTGCGAAGACAAGGCGTACGTTTCCTATCTGGAAGGCTGCACCGCGCCGATGCGCGATGAGAACCAGCTGCATGCCGCCGTGGTGGAACTGGTCACGCTGGAAGATGCGGAAATCAAGTATTCGACGGTGCAGAACTGGTACCCGGGCGATGAGAACGGCGTCGGTGGCATCTACAACTTCGTCACCAAGCGTGCCGAATGCCGTGGCGCGCGCAGCAAGGTCACCTGGACCCAGGTGGAGACCGGTTCGGCGATCACCTGGAAGTACCCGTCCTGCGTCCTGCTGGGCGACGATTCGGTGGGCGAGTTCCACTCGGTGGCGTTGACCCATCACCGCCAGCAGGCCGACACCGGCACCAAGATGATCCACGTCGGCAAGCGCACCAAGAGCAAGATCATCAGCAAGGGCATCAGCGCCGGCCGCGGCCAGAACACCTACCGTGGCCTGGTGAAGATCGAACGCGGCGCCGAAGGCGCGCGCAACTACACCCAGTGCGATTCGCTGCTGATCGGCAAGAAGTGCGGTGCGCACACCTTCCCGTACATCGAGGTCAAGAACCCCGGCGCGACGGTGGAACACGAAGCGACCACCTCGAAGATCTCCGACGACCAGCTGTTCTACTGCCGCGCGCGTGGCATCAGCCAGGAAGACGCGGTGTCGTTGATCGTGGACGGCTTCTGCAAGCAGGTCTTCCGCGAACTGCCGATGGAATTCGCGGTGGAAGCCAAGAAGCTGCTCGACGTCTCGCTGGAAGGCTCGGTGGGCTGAGGCCCACCCTGCCCCCGCGTACTGCATTCGAACCAACACATCATTGGCGGGCCCCGGGCCCGCACCACGGAACCCCCCACCATGCTGAAGATCGACAACCTCCACGCACGCATCGGCGACAAGGAAATCCTCAAGGGCCTGTCGCTGGACGTGAAGCCCGGCCAGGTGCACGCCATCATGGGCCCCAACGGTGCCGGCAAGTCCACGCTGGGCAACGTGCTGTCCGGCCGTGAAGGCTACGACGTGAGCGAAGGCAGCGTGCAGTTCGAAGACGCCGACCTGCTGCAGTTGTCGCCGGAAGAACGCGCGGCCGCTGGCCTGTTCCTGGCCTTCCAGTACCCGGTGGAAATCCCCGGCGTCAACAACACCTATTTCCTGCGTGCCGCGCTGAACGCACAGCGCAAGGCGCGCGGCCAGGAGGAACTGGATTCGATGCAGTTCCTGAAGCTGGTGCGGCAGAAGCTGGCCGTGCTGCACCTGAAGGACGAACTGCTGCATCGTGGCGTCAACGAAGGGTTCTCCGGCGGTGAGAAGAAGCGCAACGAGATCTTCCAGCTGGCCGTGCTGGAACCCAAGCTGGCGATCCTGGACGAGACCGATTCCGGCCTGGACATCGATGCACTGAAGAGCGTGGCCGACGGCGTCAACGCACTGCGCAGCCCGGAACGCTCGTTCCTGGTCATCACCCATTACCAGCGCCTGCTGGACTACATCAAGCCGGATTTCGTGCACGTACTGGCCGACGGCCGCATCGTGCAGTCCGGTGGACCAGAGCTGGCGCTGCAGCTGGAAGAGCACGGTTATGATTTCCTGAAAAACCGCGTGGTGCCGGAGGCAGCGGTCTGATGAGCGCATTGCTGGATTCATTGGCCACCACGTTCTGCGGCAGCGACACGCGCCGCGACGTGCTGGACGCCGCGCTGCGCGACGGCCTGCCAGGCCCACGCAGCGAAGCGTGGAAGTACACCTCGCTGCGCCAGCTGGAACGTCGCAGCTTCGCCGCCGCTCCGCTGGCCCCGCCGGCGCTGGATGTCGCCCTGCTCGATGACATTCCCGCCCCGCGCCTGGTGTTCGTCAACGGTCGCCTGCACGATGGCCTGAGCGACACCCACGGCCTGCCGGCCGGCGTGCAGCTGGAACCGCTGTCGGCCGCGTTGGCCGCCGACGAAGCAGGCGCGCGCGTGCTGGCCCGCCGCTATGAGCGCAGCGATGAGATCTTCGCCCGCCTCAACGCCGCACTGGCCGATGAAGGCGTGGTGCTGCGCGTGGACGAAGGCGTGCAGGTGGACGTGCCGCTGCAGCTGGTGTTCGCCAGCGTGGCCACCGGCAGCGACCTGGCCTGGCACCATCGCTCGCTGATCGAGCTCCGTGCCGGGGCCAGCCTGGGCATCGTCGAACACCACCTGCAGGCCGGCGATGCCGCCCACCTGGACAACAGCGTGGTGCATGTCCACCTTGCGCGCGAGGCGGTGCTCAAGCACGCCCGCCTGCAGGCCGGCAGCACCCGCCAGACCAGCTTCCTGCGCACCGATGCAGTGCTGGCGCGCGATGCGCAGTACCACCGCGTGGACCTGGAGCTGGGCGCCGCGCTCAGCCGCCACGAGCTCAACGTACGACTGGAAGGCGACAACGCACAGCTGACCGCCAATGGCGTGCTGCTGGGCACCGGCCGCCGCCACGTGGACACCCGCCTGGGCATCGAGCACATCGCGCGTGACACCCGCTGCGAGCTGCTGTGGCGCGGCATAGCCGCCAACCGCAGCCGCGTGGTCTTCCACGGTGGCATCCATATCCGCGAAGGGGCCGACGGCACCGACGCCAACCTGTCCAACAAGAACCTGCTGCTGTCGGCCGATGCCGAGATCGATACCCAGCCCACGCTGGTGATCGACGCCGAAGAGGTCAAGGCCGCGCACGGCGCCACCGTCGGCCAGCTCGATCCCAATGCGCTGTTCTACCTGCGCTCGCGCGGGTTGCCGCAGGAGCAGGCACAGGCCCTGTTGAGCGCTGCGTTCTGCCATGAGCCGCTGAAGATCCTCCCGGACGCGCTGCGCGAGCAGCTGGGCCGCCGGCTGGACCGCGCCCTGTCCGAGGCAGGCGTGGCATGAACCTGTCCACGCCGCGCCCGCAGGCCGAAACCGGCGCCGCCCCGGACTGGGACCGCGTGCGGCAGGACTTCCCGCTGCTGATGCGCGAGGTGCACGGCAAGCCGCTGGTCTACTTCGACAACGCCAACACCGGCCAGAAGCCGGTGCAGGTGATCGGCGCGGTGGACGAGTTCTACCGCCGCTACAACGCCAACGTCAGCCGTGCGGTGCATGCACTGGGCACCGAGGCCACCGATGCCTACGAAGGCGCGCGCAACAAGCTGGCGCGCTTCCTCAACGTGCGCGCCAGCGAGCTGGTGCTGTGCAGCGGCACCACCTTCGCACTGAACCTGGTGGCGTATTCCTGGGCGCTGCCGCGGCTGAAGGCCGGCGATGTCATCCTGGTGTCGCGGATGGAGCACCACGCCAACATCGTGCCGTGGCAGCTGGTGGCCGAACGCACCGGCGCCACCGTGCGCGTGGCGGAGATCAGCCCGGATGGATCGCTGGACCTGGACGCCCTGCGCCGCGCCATGACCGCCGAGGTCAAGCTGTTGGCCGTTGCGCACGTCTCCAACGTGCTGGGCACGGTCAACCCGGTGCGCGAGATCTGCCGCGAGGCCCGCAAGCGCGGCATCATCACCGTGGTCGACGGCTCGCAGGCGGTGCCGCACCGGAAGGTCGACGTGGCCGCGATCGGCTGTGATTTCTATGCCATCACCGGCCACAAGATGTGCGGGCCGACCGGCACCGGCGCGCTGTGGGCACGCCGCGAGCACCTGGATGCCATGCCGCCGTTCCTCGGCGGCGGCGAGATGATCAAGGAAGTCAGCTTCGACGGCACCGTGTTCAACGATGCCCCGCACAAGTTCGAAGCCGGCACGCCGAACATCGCCGGCTTTATCGGGCTGGGCGTGGCGGTGGATTACCTGGAATCGCTGGGCCTGGCCCACGTGGAAGCCCGCGAAGCCGAACTGCTGGCACATTTCACCGAAGAACTGCAGAAGGTCGACGGCCTGCGCATCTTTGGTACCGCTCCGGACAAGGCGGCCGTGGTGTCCTTCCTGGTGGACGGTGCACATGCCCACGACCTGGCCACCCTGCTGGACCTGGAAGGCGTGGCGATCCGTTCGGGCCAGCATTGCGCGCATCCGCTGCTGCAGTACTACGGCGTTGCCGCGACCTGCCGCGCGTCGTTGGCGTTCTACAACACGCACGAAGAAATCGAACGCTTCATCATGGCCCTGAACAAGGTCCGCAAGCTGCTCGGTTGAGGCAGACAGCGCCACGCCCGCCGTGGCCGTCGGAATCCAATGCCTGCGTGGCCCCTGCTGATCGGGCGGCAGCGGAAAGCGCGGGCCGACACGTCGTCGAACGTCATCACCGAAGCCCTCGCCCCGGCCTGGCGCGCTTGGCTGATGCGCTCACCGCTGCACGGCGGGATGCTGTGCGGGCCATCCGGCGTTCCGGGAGTTGTAACGATGATCCGTCCACTTGCCCTGCTGCTACTGCTGTGGTCGCCCTTGGCGGCACTCGCCGCATCGTGTGAGCAGTCCTTTCAGAGGAAGGTGCTCCAGACCCGCGCGGCGGGTCGGACGGTGCTTTTCACCTTTCCCTCCGCACCGGGGCCGGCAGCAGCGGATCGGCGCGAGAGCGAGCACCTGGACTGGGTCCGCGCCAATACCCCGTGGAATGCCAGGCAGATCCTTGTGAACCACGACGATATCCTGCGCGACGCCTTGACCCGGACTCCACCGGGCAGCGCATCGCGGCCGTCACTTGAGAAATCCATCCGCAATGACGAACGCATCCTGTCCGGCGCGATCGGCCGCTTCCGTGCGCCCAGCTGCATGGACCAGGTCGCGTTCCGGGAGTTTCTGCAGCTCGTCGACCTGAGGAAGAGCCCGCAGGAGTTCCTTGCTTATGTCCACAGCCAGGGCATGGCCAAGGTGATGATCGCCGATTTCGATGACAAGCCAGACGGCGTGATCGGGGTAAGTCCTTCGCCGCGCCTGCTTGCCGAACAGGCACGTCTGCAGGCGGAGGGCTGGACCTATCATGCCCACCTGCACAACCACCCTTTCATGTTCAACAGCTCGACCGGAGACATGGGCCCCATAGCGCCCAGCGCGCCGGACATCGGAAGCTACAAGGCCGGCAATCCCGACGTCGCGTGGATCACCAATGGCGTGGAAGTCTTCGAGGTCAAACGCGCCGAGTACCAGCAACTGGAATGAACCCAGTCTGTTACCGGCTCGCTGGCGGATTTACACTGGGACGCATGACCACGCTGACCTTCCGTGCCGCCACGCCGGCCGACATCCCCGCCCTCATCGAACTTGTCACCTCGGCCTACCGCGGTGATGCCAGCCGCGCCGGGTGGACCACCGAAGCCGACATGCTGGATGGGGCACGCATCGACGCCGAAGGGCTGCAGGCGGACATCGCGCGCCCGCGCTCCACCATCCTGCTCGCCGAACGCGCGGGTCGGCTGGTGGCCTGCGCCCACGTCGCCGACGGCGGTGAGCATGGCTACTTCGGCATGTTCGCCGTGGCGCCCAGCGAGCAGGGCAGTGGCCTGGGCAAGCAGGTCATTGCCGAAGCAGAGGCGCATGGCGTGCGCGAATGGGGCCTGGCCAGCATGCTGATGACCGTGATCGACATCCGCGAGGAGCTGATCGCCTTCTACGAGCGCCGTGGCTATCGCCGCACCGGCATCAAGAAGCCCTTCCCGTATGGTGACGAGCGGTTTGGCATTCCCAAGCGCGATGACCTGCAGTTCGAGATCCTGGAAAAACACCTGCAGGAGCCGGCGCGATGAGTACTGCCTGGACCTTCGTCTGCGCCAGCACCGACCTGCTGCCGGGCGAGATGAAAAGCGTGTTCGACGAGGTCACCGGTACGCCGATCGTAGTGTTCAACCTGGACGGCGAGCTGTATGCGCTGGAAGACCAGTGCACCCATGAAGAGTTCGAACTGTCCTCCGGTGAGTTCAATACCGCAGAGGGCAGCATCGAATGCGTCCTGCATGGCGCCCGCTTCGATGTGCGCGACGGGCGCGCCCTGTGCGCACCCGCCTACAGCCCTGCGCCGAAGTTCCCGGTGAAACGCGAACACGACGCGGTGTGGACGCGGGACGACCGCGATTAGGCACGGCCGGGGGGCGGCGGCGGCGCCGTGGTATGTGCCGTACCCGCGGCGGCGGCACCCTGCTCGTACAGCCACTGGGCAAGGTAGAGATCCAGCACGGGCAGCCCTACGCACGTCATCAACGCGGGCCGCGCCAACACGGCGCCGTTGCCGAGCGTGCGGTCGTGCAGGCTGCGTATCCTGAACAAGCCGCCGAGATCGGACAGGCGCAGGTTCTGCCGCGAGAAGTAGAGCGGCAGGCTCTGCGAATTGCGATGGCACACGCTGGCCACGTCATCGCAGATCACGGAGCCTCGCGCCAGCACCGCTTCGATGAAGGACACCGGCAGCTCGTCACCGCCAAGGTGCAGCACGGCTACGTCCGGGTGCAACCGGTCGACGGGCACGATGGGACTTCCGGCGTTGGTGGCGGTGATGACCAGATCGACGTGCCCTGGATCATCGTCGCCGCTACGCACATCCAGCCCGGTGCGGGCTGCTGCTGCGGCAGCGAAAGCCTGTGCGCTCGGCGGACGGCGGCTGCACACGTGGATCTGGTTGATCCGATGGGCGTGGTGCGCGTGGAGGTCATCGACTACGCAATCGGCGATCGGCCCCGCGCCGTACAGGCAGATGGACAACCGCTCCCTGTGGGCGAGCAGCAGGTCGACAGCGATCGAGGCGTAAGCTCCCGTCCTGCCGGCGGACACGGCCGTGCCGTCGAACTGGGCCAGCGGGGTCATGGTCAGTTTGTCGTACAGGATCAGTTGCGACTGCGAACGCGGCAGGCCCAGGGCGTGGTTGCAGGCATTGGAGCCGACGATCTTGACCGCGCAGTACCTGGCATTCGCACTCACCAGGGCATTCAATTTCCAGTTCAGCCGCTGGTTGCCCGGGCAGGATTCAGCGGCGGACCGACCCAGCAGCACCGCCAGTTCGTCATCGTGAGGCTGCAACACCACCTTGTCGCCGTAAGCGATGCCTTCGCCCATGTCGGCCATGGCACGACGGGCCAGCCTGCCGATGGTGCGGGGATCCAGGCCGGCAGCGGACCCGCTGGCGGATTCAGGGACTGTCGAGATGTCCCCTCTGTGAAGTGGAAACTGCATGCGGATGGACCGTTCACGCCGGAATTGGCTTGGGAGAGGCTAGATGCCCTCGCCCTGCAGATTCCTTGACGTAATGCCCTGTGCTGCGGGGATGCGCCGTATCAGTACGGTGTTTCAAGGTTTTCCTGACCGGAGCCGTGCCCCGACGCTCAACTGACTGCAATGGCACATGCGAATGGTTCGCGTTACTGCTACGATTTGTAACGCTATGTAACTGGACCCATGCTGCGTGAATGCTGGCCTGCCCTCTCCTGCCACATCCTCCTCCCTTCCTGGTCAAGGGAAATGGCTGGCGTGGGCGGTGGTCATGGTGCTGCTGCTTTGGCAAGCCGCCAGCTCCGGCCCAACCCCGGTGCACGCCGGTGGACACAGCGCCACGCCACGTTCCGGCAGCCCGGCGCCCGATCAGGGATTGCCTTTCGAACAGGCCTTGGCAACCGCCGAAGTGGAATCCGAGCCCGGGCGCAGCAAGCCGTCCGGCGGCAATCCGAACGCGGGTACTGCCCTGCTGCAAAGCCGGCCACGCAACGCGCAGGTGCCCGGTGAGGCGCTGGCCTTCCATGCGCAACCGCCCCGTCGCCCGCTGGGCCAGGCGCCTCCGGCCCTGACCTGACGGCCGTCGCCCTGCGGCGCCGGCAATGCTCTCTTTCGCACGCCGGCCGATGGCCACGCGTTGCCCAGTCATCGCCTGGCGGGTAGCTACCCGCCATCACTGAATTCCTGCCCATGACCCCGATCAAAAGCCGCAAGCACGCTTCGGCGTTCCGTCCCCTGCCGCTGGCCACAGCCAGCCTCGCTGCGGGCCTCGGCCTGGCCGCCCTGCCCTCGCTGGCCTACGCCGAAGGCAACGACGGCGCCCGCACGCTGGACAAGGTGGACGTGCATGCAACCCGCGGCTACAAGGCCGACAAAGTCGCCTCGCCGAAGTTCACCCAGTCGCTGCAGGACACCCCGCAGACCATCCAGGTGATCACCGCGGACCTGTTCAACCAGCAGGGCGCCACCACCCTGACCGAAGCGCTGCGCAACAGCCCGGGCGTCGGCACCTTCTTCGTCGGCGAGAACGGCAACACCGCCATCGGTGATGCGCTGTACATGCGGGGCTTCGACACCTCCAGCAGCCTGTTCGTCGATGGCGTGCGTGACCTGGGCTCCATCTCGCGCGATGTGTTCAACACCGAACAGGTGGAGATCACCAAGGGCCCTGCCGGCACCGACAACGGACGCTCGGCGCCCACCGGTGCGATCAACATGGTCAGCAAGCAGGCCACGTTGCACGATGAAGTGTCCGGCACTGCCAGCCTGGGCAGCGACCAGCAGCGCCGCGCCACGGCCGACTGGAACCAGGCGCTGGGGGCCACCAGTGCGCTGCGCCTGAACGCCATGTGGCAGGACAGCGACCAGCCCGGCCGCGACCACGTCAACCAGTCCCGCTGGGGCATCGCGCCGTCACTGGCGTTCGGCCTGGGCACCGACACCTGCTACGTCCTCAACCTGCTTTACGTGGACCAGGACAACGTGCCCGATGGCGGCGTGCCCACCCTCGGCCTGCCCGGCTGGATCCCGCAGCCCACCCTGGAAGCGCTGGCCGGCAACCCGGTGGATCCGAAGAACTTCTACGGCACGCGCGCCGACCATGACGATGTCACCGCGAAGATGGCCACCTTCCGCATCGAGCATGACTTCAACGATGCCGTGCGCCTGACCAATACCGCGCGCTGGGGCCGCACGGACCAGGACTATCTGCTCACTGCGTTCATGGGCACCGGTACCCGCGGCAGCAACGGCGCACCCACCGGCAACATCCGTTACACCGACCGCAACGACCTGTCCACCTATTCCATCGCGCGCAGCCTGCCCACGCTGAAGGACCAGCGCAATACCCTGCTGACCGACCAGCTCAACCTGCGCGCCGACTTCGCCACCGGCGCCATCGCGCACAACCTGAGCACCGGGCTGGAGTTCACCCGCGAAGAGATGGACAGCTTCGGCCAGGCCGTCACCGGCGGCAGCAGCTGGCCGGCCGCGAACCTGTACACCCCGGACTGGAACGTCGGCGGCCTGACCTGGGCGCACAACGGCGCCGATGCGCATGGCCGGACCACCACCTGGTCGGCCTACGTGTTCGACACCCTGCACCTGGCCGAAAGCCTGCTGCTGACCGCCGGCGTGCGCGCCGACCACTACGACACCCGCTACGCCAGTTCGGTGGTCTGCGGCGGCCGTGCGGGTCCAGCGTGCGGCACCCATCCGGTCGGCACCGTACTGCAGACGCCGACCCTGGAAGCATCGGACACGCTGCTGAACTGGAAGCTCGGCGTGCTGTACAAGGCCGGCGATACGGCCAGCGTCTACGCCAACTACGCGCTGTCGCAGCAGCCGCCGGGCGGCAGCAATTTCGCCCTCAGCAGTTCGGCCAGCAGCCTGGACAATCCGCGCCTGGATCCGCAGGAAGCAAAGACCTTGGAAGTCGGCAGCAAGTGGGCCTTCCTCGATGACGCGCTGGCACTGAACCTGGCGATCTTCCAGACCGACGTGGAGAACGAGATCAATACCCAGGTGCTGGACGATGCCGGCAACCCGACCCAGACCGGCAGCAAGCGGGTCAAGGGCGTGGAGCTGTCCGCGGTGGGCCGTATCACCGACAACTGGTCATTGTCAGCCGGTTACAGCCACCTGGATACCGAGGTCAAGGAAGGCGCCAACGTGGCCGCAGACGGTACCAGCAACCTGACCTACACCCCCGACGACGCCTTCACTGCGTGGAGCACCTATCAGCTGCCGTTCGGGCTGACGCTGGGCGGCGGCGTGCGCTACAGCAGCGCCATGCACCGTGGCACCGATGGCGCGGTCGGAACGCCCTCCTTCACCAAGTCGTACACCGTGTATGACGCCGTGCTTTCGTACGCGGTGAACGAAGCGCTGGTGCTGCGCTTGAACGCGTACAACGTGTTCGACAAGCAGTACGTGGCTGCGATCAACAAGAGCGGCTACCGTTACACCCCGGGCACCCCGCGTACGTTCCTGCTCAGCGCGGATTTCCGTTTCTGAGCCGGCGGCGCGGGAAGCCGGATGCTTCCCGCGCCCTCTCCCCTATCGGACGAACATCATGCTGCTGCATATTCCCAACGTGCTCACCGCCGAGGAACTCGGCCAGCTGCAGGGGCCGCTGGACCAGGCCGAGTGGACCGACGGCCGCGAGACCGTCGGCCGGCAGGGTGCACAGGTCAAGCGCAACCAGCAGCTGCCCGATGGCTCGCCGCTGAAAGCGCAGTTGGGCGAGAAGGTGCTGGCGGCCCTGCAGCGCAACCCGCTGTTCTTCGCCGCCGCACTGCCGTTGAAGATCCTGCCGCCACGCTTCAACCGTTACCAGGGTGGCGGTAGCTATGGCTTCCATGTCGATGGCGCGGTGATGGCCCATGGCGCGCAGGGGCACCTGCGTTCGGACGTGTCCTGCACCCTGTTCCTGTCAGCACCGGAAGCCTACGACGGGGGCGAGCTGGTCATCAGCGATACCTACGGCGAGCACGAGGTGAAGCTGCCGGCCGGCGACCTGATCCTGTATCCCTCCAGCAGCCTGCACCAGGTCAACCCGGTGACCCGCGGTGCACGCATCACCTCGTTCTTCTGGGTACAGAGCATGGTCCGCGACGACAGCCAGCGCCGCCTGCTGTGGGAGATGGACACCTCCATCGAGCGGCTGCGGCACAGCCAGGCCGATGCCGCCGCCGTGCTGCAGCTGAGTGGGGTGTACCACAACCTGTTGCGCCGCTGGAGCGAGGTCTGACCCGCCGCTACGCCGCTTGTTGAAGCTTTCGCAAACCGTTCTCATTTGCAACGGCGAACGACTCTCACTACAATCACGCCCTGTGCACGCCGCGCTCCGCCGGCGGCCACTTTTCCGGGGCCCACCTTGCGTCATCCGCACCGCCACCATCAGCTCGGCGCCGCCATGCGCGGCCAGCGTCCTGCGCTGGCCAGCCTGCTGGCATGGGTAGCGATGCTGGCGATGCTGCTGGGCTCGCTGCCGCTGCTCGCACCGAGCGCCGACCCGAATGCGCCGTCGGCGCTGCTGCAGGCGCCGCTGCCGGTGGAAGACCGCGGCGGTGGCGAGCTGCCGCTGTACGAACAGGCACCGGCCAAGCTGCGCCGTGCATCACTGGCCGACGAAGCCCCTGCGGCGCAGACCACACCAGACCGGACCGGTGCCATCGCCGTGCTGGGCTGGAGCGTGCTGGCGCGCACGCCCAGCGACGCAGCTGTGCGTTCCCACGACTGGCGCCATGCCAGCGCGCAACCGCCACGCGCAGATGCGCCTGGACGCCGCCAGCAACGCGGCCAAGCGCCCCCGCTGGCCTGATCCGCCTTCCGCGTGGGCCCTGACCGGGGCGTGCGCGTCGATCGCTTCTGTCGCATTCGTCACCTGTCGGCCCGGACCGGGCCCTTCGCACCGCACCGCGCCTCCGGCGTCGGCCGCGGCGCTTTCCAGCACCCTTTGGAGTTACTGCCATGGCCCAGCGCCATCGTCTGCGTTCGCCCGCTTCCCGCACCGTCCTGTCCAGCGCCCTGTTGTGCGCCCTGGCTGCCCCGGCCTTCGCCGAAGTCGCCGCGCCGCGCACCCTGGACCAGGTGGTGGTCACCGCGTCCGGCTTCGAACAGAAGATCACCGATGCGCCGGCCAGCATCTCGGTCATCACCCGCGAAGAACTGGCCACGCGCCCGTACATGACCCTGCTCGATGCGGTGCGTGACCTGGAAGGCGTGGACGTCGGCGAGACCCGCGACAAGACCGGCCAAGGCTCGGTTTCCATGCGTGGCATGGGCTCGGATTACACCCTGTTGCTGATCAACGGCCGCCGCCAGAACAACCACGGCGACATCTACCCGAACAACTTCGGCGGCAACCAGTTCAACCACATCCCGCCGCTGGATGCGATCGAGCGCATCGAAGTGATCCGCGGCCCCGCCTCCACCCTGTACGGCGCCGACGCGATGGGCGGTGTGATCAACGTGATCACCAAGCGCGCGCTGGACAGCTGGCACGGTTCGGCCACCATCGGCCGCACCTTCGAAACCGACGACCAGTTCGGCGATGACAGCACCGTCGATGCCTTCATCACCGGCCCGCTGCTGCCGGGTGTGCTGAACCTCAGCGCGCGTGCCAGCTGGTATGACCGCAAGGCGTCCAACCCGGTGTATTCGCCGTCCACCGATCCGGCCGGCGTGGAGCACACCCGCCCGCTGGGCTTCGGTGCCGGCGGCAAGACCGTGGACAACACCAACAAGTCCGGCGGCGTCAGCCTGGAGTGGAATGCCACCGATGCCCAGCGCATCACCCTGGACTTCGATACCTCGCGCCAGGAATACGACAACTCGATCAAGATCAACGACGCCGGCGTGGAGGAGTACCCGGTCGGCACCGTCGATGGCATCGCCTCGATCTGGCGCGGCAACTCCACCACCTGCATCACCCGCCGCAACTGCACGCGCGCCGATCCGCGCGTCGGCTACAGCGCCAGCCAGGAGTTCACCCGCGATGCGTGGGCACTGACCCACGAGGGTGACTGGAGCTTCGGCCGCAGCCTGGTGTCGCTGGCCCACGTGGCCACCAACAACGATGGCCGCACCATGCCGTTCACCGTGGACGAGCGCCGCCAGCTGCTGCAGATGCTCAACGGCACCGGGGCTTATGTCGGCCAGACCGAGGCGCAGCGCCGCGCCGCCGCCGAAGCCGCCTTCCTGCCGCGTCCCAAGCGCACGCTGGAAAGCGCGCAGTACACCCTGGATGCCAAGCTGGACATCCCGTTCCAGGCTGCCGGCGAACACATCGCCGTGGTCGGCGCGCAGGTGATCCGCGGTGAGCTGACCGACGGGGTGTTCGGCATGGAAAGCGGCAATCCCGGCCAGGTCCAGGACCACAACATGTACTCGCTGTTCGCCGAGGACACCTGGAACATCACTGCACCGTTCGCGCTCACCTACGGCCTGCGTTTCGATGACCATGAAGTGTTCGGCAACCACCTCAGCCCGCGCCTGTACGGTGTGTACACGCTCAACGAAGCGTGGACGGTCAAGGGCGGCGTCAGCACTGGATTCAAGACCCCAAAGACCACCCAGCTGTACGACGGGGTGACCGGCTTCGGTGGCCAGGGCACGTCGCCCATGTACGGCAACCCGGACCTGCAGCCGGAAACCAGCACCAGCACCGAACTGGCGGTGTACTGGCAGCACCCGCAGGGCCACAGCGCCAACGCCACCGTGTTCCACAACAAGTTCGACGACAAGATCGCCTCGCAGCCGTGCGGCCCCGGTTTCGCGCTGGCCTGCAGCAGCAGCGGCGAGTACGCCGAACTGGGCTATGCCAGCAGCTCGCGCACGGTGAACATCGACGAGGTGGTGATCCAGGGCGCGGAAGTGGCCGGCCGTTGGGAGATCAGCGAACGCTTCGCGCTGCGCGCCAACTACACCTATACCGACAGCGAACAGAAGAGCGGCGCGGAGAAGGGCCTGCCGCTGGGCAACAGTGCCAAGCACATGGCCAACGCCACCTTCGACTGGCAGGCCAGCGAGCGCTTGAACGTGTTCCTGACCGGTGAAATGCGCTCCAAGCGCTACCGCGGGGTCAGCGCCATCACCAGCCAGCCGCTGTACTACAAGGATTACACCGTGCTGCACCTGGGCGCGTCCTACCAGGCGACCGAATGGCTGACCGTCAACGCGCGCATCAACAATCTGCTGGACCGCGATTTCACTACCTACCAGGCCACCTTCACCGACCTGGATGGCAACGGCGGCTATGCCGATGGCACCAACGAAGTGCTGGTCGAGGATGACTACAACAACAAGGACAAGGCCCGCAGCGTGTGGGTGAGCCTGAACGTCTCGTTCTGACGGGCTGGGTAGTGCCGGCCGCTGGCCGTCATTACCCATCCAATTGCGAACAATTCTCATCAATGCTGTAATGCCCCCTCTCCCTGAGCCCTGCCCATCTGCGTGAGCCGTTCCGTCTCTTCTACCGTGCAGCAACAACAAAGCCGCGGTTTCTGGCTGCGCACGCTGCATCAATGGCACTGGATCAGCTCGGCCGTCTGCCTGATCGGCATGCTGCTGTTCGCCGCTACCGGCATCACGCTGAACCACGCGGCGAAAATCGAAGCGACCCCGCAGGTGGACAACCGCCAGCTGGAACTGCCGGCCGCGGTGCTGGCACAGCTGGGCACGCGCGCCGACGGCAACGCGCCGTTGCCGCGTCCCGCGCGCCAGTGGCTGGATGCAGAACTGGACATTTCCATCGGCGGCCGCGCCGCAGAGTGGTCGCCGGAAGAGATCTACCTGTCGCTGCCGCGTCCCGGCGGCGATGCGTGGCTGAGCATCGACCGCGAAAGCGGCGCGGTGGAGTTCGAATCCACCTCGCGCGGGGCGGTGTCCTACCTCAACGACCTGCACAAGGGGCGCAATGCCGGCCCGGCGTGGGGCTGGTTCCTGGATGTGTTCGCCGTGGCCTGCCTGGTCTTCTGCATCACCGGCCTGTTCCTGTTGCACCTGCATGCGCGGCAGCGGCGCATGACCTGGCCGCTGGTCGGCCTGGGCCTGATGATCCCGCTGCTGATCGCCCTGTTGTTGATCCACTGACCTTCCCTGTCCTTTCCTGCTGGAGCCGCCCATGCGCGTCACCCTCACCATCGCCCTCAGCGGTTTGCTGGCTACTTCGCCGGCTTATGCGACCACGCTGGACATCAACGTCGAAGTCCCCAAGCTCAACGTCGCCGAGTACCACCGCCCGTACGTGGCGATCTGGCTGGAAGGGGCCGACCAGAAGGTCGCCGCCAACCTGTCGGTCTGGTACCAGCAGACCGGAAACAGCGAAGGCCATGGCACCAAGTGGCTGCCGGACCTGCGCCAGTGGTGGCGCAAGAGCGGCCGCACGCTGGAGGTGCCGGTGGACGGGGTGACCGGCCCGACCCGCCCGGTCGGCACCCACGCGCTGTCATTCAACGACCGCCAGCCCGCGCTGAAGGACCTCGCGCCGGGCAACTACACCCTGGTGGTGGAAGCGGCGCGCGAAGTCGGCGGCCGTGAACTGGTCAAGGTGCCTTTCAGCTGGCCGGCAAAGTCCGCGCAGAACGGTTCGGCACAAGGCAGCACCGAACTGGGCAAGGTCACCCTCGCCATCAAACCCTGAGCTGTTCCAGCATGGGTCCGTACCTTCTTTCTCCTGGAGTCATACCCCGATGAAGCGCACGCTCGTCCTTGCCGCCGCCCTAGCTGCTGCCCTTCCGTTCTCCGCCCTGGCCCACAAGGCCTGGCTGCTGCCGTCGCAGACGGTGATCGCCGGTACCAACCCGTGGATCACCGTGGACGGTGCGGTATCCAACGACCTGTTCTACTTCAACCACGTGCCGCTGCGCCTGGAATCGGTGGTCGTCACCGCACCGGACGGCAGCAGCGTGCAGCCGCAGAACAGTGCCACCGGCAAGTTCCGCAGCGTGTTCGACATCGAGCTGAAGCAGGCCGGCACCTACCGCATCGCCTCGGTCAACGACGGCCTGTTCGCCACCTATGAGTTGAATGGCGAGCGCAAGCGCTGGCGCGGCAACGCGGCCAGCTTCGGCGAACTGCCGAAGGAGGCGAAGAACGTGCAGGTATCCGAATCGGTCGGCCGCGTGGAAACCTTCGTCACCAATGGCGCGCCGAATGCCACCGCGCTCAAGCCGACCAACAAGGGCATCGAGCTGATCGCGGTGGGCCACCCGAACGATCTGTTCGCCGGCGAAGAAGCGACCTTCCGCGTGCTGGTGGATGGCAAGCCGACCGCCGGCCTGGAGTTCGAGATCGTGCGTGGCGCCACGCGTTACCGCAACGCGCAGGAAGAGATCAAGGTCACCAGCGATGCCAAGGGCGAGATCAAGGTGAGCTGGCCGGAAGCCGGCATGTACTGGCTTGAAACCGGCACCGAAGACAACAAGACCTCGGTGAAGCAGGCTGAAAAGCGTAGGCTGAGCTACGTGGCGACGCTGGAAGTGCTGCCGCAGTAATGACCCCGGAGCCGGGCCTGGCCCGGCTCCACTGGCACCCCAAGCACTTGCTGATGACCAACCCGCAACTCGATATCGCACGCCTCGGCGGCACCACCATGGGCACTTCATGGTCGGTCTCACTGACGGTGCCGCGCAGCCGCGACCTGCATCCGCTGCACGCCGGCATCCAGGCCCAGCTGGACCGTGTCGTGGCGCAGATGAGCACCTGGGAACCGACGTCGGACCTGAGCCGCTACAACCGCGCCGCCGCAGGCAGCTGGCATCCACTGCCGCTGCAGACCCGCCAGGTGCTGGCCGCTGCGCAGGACGTTGCGGCAGCCAGCGACGGCGCTTTCGATCCCACGCTCGGCCCCTTGGTGGCACTGTGGGGTTTCGGTGCGCATGCCGCCGCGCGGAGCCGCCCGGACCCGCAGATACTCTCAGCAACCCGCGCCCGCTGCGGCTGGCAGAGACTGCAGTGGCAGGGCGATGCGCTGCTGCAGCCCGGCGGGTTGGAACTGGATCTGTCGGCGATTGCCAAAGGCTTCGGGGTGGATGAAGTCGTGCGCTGGCTGCACGACCAGCAGATCGGCGCCGCATTGGTGGAAGTAGGCGGCGAACTGCACGGGTACGGCCGCAAGGCGGACGGCCAGCCATGGCGCGTGCTGGTGGAATCCGCCCCGGAAGAAGACGTGCGTACACCCACCCCGCCGCGCGTGTTGGCACTGGACGGCAAGGCGATCGCCACCTCCGGCGACCGCTGGCACCACTACCAGCAGGACGGCGAACCGATCAGCCACAGCGTGGATCCGCGCAGCGGCCTGCCGGTACAGCGCGCGGCCGCAGCGGTGACCGTGGTCGCCGACAATGCCATGCACGCCGATGCGTGGGCGACCGCACTGACCGTGCTCGGCCGCGATGCCGGGCTGGAACTGGCGACCCGCCTGCAGTTGGCGGCGCGCTTCCTGGAACGCAGCAGCGAAGGTCCGGTGGAAACGCTCAGCCCTGCCTTCCAGGCGCTGCTGCCATGAGCCCGCGCCCGTGGCGCGTACGGGTCGGAAACCTGCTGGTGATGCTGGCCTTGGCCATCGTGGCCTGGCTGCTGCTGCGCCTGCACCTGGACGAAAGCGGGTGGGAGCTTGCCCCGCGCCGCGCCGCGCTGTGGACCGCGATCGCCGCCGTCGGCGGTTACGCCGCGCTGTGTGCCCTGCTGTGGTGGCAGACCCGGCCACGCCGCGAGCGGACCGATCCGGCGCAGCGGCCGATCCTGCTGGTGTGGGCCAGCCAGACCGGCTTTGCCGCGCAGTTGGCCGAACGCAGTGCCGATGCCCTGCGCGGTGCCGGCCTGGCAGTGCGCGTGCGCAGCATCGAGCAGCTGGATGCCGCCCTGCTGGCGGACAGCGAACGCGCGTTGTTCATCGCCAGCACGACCGGCGAAGGCGATCCGCCCGACCACGCCGCGCCATTCCTGCGCCGGCTGATGACGGCAACGCCGTCGCTGGGCCACCTGCATTACGGCGTGCTGGCGCTGGGCGACCACAGCTACGCGCACTACTGTGCGTTCGGCCATCAGCTGGACGACTGGCTGCGCCGGCATGGCGCGCATGCGCTGTTCGACACGGTGGAGGTAGACAACGCCGACCCGGCCAGCCTGCGCCACTGGCAGCAACTGCTGGGCCAGCTGGGCGGCGATGCCAGCGACCAGCCGGACTGGAGTCCGGTGGAGTACCAGACGTGGACGCTGCTGCGGCGCGAACATCTCAATCCCGGCAGCGCAGGTGGCCCGGTGCACTGGCTGCGGCTGCAGCCGCAGCCGGGGCCGGCAGGCAGCGAGGTGCAGTGGCAGGCCGGCGACATCGCCGAGATCGGCCCGCAGCACGCCCCGGGCGTGGTGCAGGCATGGCTGCAACGGCACCAGCTGCAGGGCGACACCCTGCTGGCCGATGGGCAGACCCTGCAGGCGCGGCTGTCACGTTCGCAGCTGCCCGGGGTCACCGCCGGCGGCGACCTGCAGACCCTGCTGGCGATGCTGCAACCCCTCCCACACCGCGAATACTCCATTGCCTCGGCCATGCACGACGGCGCAGTGGAACTGCTGCTGCGGCGGCAACTGCGCGCCGACGGCACGCCGGGCATCGGCAGTGGTTGGCTGTGTGACATCGCACCGGTCGGCGGCCCGATCGATCTTCGCCTGCGCCGCAACCCCAATTTCCACGGCGTGGACAGCACGCGGCCGTTGATCCTGATCGGCAACGGTACCGGCATCGCCGGGCTGCGCGCGCACCTGCACGAACGCGAAGCGGCCGGAGCCAGCCGCAACTGGCTGCTGTTCGGCGAGCGTAATGCCGCGCACGATTTCCACTTCGGCGACGAACTGGTGCAGATGCAGCAGCGCGGCATGCTGGAGCGCCTGGATGCGGTGTTCAGCCGCGACGGCGGCGCCCATCGTTACGTGCAGGATCGTCTGTTGGCAGAAGCCGGGCGGCTGCGCCAGTGGGTCGACGAAGGCGCCGCGATCCTGGTCTGCGGCAGCCTGCAGGGCATGGCGCCGGCGGTGGATGCGGTGATCGAACAGATGCTGGGCGCCGAAGGAAAAGAGGCGCTGGTGCTGGCCGGACGCTACCGCCGCGACGTGTACTGAAGCGCGCGCTACCGCTCCGCCGGACCCAGCCGGATCGCCAGCAACTCACCGCCGCCGTGCAGTGCATGCCGGCGACGCTCGCCGGCAGCCAGCCAGGCCGTGTCACCCTGCTGCATCGGCGGCAGATCAACGTCGGCGTCGGCGTCGAAGCGGGCCTGTCCGGCCAGCAGGTGGATGGCCCAGGCCACGTCCGGTTCGGTGAAAAAATACATCGGCCCTACGACGGGCCGATGCAGCACCTGCGCAGCCAGCGTGTCGCGCCGCCACATCAGGTTGAAATCGTGGGTGGTGCCGTCCACCAGTTCACCGTGCAGTGCCTGTTCGCCGGCGAACCGTACGCGACCATGGGGCGGCAGCACCTCTTCAACCCGGCCATCATCGAAGCGCAGGCGCACCCCGTTTCCGTGCAGCAGCACCAGCTCGCGATCCACGCCCGGGAAACTGGAAAATGTTGCGTCTGATTCAATTTCGGCGATTGAAAGACGCAGGGCCCAGTCTTCGCCGTCGCTCGGCAGGCGCAGGATTTCGCGGGTCCAGCCCAGCCCATTGCGCCAGCGTTCGCGACGGTAATCGACGCTGGGGATGACCTGGCTGGGGTGCTGCAGGATGTCGGTCGCGTTCATGCGCCCATTGTGCCGTGCCGTCCCCGCGTTGACGACGCGTCGTGCCGTCAGCGCTTGGCCAGGCTGCCGCCGCAGTCGGCGTCCAGCAGCTGGGAGCGCTTCAGCCAGTCCTGGTCGGGGTAGTACGCAAACACCATCGTGCCGCCGCTGAGTGCATCGATCAGCGGCTTGGCAACGGTCAGCCGCACGGCAGGACAGCCGAGGCTGCGGCCCAGCCGGCCCTGCAACCGTGCGGCGGAGGGATTCACGTAGGGCGCGCCGTGGATCACGATCGCCCGCTCCCGCGCATGGTCGTTGAACCCCGGCTCCAGCCCGTCCAGGCGCAACGAATAGCCGTTGCCGCCGACGTAGGTTTCCTGCGCGGTGAACGCCCCGATGCTGGACATGAAGCTGCCCTCGCGATTGGAGAAATGCTCGGTGCGGTCGGCGCCGCTGTTGCGCCCATGCGCCACCCACTCTTCAAACAGCAGCCGCTGGCGGCGCAGGTCGAATACCCACAGGCGCTGCTGGGTGGAGGGACGCGAATAGTCGATCACGC
This sequence comes from Stenotrophomonas sp. Bg11-02, assembly GCF_002836635.1. NCBI lineage: Bacteria > Pseudomonadati > Pseudomonadota > Gammaproteobacteria > Lysobacterales > Lysobacteraceae > Stenotrophomonas > Stenotrophomonas sp. Bg11-02. The sequence continues at coordinate 26,181 of NZ_PJAY01000068.1, forward strand.
CCAGCCGCTCCGGCACCACGCCCAATTCGGGCCGGCGCAGCGCGCAGCGCATCGCACTGGCTGCCAGTTGCAGCACCTTGCGGTCCGCGTTGGGCGCAACCCGGGCCAGGATCGCGCCAAGGTCAGGGCCGGACACCGCAGCCGGCGGCGGCTGCGCACTGGCGGGCAGGCTGCAGGCGGTCAACAGGCCGAGGGCAGCCAGCCAACGGGGGCGTGGCGGTTTCATCTGGGCAGGTTCAACAGGTCCATTCAGACCCTACAGAGTGGACCCGGCCGGCTCGGATTCCAACACCGGCTGCATGCCCGGTTCAGCTGCACTTGGGCGTACCGCCGGCAGCGAGGTCACCAGCAGGGTGGTGCCCGGCACCAGCGCGGCGTACAGCTGGCGGGCGAAATCCGGCGGCAGCGCCATCGGCAGCGACGGCGTGGCCAGCAGGTCCGGGGTGGCCTGGGCGTCGGACTGTCCCAGCAACGGATAGGCGGTCCAGCGGTGCAGGCGCTGATGCGCATCCAGCGGGCTGGGCTGGTCGGTATGACCTTCGCCCATCACGAACAGCGTGGTGCCGTCGAAGGCGGGCAAGGCCGAAGCCACCAGCGGGGATTCACCAATCAATACGCCATCGCGCAGCACGTAGACCCGCTGGTCATGCAGGCTCACCAGCACGCCGACCTGCCCTGCCGGGGCGCCCTGTTCGTTCCAGTAGGCCGCCGTTTCCGCACTGGCCGGGACTTCCGGCAAGGACTGGCCGCGGCTGCTGACCGGGGCCAGCACGGCCGGGTAGGCCAGGGTCATCGGCGAGCTCTTGGCGTCGGCCACCACCACCGTATCGCCGCGCTGGGTGGCGCTGAACAGCTTCTGCGCGAAGGCCTGCGGCAGCCGCACGCAGCCGTGCGAGGCCGGGTGCCCGGGCAGCGCGCCACCATGCAGGGCGATGCCATCCCAGGTCAGCCGCTGCATGTAGGGCATCGGCGCGCTGTTGTAGAGGTTGGAGCGGTGGTCCTTGTCCTTCTGCAGGATGGTGAACACCCCGGTCGGCGTCTCGTGGCCGGCCTTTCCCGAACTGATGGTGCTCAGGCCGATGGCGATACCGTTGCGGTACACGTAGGCGCGCTGTTCTTCCAGGCTGACCACCAGCACGATGGGGCCCGAGGGGGATATCTCCGGATGCCAGAGGTATTCACCAGGCTTGAGGTCGGTGGGCCCGCGCACGGCCGGTTCGGTCGATGCTTTGGCGGCAGCTGCCGGGGTGGCCACCTGCGCCCGCAGCGGCAGAGGAGCGATAAGCGCAAGCGCCGTGGCGATCATCAGGGAACACTGCAGCAGTCGCATCAGCGCGCTCATCCAGTCCGTAGCAAGGCCCCACGCTAACGTGTCGGGGGCGCAAAAAAAAGAAGGCCCGGCGACACAGCCATGTGTCGTACCGGGCCCTGACAACGTCCTTGTCGGCCTCCCGCCGCCCCGCGCATCCTGCGATGGGGGCAGCGTGCTCCGTGCACGGAGGCCGCGATCATCCCTGGTTGTTTATCCCAGCCCCTTCCACAGGTCTGTGATGCCACCATCCTGGTGTGGTTGACGCCTCCCTGCGCCGGTCGCTGCCACCACGTCCCGTGGCCGGCCCGGGTCCGCCTCCTGCGTACCGCGACAATTCCCCTGTATCAGCGCCTTGGCACGGAACGCACCGGTACCGGTCCGGGTACCGGATCCACCCGGGACATCGTGTCCCCGGTCGTTATCCGCTGTCGATTCCGTTCGACGATGGCTTTCCCTATGCCCTTCACCTGCGTCAAGTCCTCGACGCGTTTGAAGGGCCCGTGCTGCTGCCTGTGCTCGACGATAGCGGCCGCCCGGCTGGGCCCCACCATCGTCAATCCCTGCTGCAGTGCAGAAGCATCTGCCCGGTTGATGTCGACCGGCGCGGCCGCAAAGGCCTGCGTGATCCCCATCGCCAGAAGCAGTGCCCGCAACACGATCCACCAAGGCACGACGTCGTTCTCCTTGTGATCCGAACCTGTCCCGACCGGCATTCCCGTCGGTAAAGACACTGTCCGTCACCACATGTACACAGACTATCGGTCCGTGACATTTCTAACAGCCAGCTAAATACCCGACGCCGTGTAGGAAATTTCCTACCCCCGCTGCTGTGAAAAGACGGGCCGACTCCGTCAGCCGCCCCTATGGCGCACAGTCGGGCATTTCCCGCACGCGTAGAATGGGCAGATCAGTCATTCCAATTCGGAGCTCCAGATGGACAGCGCCAAGCTCGGCCACTATGTCAACCAGAAATGGGACGAGGAAATCGTCCCGCAGCTGGTCGATTACATCCGCATCCCCAACAAGTCGCCGATGTTCGACGCCAACTGGGTGCAGAACGGCTACATGGAGCAGGCCGTTGTCCTGATGGAAACCTGGGCCAAAGCCCAGGACATCCCCGGCCTGAAGGTCGACGTGGTCCGCCTCGAGGGCCGCACCCCGCTGATTTTCCTGGAAATCCCGGCGAGTGGCAGCGAGACCGGTGACGACACCGTGCTGCTGTATGGCCATCTGGACAAGCAGCCGGAAATGACCGGCTGGGACGATGACCTGGGCCCGTGGATCCCGGTGCTGCGCGATGACAAGCTGTACGGCCGCGGCGGCGCCGATGACGGTTACGCCATCTTCGGCTCGCTGGCCGCAGTGCTGGCGCTGCAGGCCCAGGGCCTGCCGCATGCGCGCTGCGTGATCCTGATCGAAGCCTGCGAAGAATCCGGCAGCTACGACCTGCCCGCCTATGTCGACCACCTGGCCGACCGCATCGGCAAGCCGTCGCTGGTCGTTTGCCTGGATTCGGGCTGCGCCAACTATGACCAGCTTTGGTGCACCACCTCGCTGCGCGGCCTGACCGGCGGCAACTTCTCGGTCAAGGTGCTCAACGAAGGCGTGCACTCCGGTGACGCGTCCGGCGTGGTGCCGTCCAGCTTCCGCCTGCTGCGCCAGCTGCTGTCGCGCATCGAGGACCAGGACACCGGCCGCATCCTGATCGACGGCATGCAGGTGGAGATTCCCGCCGAACGCCTTGAGCAGGCCAAGCGCGCCGCCGAGGTCGTCGATACCGCCATCTTCGACAAGTTCCCGCTGGTGGACGGCCTGGTGCCGATGAGCGAAGACCTGACCGAACTGGTGCTCAACCGCACCTGGCGCCCCGCGCTGTCGGTGACCGGCATCGGCGGCATGCCGTCGCTGGAATCGGCCGGCAACGTGCTGCGTCCGCATACCGCGGTGAAGCTGTCGCTGCGCCTGCCGCCCACCGCCGACGGCAAGGCCTGCGGCGAACTGCTGAAGGAAGCCCTGCTGCGCGACCCGCCGAACGGTGCCGAAGTGACGCTCGACCTGGAGAAGGCCTCCAGCGGTTGGAATGCACCGGCGATGTCGCCGTGGCTGACCCAGGCGATCGACGATGCCAGCCGTATGTTCTTCGACAAGCCGGCCATGTACATGGGCGAAGGTGGCTCCATTCCGTTCATGGGCATGCTCGGCGAGAAGTTCCCCGGCGCACAGTTCATGATCACCGGCGTGCTCGGCCCGCACTCCAATGCACACGGTCCGAATGAGTTCCTGCACATCCCGATGGGCAAGAAGGTGACCGCCTGCGTGTCCAAGGTGATCAGCGAACACCACGCCGCCAGCCTGCGCGGGGAGACCAGCGGTTCGCCGGTCGCCGCCGACAGCGGAACCCGCCACGGCGGCCACGGCTGCTGCTGAACTGGGTAAAGTGAGCGACGCCGCCGGCCCTGTCCGGCGGCGTCCCTCATCGCAAAGGATTCCCTGTCCATGAATGGTCTGTTCGGCAGCACCAGCTGGCTCTACATCATCCTGGTCGGCTTCGTGGTCGGCCTGCTCGGCCGCTTCGTCATGCCCGGCAACAACCGCATGGGCTGCCTGCTGACCATCGTGCTGGGCATCGTCGGCGCACTGCTGGCCGGCTGGTTCGGGCAGTACATGGGCTGGTATGCCGCCGGCGAACCGGCTGGTTTCCTCGGCGCGGTACTGGGCGCGGTCGCGGTCCTGGCCCTGCTCCGCCTGGTCAGCGGCGGCCGTCGCTGATTCTTTTCTTTCCCTGATGTCGGCGCCTGCGGGCGCCCGGACGCTGCCTGCATGAACGATCCCGCTTCCCATCCCGAACGCGCCGCGCAGCGCCTGCAGTGGGCACGCGCACAGTTGGGCGATGACCAGGCGATGCTGGACCGCGCGTCGGTGGATGCGGGCATGCGCAGTTACTGGCGCGCCACCAGCCGGGGTGGCAGCCACATCGTGATGGATTCCCCGCCCGGCCTGGAAGACGTGCGGCCGTGGTTGCGCATGCGCGCCCTGCTGCAGGCGCACGGTCTGCGGGTACCGACCGTGCTGGCCGAAGACATCCAGACCGGGCTCCTTCTGCTGGAAGACCTGGGCGGGCCGACCCTGGCCAAGGTCATCGACGCCGACAGCGCCGATGCCTGGTTCGAGCGCGCGATGGACCAGTTGCTCAGCCTGCAGCAGATGCCGGTGCCGGACGACTTCGGCCGCTTCGGCGAGGCGCTGCTGCAACGCGATGCGGGGCTGTTCGACGACTGGTTCCTGCAGCGCCATCTGGGCATCACCCTGGATGGCGACGACCGCCTGCGCCTGCAGGCCGCGCAGCAGTTGCTGATGGACAACGCACTGGGCCAGGCCCAGGTGATGACCCACCGCGATTTCATGCCGCGCAACCTGATGCCGGTGGCCGATGGGCCGGCGGTACTGGATTTCCAGGACCTCGTGCGTGGCCCCATTGCGTACGACCCGGTCAGCCTGTTCAAGGACGCGTTCCTGAGCTGGCCGTTGGCGCGCGTGGATGGCTGGCTGGCGCGCTACCACCAGCGCGCGCTGGCGGTCGGCCTGCCGGTGCCGGCGCTTGCGGTATTCCTGCGCGATGCCGACTGGCTGGGCATCCAGCGCCACCTGAAGTGCCTGGGCATCTTCAGCCGCCTGCGCTACCGCGATGGCAAGGGCCATTACCTGGACGATGCGCCGCGCTTCATTGCCTACCTGGATGAAGTACTGCCGCGCTATCCGGAACTGGCCGGGCTGCGACACCTGCTTGATGCGCGGATCAAGCCGGCGATGGCTGCCCAGGGCGAACCGGTGCTGGCCCGATGAAGGCGCTGATTTTCGCCGCCGGCCTCGGCGAGCGGATGCGCCCGCTCACCCTGCACACCCCCAAACCGCTGCTGCCGGTAGCCGGCAAACCGTTGATCGTGCGGCACCTGGAACGGCTGGCCGCACTTGGCGTCCGCGATGTGGTGGTGAATGTTTCCTGGCTCGCCGAAGCCTTCGCGCCGACCTTGGGCGATGGCCGCCAGTGGGGCGTGCAGCTGCATTTCGTCAACGAAGGCGACACCCCGCTGGAAACCGGCGGCGGCATCCTCAATGCCCTGCCCGTGCTCGGTGATGCGCCGTTCCTGGTGGTCAACGGCGATATCTGGACCGACTTCGATTTCGCTGCCCTGCCACGCGAACCGGCGGGCGAGGCGCACCTGGTGATGGTGGACAACCCGGCCCAGCACCCGCAAGGCGATTACCGCCTGGATGCCGCAGGCCTGCTGCACCACGATCGCGCCGGGGCCTGCCTGACCTATGCCGGCATCGGCGTGTACCGGCCGTCGATCGTCGCCGACTGGCGGCAGGTGATCGGCACCGCAGCGGGAAGCGAACGCACGCCGCCGCGGTTCAGCGTGGTGCCGCTGCAGAAGCACTTCATGGCGCAGGGATCGGTCACGGGGCAGCATCATCGCGGACGCTGGACCGATGTGGGGACGGTGGATCGGCTGCGTTTGCTGGATCTGGAGCTGGGTCGGTCGAACGGGTGAGACCCCCTCGCGGGTGGCTGGTTTAGAGCTGCAATTCGGGTTGGCGCCGGGCGGTGGGGCTGGTCGGGGGACGGCAAAAACCGCATCCATGCGGGCCTCGTTTCGCGCCATCCATGGCGCTCAACGCCCCCGCCCAGCCCCACCGCCCGTCGCCCTGACAGGTTCCTGATGCCGCCACCGGCGTAATGAAAAATGAAAAGCGGTAGCGCCGACCCATGGTCGGCGAGCGCAGCGGGCCCTTGGCGGAAACACTCCGCCGACCACGGGTCGGCGCTACAAGGATCCGATGCGAAAAGCGAGCCCCCATGGACGGGTTCACGGCGTGTCCTGCACAGCCACCCCGCCCCGCCAACGCATAGCCCTGCAGGCTGTTGACGTTGACGTTGCTCCGGCTTGAAAAAAGCGGGCCGCCGGGCTGCAAGCCCGGCTGAAACCAACACCACTCAGTAGCGCGGCCGGCCGTCTTCCAGTACCTGGCGCAGGAACGGCACGGTGATCCGCCGCTTGGCCGCCAGCGACTCGCGGTCCAGCCAGTCCATCAGCGTGATCAGCCCACCCAGCTCGCGCCCGGAGTGGGACAGCAGCCATTCGATGGAGGCTTCGTCGATGGACAGACCACGGCGCAACGCGCGGTCACGCAGCACCGCCGCACGCCCCTCTTCGTCCAGCGCCTGCAGCACCACGCGCACGCACTGCCCCAACCGTGAACGCAGGTCCGGCAACACCAGCCCCAGCTCGGCCGGCGCCGCCTGCGCGGTGTACATCACCGCCGTACCGGCAGCGCGCGCACGATTGTGGAAATCGAACAGCGCCACCTCGTCATCGCGCCCCCCGGCCACCGCGTCCAGCCCATCCAGCACCACCAGATCGCGCTGCTCCAGCCCTTCCAGCACCGCACGCACCCGCCCCACCACCGCGCTCAGCGGCACGTAGGTCGGGGTGCGCCCGGCCTGTTCGGCGTTGGAGCACATCGCCAGGGCCTGGTGGGTCTTGCCGGTGCCGGCCGCGCCTTCCAGGTACACCCAGTCCGGGCTGGCGCCCACGGCGATCGCACGCAGCTGCGCCAGCGCACCATCCGGTGCGCCGATGAAGGTCTCCAGTCGCTCGTCCTGCGGGTAATGCAGGGCCAACGGCAGCTGCGGTACTGCGCTCACTTCGGTTCCGGCCCCTTCGGCGCGCCGTCGACGATGATGACCTGCTTGTCGATGTAGGAATCGAGCACGATCGACGGTTTCTCACCGGCATACAGCTCGCTTTCGCGGTAGCGCTGGTGGGCATAGCGCAGCAGCACGTTGCTCACCGCCGCCACCGGCAACGCCAGCAGCATGCCGAGGAAACCGAACAGCTGGCCACCGGCCATCACCGCGAAGATCACCGCCACCGGATGCAGGCCGATCTTGTCGCCGACGATGCGCGGGGTCAGCACGTAGCTTTCCAGCAGCTGGCCCACGGTGAACACCACGCCGACCAGCAGCAGCAGCTTCAGGTCGAAGCCCTGCGACTGCACCAGTGCAGCGATCACCGCCATCAGGATGCCGGTGGTGGCGCCCAGGTAGGGAATGAAACTGATCAGCCCGGCGATGATGCCGATCAACAGGCCCAGGTTCAGGCCGACCATCGTCAGGCCACCGGCGTAGATCACGCCCAGCGCGATCATCACCAGGAACTGGCCACGGATGAACGCGCCGAGCACATCGTTGGACTCGCGCGCCAGCTGGGTGATCGTGCCCACGTGGTTGCGCGGGATGACCGAACGCACGCGCTCGACCAGCAGGTCCCAGTCACGCAGGAAGTAGAACGCCAGGATCGGCAGCAGCAGCAGGTTGACCACCCAGGTCACCATCGCAAAGCCGGAACGCTGCACATAGCCGAAGAACTGCTTGGCCACCCCGCCGGCCTGCTGCCAGTGGCTGCGGATGTACTCCATCACCCGGTCCGAATCCAGCCACTGCATCACTTCCAGGCCGGTCTTCTGTTCGAACCAGGGAATGCCCTTCTCCATCAGCCAGGCCTGGGCCTGCGGCGCGGAAGCGATCAAGGTGCTGATCTGGCGCTCGATCATCGGCACCAGGATCAACAGCAGCGCGGTGATCACCAGCACCATCGCCACGAACACCAGGATCACGCCGGTATTGCGCGAACGCCCGGTCGCCTCGATCCGGTCCACCAGCGGATCGCCCAGCCAGGCCAGCGCCAGCGCCAGCACGAAGGGGGTCAGGATGGGCGCCAGCAGCCAGACCACCCAGCCGATCAGCAACGCGACCGCGACGAACTTGACGCGGCGCAGGAACAGGGCGATTTCCGCCTCCGGAGTGTGGATCATCGCAGGCGGTACTCGTTGCTGGCCGGGGCCGGATTCTGTTCATCACCGTCCAGGGTGATCGCCACCGGGGCGACCGGCACCAGCACGCCGTCCTCGCCCAGCATGCGGTTCAACCCGGCAAGGCCGGTGGTCATTTCAAGGCTCAGTTCCAGCCGGTTGCCCACTGCGCGCAGCGGGATGATGTTGCGCACCACCGGCACCTCGCGCAGGCCGGCGGCCAAGCGCATGTAGTCGTCGGCGCTGTCGATCCCGGTCACCACGATGCGGTAGGTGCCGGCCTGGCCGGTTGCCGCGCCGGGCTTGGCATAACGGCGCACCAGCGCGTCGGCCGCGCCGTCGGCACCGCCGGCCATCGCACGCATGGCGTTGGCATCCTTGGTGGTCCATTTGTTCAGTTCCCGGCCGTTGTCGACGAACACCCAGTCCGCCGTCCAGCCGCCATCCGCGCGCGACAGCTTGCCGATCAGCTGCATCGGCGGGGCGTAACGGGCCGACGCCCGCGCCACCGCGGCGGTGTCCTGGCGCCAGATCGCACCCACCAGCGCCTGCTCGGCCGTACTGCCGGTCGGCAGGCCCAGCTTGAAGCCGCGTTCCACCGCGCGCGCCAGTATCGGGCGCACCGCGTTGGCCTGCTGCACGGTCACCAGCCGCGGGCCGCTGCCGTCGTCGATGGCCAGCCACAGCACCGGCTTCGGGCGCGGCTGCGGCCACACCGGCAGGCCCAGCGCGGCGACCATCGCATCCACGTCGTCTTCGCGGAAACGGGCGACCAACAGGGTGCGGAAGTTCGGCGCACCACTGGCGCTGGTGCTCTGGTCCTGCTTGTAGTCGTAGCTCTGCACGTAATCCTTGGCATTGCGCAGGGCCTGCACCACGCCCGGACGGGCGGTGATGTTGCGGTCGCCGGACAATTTGCCCAGCACCTCGGCCAGCGCGCGCGACAAGCCGCCGTTGCGATCGGCGTCGCTCTGGCCCCGGACCGGGACCTCGGCCTCGTAGGCGCCGCTGGCGGTGGCCACGTCCCCTTCGGTGCGCAGGCCGCTCTGGGCCAGGGCGGCAAAGGGCAGGCACGCCGCGAGGAGCATGATGAGGAACGTGGTCCTGAGGGGGCTGCGGGGCATCTGGACTTCCATTGGCTCGACGTATCCGGGGAGATTGTTGCCCGAATAGGGTCTTTGCGCCAACGTGGCCTGTTAAAATCGCCGTCTCACCCTTGCCAGCGCCGACGCCCGTGACCAACAGCCCGTCCTCCGCCCCTACGCCCCTCACCTACCGTGACGCGGGTGTCGACATCGATGCCGGCAACGAACTGGTCGAGCGCATCAAGCCGCTGGTCAAGCGCAGCTTCCGCCCTGAGGTAATGGGCGGACTGGGCGGCTTCGGTGCCCTGTTCGACCTCTCCAACAAGTACCGCGAGCCGGTGCTGGTGTCCGGTACCGATGGCGTCGGCACCAAGCTGAAACTGGGCCAGCAGCTGGGCCGCCACGACACAATCGGCATCGATCTGGTCGCCATGTGCGTGAACGACGTGCTGGTACAGGGCGCCGAGCCACTGTTCTTCCTGGATTATTTCGCCACCGGCAAGCTGGACATCGACACCGCCGCGGCGGTCGTGGGCGGCATCGCCAACGGCTGCACCGAGGCCGGCTGCGCGCTGATCGGCGGTGAGACCGCTGAAATGCCCGACATGTATGCCCCGGGCGAGTACGACCTGGCCGGCTTCACCGTGGCCGGCGTGGAAAAGAGCGAACTGAAGGATGGCGCCAGCGTTGCCGAAGGCGACGTGCTGATCGGCATCGCCTCCTCCGGCCCGCATTCGAACGGCTATTCGCTGGTGCGCCGCATCTACGACCGCGCTGGGCAGCCGGCCGATCTGCTGCTGGACGACGGCGTGAAGCTGGTCGATGCGCTGATGGCGCCGACCCGCCTGTACGTGAAGCCGATCCTGGCCCTGCTCAAGACCCACGGCGAGGCGATCCACGGCATGGCCCACGTCACCGGCGGTGGCCTGACGGAAAACATCATCCGCGTGGTGCCCGACGGCCTGGGCCTGGACATCGACGCCCGCAGCTGGACCCTGCCGCCGGTGTTCCAGTGGCTGCAGCGCGAAGGCGCGGTGGCCGATGCCGAAATGTGGCGCACCTTCAACTGCGGCATCGGCTTCGTGCTGATCGTCGCCGCCGACCAGGTCGCCGCCGTGGCCGAGGCCGCCGGCGCACAGGGCCTGCAGCACTGGACCATCGGCAAGGTCGTGCCGGCCGTGGAAGGCGCCGAGCGCGTCCACATCGGCTGACAAGCGGCTCCCTGCCGGTAGCGCCGAGCCATGCCCGGCGAGCGCAGCGGGAGCGTCCAGACATTCCGCCGAGCATGGCTCGGCGCGACCGAAGCCGGGTGTTACCCGGCGCCTGCAAGGCCATCAAAGAGACCTCCATGTCCGCCACGCCTCCCCCCCTGCACGCCCCGCGTGGTTGGACGTCGATGCAGGTCGATTCGCACCTGCACACGCTGAAGATCCTGTTCTATGTGCTGGGGGGTTTCGAACTCCTCCTCGCCGCTTTCCTGCTGCTGGTCACCCTCGCCGGCTATGTCAGCGAGCCGCCCGGCAGTGGTCCGGAGGCCGCCCCTTGGCTGCTGTTCATCGTGATGGGCATCGCCTCGGCGGTGTACGTCGTGCTGGGCGGATTGAGCCTGCAGGCCGCCCGCTGCCTGGGCGCGCGTCGCCGGCACCGGCTGTGCCTGGTCGTGGCGGGGCTCGCCTGCCTGACCGGTGCCCTGGGCATCGCGCTGACCGTCTACGCGCTGTGGGCGCTGCTGCGCCCGGAGGTCGTCGCCAGCTTCCCGGACGGCGCGCCCAAGGTCGCGGCATGACCGCAAGCACGCGCATCGCGGTGCTTGCCTCCGGGCGCGGCAGCAACCTGCAGGCAATCCTGGATGCCATCGCGCAGGGAGAATTGCAGGCCGAGGTGGTGGGGGTGTTTTCCGACCGCCGCGATGCACAGGCCCTGCAGCGCGTACCGGTTGCGCAGCGCTGGGCAGCAGCGCCGCGCGACTTTGCCGACCGTGCCGCCTACGAGGCCGCGCTGGGCGACGCGATCGCCGCCAGCGCGCCCGACTGGATCGTCTGCGCCGGCTACATGCGCATCCTGGGCGAGGCGTTCGTGGCCCGCTTCGATGGCAAGCTGGTCAACATCCACCCTTCCCTGCTGCCCCTGTACAAGGGCCTGCACACGCATGCGCGGGCGCTGGAAGCCGGAGATGCGCAGCACGGGGCCAGCGTCCACTTCGTGGTGCCCGAGCTGGATGCCGGCAGCGTGCTGGCGCAGGCGCGCGTTGACGTACTCCCCGGTGATTCGCCGGAAACGCTGGCCGCGCGGGTACTGGCCGTGGAGCACCCGCTGCTGATCGCAAGCCTGCAGCTGCTGGCCAGCGGCCGCGTAACTGAACAGAACGCTCAGCTCCAGCTCGACGGTCACCCCCTTTTCAGCCCGCTGGTCCTAGATTCGGCGCGCATGCTGCAACCTGCCTGAGTTGCTGAACACGCGCTGCTGACCCAGGCGCTGGCATGCTTCCCTTCTCTCATGTTGCTGGCTGGTATGAAGAACACGTCGCTGCTCCGTCCCGCGCTGTTGCTGTCCGCCCTGTTCTGCCTGGCGGCGTTGCCTTCGGCTGCGCAACAGGTACCGGAGCCCGCACCCGCCGCGCCGGCCGTGCCCGCGCTGCCCGCGCTGGCCTGGGAACCGCCCGCACTGGAACCGTTCACCGCCACCTACCAGGCCTTCTACAAGGGCAAGGAAGCAGGCGACGCCACCATGCGCGTCACCCATGCCGGTGGCACGCAGTGGCGGGTGGACATGCAGGTGGTCGGCCGCCGCGGCTTCGCCAGCGTGCTGGGCCTGAACCTGGAACAGAGCACCGTGTTCGAGAACCAGGACGGCCAGTACGTGCCGTTGAGCCAGAGCACCGTGCGCAAAGGCCTGTTCCTCGGCAAAAAAGTCACCGGCACCTATGACTGGCAGGCTGGCACGGCGCGCTGGACGGGCGATCTGAAAAAAGAACGCACCCAGCCGATTCCGCTGCAGGCTGGTGACCAGAGCGCGCTGCTGTTGAACCTGGCGATCATGCGCGACGCCCGCCCCGGCAGCGCGATGCATTACCGCTACGTCGACGTGGGCCGCGTGCGCCAGCACGATTACCAGTCTGCCAGCGCCACCGAAAGCGTGCAGGTGGGCGAGCTGTCCTACGACGCGCTGCGCGTGGCGCGCACCAATGGCGGCAACGACGAAACCATCCTGTGGATCGCCAACGGCGTACCGACGCCGGTGCGTATCCTGCAACGCAAAGATGGCCAGGACTACATCGACCTGCGCCTCATCGAATACCAAGGAGTCTGAGCATGACCACGTTCCAACGCCCGCTGACCTGGATCGCCGCTGCCGCCCTGTCGGTAGCCAGCCTGCCAGCGATGGCACTGCAGCCGTTCAAGGCCGATTACCTCGCCAGCTACATGGGCATGCAGGCCAACGGCACGATGACCCTGGCCAGCGAAGGCGCCGGCAAGTGGCGTTACAGCCTGAAGGTGAAAAACCAGCTGGCCGACCTGAGCCAGAGCACCGTGTTCGAGGAAGCCAACGGTCGCCTGCGTCCGCTGAGCAGCCAGGACAGTTCCGTGCTGCTGGTCAAGAAGCGCAACGTGCAGGCCAACTACAACTGGACCAGCAACCAGGCCACCTGGACCGGCGACATCAAGCCGGACCGTGCAGGACCGGTGGCGCTGAAGGCCGGCGACATGGATGCGCTGCTGATCAACCTGGCGATCGCGCGCGACCTGGCCGCCGGCAGGCCGCTGAACTACCGCATGGTGGACGAGGGCCGGATCAAGCCGATGAGCTACCGCGTGGTCGGCAAGGAAGCGGTCACCGTGGCCGGCAAGAGCTACGAAGCGACCAAGGTGTCGCGCGTGGATGGCAACAAGGAACTGATCGCCTGGATCGTGCCGGAGTTCCCGGTGCCGGCACGCCTGTTGCAGCGCGAAAGCGGCAAGGACGCGCTGGACCTGACCATCAAGGGTCTGAACTGAACGACATCAGGCGCTGTGGTGGGTGATCATGCGCGGTGGTGGGTGTGAGGGCTGTGGTGGGTGTGAGGCGCTGTGGTGGGTGACGACCGTTGGTCGTCACCGCTTCTCAGTGCGAAGAGCGTGACGACCAACGGTCGTCACCCACACGGGGCCAGCGGCCGTCACGACCTTTATTCGGCCTGGAACACGGTGCGGCAGTCCACGCGGATCTGCTCGCCGGTGCTGCGCCACACGAAGGTGCGGCACTCGCGGTTGCCATCCTTGGTATCGGTCGCACCCACCGCGTGGAAGGCCTGGATGATCTCGTCACGGGTGACCGTGCCGTCGCCGTTCCAGTCCATGTCCTTCTGCTCCACGCCCTTGGTGATGGCGATGTCGGCAAACCAGGCATAGCCCAGGTAGGCCAGCATGATCAGCACCAGCGCCAGCAGCGCCTTGCGGCGGCGGGTGAACTTGCCGCGCAGGATCATTGCACGCGCCTGATCGTGGCACCGAGCGCGGACAGCTTCTCTTCGATGTTCTCGTAGCCGCGGTCGAGGTGGTAGATGCGGTCGATGGTGGTATCGCCATCGGCCATCAGGCCAGCCAGGATCAGCGAGGCCGACGCACGCAGGTCGGTCGCCATCACCGGCGCGCCGCTCAGGCGTTCGGCACCGCGCACGATGGCCGTGTGGCCTTCCACCTGGATGTCCGCGCCCACGCGCAGCAGTTCGTTGACGTGCATGAAACGGTTCTCGAAGATCGTTTCGTTGATCACGCCCACGCCATCGGCCACGCAGTTGAGCGCCATGAACTGCGCCTGCATGTCGGTCGGGAACGCCGGGTACGGCGCGGTGGTCAGGTTGACCGCCTTCGGCCGCTTGCCGTGCATGTCCAGGGTGATGGTATCTGCGGTGGTGCTGATGGTCGCACCGGCTTCGATCAGCTTGGACAGCACCGCTTCCATGGTGTCCGGGCGCGCACGATTCACCGTGACGCTGCCACCGGTCATCGCCGCGGCTACCAGGAAGGTGCCGGTTTCGATGCGGTCCGGCAGCACTTCATGACGGCCGCCGCCGAGCCGCGGCACGCCTTCGATCACCAGCCGGGCGGTGCCCAGGCCTTCGATCTTCGCGCCCAGCGCGATCAGGCAATGCGCCAGGTCGGTGACTTCCGGCTCCATCGCGCAGTTGTCCAGCACGGTGGTGCCCTCGGCCAGCACGGCGGCCATCAGCACGTTCTCGGTGCCGGTCACGCTGACCATGTCGAAGGTGAAGTGACCGCCCTTCAGGCGCTTGGCGCTGGCCTTGATGAAGCCGTTCTCCACGACGATCTCGGCACCGAGCGCCTGCAGGCCTTTGATGTGCTGGTCCACCGGGCGCGAACCGATCGCGCAGCCGCCGGGCAGCGACACTTCGGCTTCGCCGAAGCGGGCCAGCAGCGGGCCCAGCACCAGGATGGAGGCACGCATGGTGCGCACCAGTTCGTAGGGCGCCACGTGCTGGTTGACCGGGCGTGGATCGACCACGATCGCGCTGCCGCGCGACAGCGTGCCCTGGTCGATGGTGACCTTGGCACCCAGTTCGCCCAGCAGCTTCACCGTGGTGACCACGTCGTGCAGGTGCGGCACGTTGGTGATTTCCACCGGCGCATCGGCCAGCAGGGTCGCGCACAGGATGGGCAGGACGGCGTTCTTGGCGCCGGAGATGCTTACTTCACCGTGCAGCGCATTGCCGCCGGTCACAACGATCTTGGCCATGTATCAGGGTCTTTTCCAGGTTCAGCCGGCTTCGGCCGGGGTCACGGTCTTCAGCGCCAGCGCATGGATAGCGCCGCCCATCAGATCGCCGAGGGTGGCATACACCATGCGGTGGCGGGCCAGCGGCATCTTGCCGGCGAAGGCCTCGCAGACCACGGTCGCTTCGAAGTGCACGCCATCGTCGCCCTGCACGTCGGCGCGGGCGCCCGGCAGGCCGGTTTCGATCAGATTGCGGATGGTGTCGGCGTCCAACGGGCTTTCCTAATAAAATGTCCGCACATTCTACTCTGCTGCGTGGCGCTCGCATGGCTGATCCCACCCTGCCCTTCCCTGCTGCCGGCCTGCCGGCCCGCCTCTCCGCCGACCCGGCCGCGCTGGTGGCCAGCGGCAAGCGCGTGTTCCAGATTGAACGCGAAGCCCTGGACGCGGTCGCTGCCGGGCTAGGCGAAGCGTTCCAGCAGGCCTGCCAGCACATCCTGTCCAGCCGCGGGCGGGTGGTGGCCACCGGGATGGGCAAGTCCGGGCACATCGCGCGCAAGATCGCCGCCACCCTGGCCTCCACCGGCACCCCGGCGTTCTACGTGCACCCGGGCGAGGCCGGCCACGGTGACCTGGGCATGATCACCGAAGCCGACGTGGTGCTGGCGCTGTCCTACTCCGGTGAGTCCGACGAGCTGCTGATGCTGCTGCCGGTGCTCAAGCGCCAGGGCAACCTGCTGATTTCCATGACCGGCAAGCCGCAGTCCAGCCTGGCCCGCGCTGCCGATGTCCACCTGGACGTCAGCGTGCCCGCCGAAGCCTGCCCGCTGGCGCTGGCGCCGACCTCCAGCACCACCGCCTCGCTGGCGATGGGCGATGCGCTGGCGGTGGCGCTGCTGGATGCGCGCGGCTTCACCGCCGACGACTTCGCCCGGTCGCACCCGGCCGGCAGCCTCGGCCGCCGCCTGCTGCTGCACATCACCGACGTCATGCACAGCGGCGATGACCTGCCGCGCGTGGATGCCGGCGCGAGCCTCAGCGAGGCCCTGGTGGAGATGAGCCGCAAGCGCCTGGGCATGACCGCCGTGGTCGACGCCGACGGGGTGCTGATCGGCCTGTTCACCGATGGCGACCTGCGCCGGGCGCTGGACAGTGAACTGGACGTACGCAGCGCGACGATCGCCGAGGTGATGACCCGCAGCCCGCGTACCATCGGCGCCGACCAGCTCGCCGTGGAAGCGGCGCGGCTGATGGAAACCCATAAAATCAATGGCCTGGTGGTGGTCGACGACGCCGGGCGCGCGGTCGGCGCGCTGAACATTCATGACCTGTTGCGGGCACGGGTGGTTTAACCGAACCCACCCCGCCCCCATTCATCCCTTACCGCACGACAACCCGGATACCTGCAACCCAATGCCCTGGTCCCCCCTGCCTGCCTTCCCTGCCCACCTGCATGCCGCTGCCGCGCGCATCCGCCTGGCGTGTTTCGACGTGGACGGCACGCTCACCGATGGTCAGCTTTACTACGACAGTGAAGGCAACGAGAGCAAGGCATATTTCGTGCAGGACGGCCTGGGATTGAAACTGCTGCAGAAGCACGGCATCCACCCCGTGCTCATCACCGCGCGCAACAGCCAGTCGGCGTTGAAGCGCGGCGCGGACCTGGGCATCGACACCCAGATCGCGGTGGGCGACAAGCTGGCCAGCGTGCAGGCCTTGTGCGTTCAGCACGGCATCACCCTGGACCAGGTGGCGTTCATGGGCGATGACCTGCCCGACCTGGGCCCGCTGTGCCATGTGGGACTGGCCGTAGCCCCGGCCAACGCGCATCCGTGGATCGCCGAACGCGTGCACTGGCAGACCCGCGCCGAAGGTGGCCGCGGCGCCGCACGCGAGCTGTGCGACGTGCTGCTGGCCGCGCAGGGCCGCGTGGACGCCGTGCTTGCAGGGTTCGGCGCATGAACTGGCGCACCGCCATCGGCGTGACCCTGCTGGTCGTGGCCATCCTCAGCGGCTGGTCGCTGCTGCGCAACCGCGACAAGGGGCCGCAGGCCATCGTCGACGATGGCAGCGTGGACTACGTGCTGCACGACTTCCAGATCGTCATGCTGGACGATGAAGGCAAGGAATCGACCACGCTGCGCGCGCCGCGGCTGGAGCGCCTGCGTGCCGACCAGACCCTCACCATCGCCACCCCCGTGTTTGAAATGCCCGGCCAGGACGGCAACCACTGGACGATGCGTTCGGAAACCGGCTGGGTCAGTGCCAAGGGCGATGAAATGCGCCTGCGCGGCAACGTCGCCGGTGACAGCCCGACCGTGGGCAACACCCCGCCGACCACGTTCCGCACCACCCATCTGAATGTTTTTCCCAAGGAAAACCGCGCCCGTACCGATGCGCTGGTGACCATGACCCGCCCGGGCATGGAACAGAGCGGCGTCGGGTTCGAGCTGGATTCCAAGAACAACACGTATCATTTCCTCAGCCAGTCCAAGGGCCGCTACCTGCCCCGGCGATGACCCTGCGGCATGCTGCTTCCCTTTTCCGCCTGGCGTGACCAGGCCACCCTCCGGCAGAAACGGACACGATGAAAATCCACCTTGCAGCCCTTTGTGCGCTCAGCCTGATGTTGCCGCTGCTGGCCAGCGCGAAATCCACCGACCGCAACGAACCGATGAACATCGATGCCGGCGCGCAGACCGGCACCCTCACCGGCGACGGCAAGACGCTGATGTCCGGCGGTGTGGTGATCACCCAGGGCTCGCTTGACCTGCGTGCGGCCAATGCCGAGATCCAGATCAAGGGCGGCGAAGCGGTACGGGCGATCTTCACCGGCAAGCAGGCCACCATGCGCCAGCAGATGGACGATGGCACCTGGATGGATGCCACCGCCGACCGCATCGACTACGACATCACCAGCGAGATCATCACCCTGACCGGCAACTACAAGGTCACCAGCGCGCGCGGTACCAACGCAGGCCAGCGCATGGTCTACAACACCCGCAGCGGTGAAATGAACAGCGGTGGCGATGGCAGCCGCGTGCGCACCGTCATCCAGCCCAAGAACAAGGCGCCGGCCGCCGGGAGCAGCAAGTAATGCTCATCGCCAAGGGCCTGCGCAAGAGTTACAAGCAGCGCGAAGTGGTCAAGGACTTCGGCCTGACCCTGGAGGCCGGTGAAGTGGTCGGCCTGCTGGGCCCGAACGGTGCCGGCAAGACCACCTGTTTCTACATGATCGTCGGCCTGGTGGCCGCCGATGCCGGCAGCATCGTGCTGGACGGCAAGGACATCACCAGCGATCCGATGTACACCCGCGCCAAGCAGGGCGTGGGCTATCTTCCGCAGGAACCCTCGGTGTTCCGCAAGCTCACCGTGGCCGATAACATCCGGCTGGTGCTGGAGCTGCGTGATGACCTGGACCGCGCCGGCCGCGAGCGCGAACTGGCCGGCCTGCTGGACGAACTGCAACTGGGCCATGTCGCCGAACAGCAGGGCGCCAGCCTGTCCGGTGGCGAGCGTCGCCGCTGCGAGATCGCCCGTGCCCTGGCCGCCCGGCCGCGCCTGATCCTGCTCGACGAGCCGTTCGCCGGCGTCGACCCGATCTCGGTCGGCGAGATCCAGCGCATCGTCACCCACCTCAAGCAGCGCGGCATCGGCGTGTTGATCACCGACCACAACGTGCGCGAAACCTTGGGAATCTGCGACCGGGCGTATATCCTCGCTGAAGGTACGGTGCTGGCCCAGGGCGCGCCTGCGGACCTGCTGGAAAATGCAGACGTCCGTCGTGTCTACCTGGGAGATTCCTTCAAGCTGTGAAGGCGGCCGCCGGACCCTTCCTTTTACGTTGGGCGGTGGCATGAAGACGCGGTTGCAGACATCGGTGGGGCAGCACCTGGTCATGACGCCACAGCTGCGCCAGGCGATCCGGCTGCTGCAGATGTCCACCACCGAACTGGACGTGGAAATAGCCGAGGCGGTGGAAACCAATCCACTGCTGGACTGGGCGGAGAACGCCGAACCGGTACCCGGCAGCGACCAGCCCACCGAACAGCCCTCGCCCGACCAGCAGGTGCGCGACAGCGATGAGCGCACCGGTCCCGGCGACGATGACTGGGCACCGGCCGAACTGGACTGGAGTGGCGGTGCCGGCAGCGGCGGCTCCTTCGATGACGATGACCTGGGCAGCGCTGCCGAGCGTGTCGCCGAGACCGCGACCCTCGCCGACCACCTGCTGTGGCAGCTGCATCTGTCGCACCTGTCATCGCGTGACCGCAGCATCGGCGCCGCGTTGATCGATGCGATCGAAGACGACGGCTACCTGCGCGAGACCTTCTCCGGCATTGCCGAAACACTGCTGCCGGCCATCCACGTCGGCGACGATGAAATCCTGACCGTGCTGCACCAGATCCAGCGCTTCGACCCGGTAGGCGTGGGCGCACGCGATCTGGGTGAATGCCTGCGCCTGCAGCTGGACGTGCTGCCGGCCGACACCCCGGCGCTGGCGCTGGCCCGGCAGATCACCGACGGCCCGCTGGAGCGGCTGCCACGCAGTGGCGTGGCCGGCATCGCCCAGGAACTCAAGCAGCCGGTCGCCGACGTGGAGGCGGCAGTGGCCCTGCTGCGCTCGCTGGACCCGCGCCCCGGCACCCAGATCGCCCCGGTCAGCCAGGACACCTACGTGGTACCGGACGTGGTGATCTGGCGCCAGGCCGGCGTCTGGCGGGCCGCGCTGGCCGGCCACGCCGGGCCGAAGGTGATCATCCACCGCGGCTACGAAAGCATGATCCGCCGCTGCGGCGAAGCCGACGCCGGCTACCTGAAGACCCAGCTGCAGGAAGCGCGCTGGCTGCTCAAGGGCCTGGAGGCACGCGGCGAAACGCTGCTGCGGGTGGTGAACAGCCTGTTGCAGCAACAGGCTGGATTCCTGGAGTTCGGCGCGCAGGCGCTGCGTCCGTTGACCCTGCGTGAGATCGCCGGCGAGCTGGGCCTGCACGAGTCCACGGTGTCGCGCGCCATCGCCCGCAAGCACGTGCGCACCCCGCGCGGCACCATCCCGCTGCGCGCCTTCTTCGCCTCGGGCATCGACACCGAAGGCGGCGGCGAAGCCTCCAGCACCGCCATCCAGTCGATGATCCGCCGGCTGATCGACGACGAAAATCCGCGCAAGCCGCTTTCTGACGCCAAGCTGGCTGACCTGCTCAAGACATCCGGCATACCGGTAGCGCGCCGGACCGTGGCGAAGTATCGTGAAGCCATGAACATTTCCGCCTCGCACGAAAGAGTCCGGATCGCCTGACGCATACCGCGCCCGGCGGAGAGGTTCATTGGCAAATCCAAAAGGAGACACCCGATGCGCATTGAAACGTTTGGCAAAGACGTCGAAGTCACCCCGGCCCTGGAAAAGTACGTGGCGGACAAGCTCGCCCGGCCCGGTAAGCACTTCGTCGGCGAACACTGCGAAACTCGGGTCACGTTGAAGCTGCAGAAGAACGAACACCACGTCGATGCCACCGTGAACATCCCCGGCCAGACCCTGCATGCCGAGGCCAGTGGCCAGACCATGTACGCGGCGATCGACATCCTGGCCGACAAGGTGGACCGCCTGCTGACCTCGGAAAAGGAAAAGAAGCAGCAGAAGAAACAGCAGCACGTCCCCCTGCCGTTGAGCGACAATGAAGTCTGATGACTTCACTTTCCCCCTGATATGCCCCTGACCGATCTGATGGCCGCCGTGCAGACCCAGGTCTGCGCGGCTGCCGACCGCGAGAGTGTGCTGCTGGCAGCGGCCCAGCTGCTGGCCTGCCGCCAGGCCAACACCGAACAGATCCACCGCAACCTGTGCGAGCGCGAAGCGCTCGGCAGTACCGCCATCGGTCATGGGATCGCCATCCCGCACGGCCGCGCACCGGCGCTCGAGCGTCCGCGTGGCGCCCTGCTGAAACTGCTGCAACCGGTGGACTTCGGTGGGGATGAGCCGGTCGATCTGGTGTTCGCGATTGCCGTGCCGTCCCATTACACCCACCAGCACCTGATGCTGCTGTCCGAGCTTGCCGAGCTGTTCTCCGAGCCGGGCATCCGCCAGGCGCTGCGCGATGCGCCCGATGCCGCCGCGCTGCGCGCCATCATCGATCTTCCGCCACCGGCGAGTGCCGCATGAATACCAGCATCACCGCACGCGAGCTGTTCGACCAGCAACGCGACCGCCTCGCCCTGCGCTGGGTGGCCGGGCAGAAAGGCGAAAGACGCGAGCTTGAAGCCGGCAATACCGTATCCCGGCGTCCCTCGCTGGCCGGCTACCTCAACGCCATCTACCCCAACAAAGTACAGATCCTCGGCACCGAGGAACTGACCTGGCTGGATTCGCTGGATTCCCGCCACCGATGGGAAACCATCGAAAAGATCATGCAGTCGCACCCGCTGGCGCTGGTCATCACCCGCAACCAGCCCTGCCCGGAAGACCTGCGCGCGGCGGCCGATGAATCCAACACGCCGCTGTGGCTTTCGCCCAAGCGCGGCCACGAACTGCTCAACCACCTGTCCTACCACCTGGCGCGTACGCTGGCGCCGCGGGTGATCCTGCATGGCGTGTTCATGGAGATCTACTCCATCGGCGTGCTGATCACCGGCGAAGCCGGTTCGGGCAAGAGCGAGCTGGCGCTGGAACTGCTCAGCCGCGGCCATCGCCTGGTCGCCGACGATGCGCCGGAGTTCACCCAGATCGCCCCGGACGTGCTCGATGGCACCTGCCCGGAGCTGCTGCAGGACCTGCTGGAAGTGCGCGGCCTGGGCGTGCTGAACGTGCGCGAGATGTTCGGTGACACAGCGGTAAAGAAGAACAAGTACCTTCGGCTGATCGTCCACCTGACCAAGCCGATGACCGAACCCAGCGCTTACGGATACGAACGCCTGACCGGCGACTCCGGCACCCGCCACGTACTGGACCTGGACGTGCCGCTGATCACCCTGCCGGTGATGCCCGGCCGCAACCTCTCGGTGCTGACCGAAGCGGCGACCCGGCTGCATATCCTGCGCACCAAGGGAATCGATCCGGCCGCCATGTTCATCGCCCGCCACAGCAACCTGCTCGAACGCCGCACCCCGTAAGCCCGGTAGTGACGGCCGCTGGCGGTGGGTGACGACCGTTGGTCGTCACTGCTCCCCCAATCATCCGCACCCCAACCAAGAGTCCGCCATGAACCGCCCTGCCCCGTCCGCCCCGACCCTGATCATCATCAGCGGCCTGTCCGGCTCTGGAAAGTCCGTGGCCTTGAAGACCTTCGAGGACCAGGACTACTACTGCTCGGACAACCTGCCGATCGACCTGCTGCCGGCTTTCGTGCGCGGCGTGCTGGGCGCACCCGGCAGTGCCCCGCGGCGGCTGGCGGTGGGCATCGACGTGCGCGGCCAGAGCGACCTGGGCCAGCTTGAACAATGGCGGCAACTGGCCGACGAAGCCGGCGTGCGCGCGCAGCTGCTGTTCTTCGAAGCCAGCGACGAAACGGTGCTCAAGCGCTATGCCGATACCCGCCGACGCCACCCGCTGAGCCAGCTCGGCCTGTCCCTCCCCGAAGCGATCGCCCGGGAGCGCGAACTCACCGCACCGCTGCGCCGCGCGGCCGATGCGATCATCGATACCAGTACGTTGAACGTGCACCAGCTGCGCCGCCGCATCGTCACCGAGTACACGCTGGGCCACACCACGCCGCTGTCGCTGCTGTTCGAATCGTTCGCCTACAAGCGCGGCGTACCGGCCGAGGCCGACTTCGTGTTCGACGCCCGGGTGCTGCCCAACCCGCACTGGGACCCGGAACTGCGCCCGCTGAGCGGCCGCGAAGGCGGCGTGCGCGATTACCTGGAAGCGCAGCCGGAGGTGCAGCGCTACGTCGGCCAGCTGACCGATTTCCTGGACACCTGGCTGCCGAAGCTGGGCAACGACACCCGCAGCTACGTCACCGTGGCCTTCGGTTGCACCGGCGGCAAGCACCGGTCGGTCTTCCTGGCCGAGCGGCTGGCCCGGCATGCCCGCGAACAGGGCTGGAAGGACGTCGCGACCTACCATCGCGAACTCGACTGAAAAAAAGGGGACGGAGGGGATTAAGTCGCATCCGACACCTGGCGTGCCGGATGCGACTTAATCCCCTCCGTCCCCTTTTTGGTTCTGCAGATGAATACGGAACACTGAAGGGCTCTGCGCCCGCTATCGCAGCGTCATGCCGACCTGTTAACGTTCGAGCATGACCTGTGGCATTCTCCTCGTAACACATCCTGGCGTCGGATCGGCCCTTCTTGAGGTGGCGACCCGGCTGCTGCGGCATCTGCCGCTGAAGACTGAAGCGTTCGACGTACCGTTCGATGCGGATCTGGATACCTTGCTCCCGCTCGCTTCGGCCGCCCTGCGGCGGGTGGACGGGGGTGACGGGGTGCTGATCCTGACCGACCTGTACGGTGCCAGCCCCAGCAACCTGGCCGCCCAACTGGCCAGACTGGGAACGCCGGCGCGTCGGGTTGCCGCACTGAGCCTGCCGATGTTGTTGCGTGTGATGAATTATCCGGAACAGGGACTGGATCAACTGCCCGCCACTGCGGCGGCGGGCGCGCGCAATGGAGCGATAGTCGACGATGCTTGAGAAAGAACTCACCGTTACCAACCGCCTGGGCCTGCATGCCCGCGCTACGGCGAAGCTGGTGCAGGAACTTGCACCCTTCCGCTGCAACGTGACCATGGCCGCCAAGGGTCGTGAGATCAACGCCAAGAGCATCATGGGCGTGATGCTGCTGGCCGCCGGCCAGGGCACCCCGGTCACCA
This sequence comes from Stenotrophomonas sp. Bg11-02, assembly GCF_002836635.1. NCBI lineage: Bacteria > Pseudomonadati > Pseudomonadota > Gammaproteobacteria > Lysobacterales > Lysobacteraceae > Stenotrophomonas > Stenotrophomonas sp. Bg11-02. The sequence goes on from NZ_PJAY01000068.1 coordinate 49,969, forward strand.
TCCGCATCAACGGCGAAGACGAACAGGCGGCGATGGATGCCGTGGTCTCGCTGTTCGAGCGCCGCTTCGACGAGGACAGCTGAGCATGCCGCGCGCCCGTGCTGGACTGGCACCCACCGGCCTGCGGCCGGTGCAGCTGCTGTCCGGCCACGGCGCGTCACGCGGTACAGCGCTGGGGCGCGCACGGGTGCGCCTGGCGCACGCGCTGGAAGTAGCCGAACAGCGCGTGGCGCCGCAGCACGTGGACAAGGAGCTCAAGCGCCTGCACGTCGCGCTGGATGCCGCGCGCAAGGAAATGCACGACCTGCGCCAGCGCCTGCAAGGTGCGCTGAACCAGGAAGCCGGCGAGTTCCTCGACCTGCATGCACTGCTGCTGGACGATCCGGAACTGTTGTTCGGGCTGGACGAGCTGATCCGCAGTGGTCCCTACAGCGCCGGCTATGCGCTGCGCCTGCAGCGCGACCGCCTGGCCAAGGTCTTCGACGGCATGGACGATGCCTACCTGAAGAGCCGCATGGACGACCTGGACCATGTGATCGGCCGCATCCACGCCTTCCTGCAGCCGGTGCTGCCGCCGGCGGTGAAAGGCCTGGCCGGCGAAATCCTGGTCTGCGACAACATCGCCCCTTCGGAGATGGCCCAGCTGCAGTCGCAGGGCGTGGTGGCCATCGTCACCACGGCCGGCAGCGCGCTGTCGCACAGCGCGATCCTCGCCCGCAGCCTGCACCTGCCGCTGATCGTCAACGTGCCCGGGCTGCTGCAGAAAGTCAGCGATGGCGACGTGCTGATCGTGGATGCCAGCGATGGCAGCATCACCGTCAATCCGCAGGCAGAGAACCTGCGCGACTACCGGGTGCGGCTGAAGGAACATGCGCGCGAACAGCGTGAGCTGGGCCGCCTGCGCAGCAAACCCAGCCGCACCCGCGACCAGGTCGACATCGCCCTGCTGGCCAACGCCGAATCGCTGGAAGACGTGACCCAGGCGCATGCGTTCGGTGCGCAGGGCCTGGGCCTTTACCGCACCGAATTCCTGTTCCTGCAGCGCAACGAGCTGCCGGACGAAGAAGAACAGTTCCAGGCCTACCGCGATGCCGCGCTGGGCATGGCCGGCAGGCTGGTGACCATCCGCACGCTGGACCTGGGCGCGGACAAGGCCGACCGCACCGGCCTGACCCTGAGCAACGAAGACAACCCGGCGCTGGGCCTGCGTGGCGTGCGGCTGTCGCTGGCGCGCCCGCTGGTGGCCGATACGCAGCTGCGTGCGATCCTGCGGGCCAGTGCCTACGGCAAGGTGCGCATCCTGATCCCCATGGTCAGCACGCGCGAAGAACTGTTGGCCGTGCGCCGGCGCATGACCCGGTTGACCACGCAGCTGCGCGCCGAAGGCCACGCCGTCAGCGAACGTGTGCCGCTGGGCGCGATGATCGAAGTGCCGGCCGCCGCGTTCGCACTGGAAAGCTTCATCGACCTGGTCGACTTCCTGTCCATCGGCACCAACGACCTGGTGCAGTACCTGCTGGCGGCCGACCGCAACAACGAAGCGCTCGGTGAACTGTATTCGCCCCTGCATCCGGCCGTGCTGCGGCTGCTGAAGCTGGTGATCGAAACCGGCCAGCGCCATCAGATTCCGGTGGCGGTGTGCGGTGAAATCGCCGGTGACGCGCGCCTGGCGCCGATGCTGCTTGCACTCGGCCTGACCGAGTTCAGCCTGCATCCCGGCACCCTGCTGGAAGTGCGCCGCGCGATCCGCGAAAGCGACCTCGGCGAACTGCGCGCCCGCGCCCCGAAGCTGCTCGCCGCCCGCGACCGCCGCAGTATCGAACGCTGGATCAACGGCAACTGACCCCGCCCTGCTGTGGTGGGTGACGACCGTTGGTCGTCACGCCCTCGCCCTGTGGCTGTCCTGCTTCGGTGGGTGACGACCGTTGGTCGTCACGCTCTTGCCCTGGATCCCCAACAGCACCACTGGAGTTCCCTGACTCCATTCCATGGCTATCGGCATTACGCTCTTCCCATGAGCAGCCATCGACTCCGCAACGGCAGGCGCAGCATCATCGGACAGAGCTACATCCTCACCTTCGTGTGCCACGACCGCCACCGCTGCTTCGATTCCCCAGACGCCGCGCGCATCGTCATCGAGCAGATCGCAGTGATGGAGGCTGGAGTGCTCCTTTCATCCTGCGCCTGGGTCGTCATGCCCGATCATGTGCACTGGATGTTCGAACTTATGGATCAATCATTGGGTTACCTGGCCCAGCGATTCAAATCGAGCACCGCCCTGCGTATCCGCCGCGAATGCGGGCACTGTGGTCCGGTCTGGCAAGCGGCTTACCACGACCATGCGATACGTTCGGATGAATCACTGCAGCGCCATGCGATGTATGTCGTGGCCAATCCTGTCCGCGCCGGATTGGTGGAGTCGCTCGGAGAGTATCCGTTTACGTGGGGTCGACGGCTTTAGTTCGAAAGCGTGACGACCAACGGCCGTCACCCACCAAAACAAAGTACGGTCGTCACCCACCAAGGCAAAGCAGGGTCAGCGCTTCTGCGCCAGCAGCCAGGTCCACATCGCGGTATCGGCATAGGTGGCGTCCCAGGCGTTGTGGTTGCCGTCGGGATACTCGGTGTAGCGTGCATCGGTCGCACCGACGGCCTTGAATGCCGCATGCAGCTTGCGGTCATCGTCGGGCAGCACGACATCATCTTTCGCACCATGGAACATCCAGATCGGCACGTTCTTCAGGCGCTGGGCCAGCGCGGCGTAGGGGTCTGCTTCGTTGGCGACGGCGGCGACGAACAGGGTCTGGCGTTCTTCGCGCGGGGCGATCACCGCGCCACATACCGGCACGATGGCTGCGAACCGGTCCGGCGCGGAAAGCGCGATGTTCCAGCTGCCATAGCCGCCCATCGACATGCCGGTGAGGTACTGCCGCGACGGATCCGCCGAGAACTCGGCCAGCGTGGCGTCCAGTGCCGCCAAGGCGACGCGGTTGTTCAGGCCGTCCCATTCCTCGCGGTTGGGCACCTGTGGCAGCACCACCAGCGCCGGGAAGCTGCTGGCGTGTTCGCGCAGGTACGGGCCGATGCCCGCCTTGGTCTGCTTCATGCCGTCGCGGCCACGCTCACCGGACCCATGCAGGAACAGCACCACCGGCAACGGCCCGGCCGCGCGCACGGCATCGGCGGGCACGAACACCTGGTAACGGGACACGTGACCGTCCACGGTAACGCTGCGCGATTCAAATCGCCCAGCCGTGGGGTCCGGTGTGGTGGCACAACCGACCAGCAACATCAGCAGGGTGGCGGCAACGGTGAAGCGCAGCAGCAGGCAATGCATGGCGGATCCTGACAGGATGAAAACGCTTCCATCCTAGCGGCCTGCGCAATCGCCGGCATCGTGCAGTGCATCAGTCCGGGCGCGGGAAACTGGCGATGATCTCCAGCTGCTGCTGGGCTTCTTCATTGCCCGCTGCCGCAGCGGCCTGCACCTGGCCAATATCCGGATGGACCACGATCAGCAGCGGGTTCTCGCAGACCGGGCAGTCGTACTCGGTCACGTCTTCGGCCAGTTCCATCACCATCGCGCGCGAGCTGCCTTTCCACTCGCAGGCTGCGCAGGTGTGCTGCTGGTCGCGCCAGCCGGCCTGGAAATAGTTGTCTACGGTGGTGGCCATGGTCGGTACCGGTCAGTGCAGCAGGATGAGGGTGGCCAGGCCGAGGAAGCTGAAGAAGCCCATGACATCGGTCACCGCCGTCACCACCACGGTACCGGCGACGGCCGGGTCAACGTTCATGCGCTTGAGCATCAGCGGCAGCAGCACGCCGGCCAGTGCAGCGGCACAGAAGTTGATCATCAAGGCCAGGGTGATCACGATCGACAGCAGCCAGCTGTGGAACCAGACAAAGGCGATCAGGCCGACCAGCAGGCCGATCAGGGTGCCGTTGATCATGGCCACCCGCAGTTCTTTCCACAGCAGGATCCTCGCATTGCTGGGGCCCACCTGGCCGAGCGCGATACCGCGCACCATCAGGGTCAGCACCTGCACCGCGGCATTGCCGCCAACGCCGGCGACGATCGGCATCAGCACCGCCAGCGCCACCACTTTCTGCAGGGTCAGTTCGAACTGGCCGATCACGCTGGCGGCGAGGAACGCCGTGCACAGGTTGATGCCCAGCCAGACCACGCGGCCGCGCACGGCGCGCTTGATCGGAGAGAACAGATCTTCTTCTTCGTCCAGGCCGGCCGCGCCAAGTGCCTGGTGCTCGGCCTGCGAACGGATGATATCCACCACGTCATCGATGGTGATGCGGCCGAGCAGGATGTTGTTGTCATCCACCACGGGCGCGGAGACCCAGTCATGATCGGAGAACTGCCGCGCCACTTCATCGGCACTCTCGCCGACGTCGATGGCCGGCTGCTCGTCGTCGATCAATCGGTTGATCGGCGTGGTGTCTTCGTGGGTCACCAGTGCCGCAAGCGAAAGCCGCCCCAGGTACTGATGCCGGCGGCTGACCACGAACAGATGATCGGTGTGGTCGGGCAGTTCGCCGCGCAGGCGCAGGTAGCGCAGCACCACGTCGACATTGACGTCGGCGCGCACGGTCACCACGTCCGGGTTCATCAGGCGGCCGGCGCTGTCCTCGGGATAGGACAGCACCTGTTCCAGCCGCTCGCGGTTTTCGCGGTCCATCGACTTGAGGACTTCGTCGATGACGGTGTCCGGCAGGTCTTCGACCAGGTCGGCAAGGTCATCGATGTCCAGGTCTTCGACCGCGGCGATGATCTCGTCCGGGTCCATGTCCGCCAGCAGGCTTTCGCGCACTTCATCGCCGACGTGGACCAGCACCTCGCCGTCGTCTTCCGGGTCCACCAGGCCCCAAACCACTTCGCGCTTGCCGGGCGGCAGCGATTCAAGCAGGTTGCCGATTTCGGCCGGGGCCAGCGTGTTGACCAGGCGACGCACCGGGCCCAGTCGACCACTGTCCAGCGCATCGGAAAGCAGGCGCAGCTGGCGCGCGGTCTTGTCGTGGCGTACGGCCTCGGCCATCGGAACTCCCGCAGGAAAGAAGAGGCTGCGATCCTGGAGAGGATGCGGCATGAGGGGTGGTCAGCGCGTCATTATCGCCTGCGTGTGTGAAAAGCAGAAGCTGATCGCGGGTTGGACCGAGCGGGGAGAGCGTGACGACCAACGGTCGTCACCCACCAAGGGCACCGCGGTCGTCACTACCTTCAGCCGAGCAACGTTTCCAGTACGGCCATGCGTACGGCGACGCCGTTGGCGACCTGGCGCAGCACCCAGGATTGCGGGCCGTCGGCTACTTCATCGGTGACTTCCACGCCGCGGTTGATCGGGCCCGGATGCAGCACGGCGGCGTCCTTGCCGGCGCGGGCCAAGCGGGCGGCGTGCAGGCCGTATTGCTGGTGGTACTGCTCCAGCGATGGCACCAGGCCTTCTTCCATGCGCTCGCGCTGCAGGCGCAGCATCATCAGCGCATCGACGCCCTCCAGCATTTCGTCGAAGTCCTGGCCGACCACGCAGCCTTTCAGCGTGTCATCGTCGGGCAGCAGCGACTGCGGGCCGCACACGCGGATCTCGCCCACGCCCAGCGTGCGCAGCGCGTGCAGGTCAGTGCGGGCCACGCGCGAATGCTTTACGTCGCCGACGATCACCACCTTCATCTTCGAAAAATCACTGCCCTTGGCCATGCGCAGGGTCAGCATGTCCAGCAGGCCCTGGGTGGGGTGCGAACTGCGGCCGTCGCCGGCGTTGATCAGCGCGGTGCCCTCGCCTGCCGCCGCGGCCAGCGCAGCCACCGCGCCGTCGTCCGGATGGCGCACCACGAAGCCACGTACGCCCATCGCTTCCAGGTTGCGCAGCGTGTCGGTCGCGGTTTCACCCTTGCGGGTGGACGAGGTGGACGCATCGAAGTTCAGCACGTCCGCGCCCAGCCGCTGCGCGGCCAGCTGGAACGAGCTGCGGGTGCGCGTGGACGGCTCGAAGAACAGCGTGCACACCGCCGAACCGGCCAGTACCGCGCGCTTGTTGCCGACCCGTCCGACTGCCGCATCGCGGATCTGGCCGGCGCGGTCCAGCAACTGCAGCAGGGTTTCGCGTGGCAGGCCCTGCAGGGTGAGCAGGTGGCGCAGGCGTCCGGATGAATCGAGTTGCGAGGCAGTCATGGGCAGGCGGTCGGCAGGTCAGGGAATGGGGGTGGCGTCGTCCGGTGAAGACAGCCAGCGGTCGATGATCACCGCAGCGGCCACCGCATCCAGGGCAGCGGCATCACGGCGGCGCTTGCGCCCTTCGGCGCGTTCGACGGCAAACCGGCGCGCGGCTTCGACCGAACTGGAGCGCTCGTCGATCATCGCCACCGGCAGTTTGAAACGTTCCCGCAGCTGGCGGGCAAAGCCCTGCGCGCGCTTGCGGTTGGGCTGGTCCTGGCCGTCCAGGGTGAGCGGATCGCCCACCACCAGGCCGTCCGGGCTCCACTCCTTGATCAGGCGTTCCACCGCGCCCCAGTCCGGGCCGCTGCCGTGCACGTCGATCACCGCCACCGCGCGCCCATGCGCGGCGAAGGCACTGCCGATGGCCACGCCGATCCGGCGCGAGCCCACGTCGAAGCCGAGCACGGTGCCGTCGCGGCGGATGGCCGCCGGCTCAGACATGGCCGCTGTAATCGGTGAGCCGGAACAGGTCCACGCCGATGCGCGTGGCCGCTCCCTGCCAGCGCTGCTCGTACGGGGTGCGGAACAGCAGGTCGGCGTCGGCCGGCACGGTCAGCCAGCTGTTGTCGGCCAGTTCGCCTTCCAGCTGGCCTTCGCCCCAGCCGGCGCAGCCCAGGGTGACCAGGGCATTGGCCGGACCCTCGCCGCGCGCCATCGCTTCCAGGATGTCGCGCGAGGTGGTCAGGTACACGCCTTCGCCGACCAGCAGGCTGGACTCCCACGCACGCGCATCGTCATGGATGACGAAGCCACGTTCGGGGTGCACCGGGCCGCCGTTCAGCACGGGCCGCTGGCGCAGTTCGTCGTTGTCGGTGGTGATGTCCATCTGCGCCAGGACTTCACCGATGGTGTAGTCCGAGGGCTGGTTGACCAGCACGCCCATGGAACCGTTCTGGTCGTGCTGGCAGATCAGCGCGACGCTGCGGGCGAAGGGCTCGTCGGCCAGGGAGGGCAGCGCGACCAGCAGGTGATGGGCAAGGGAAGTCGAAATCTCGGACATGGCTTCATTCTAACCGCTGGGCCGTGTGCAGGCGCGTGAGACGGTAGGATGGCGGCCACCGAGCAAGGAGCCTGCGATGTCCCCCAGCACGACGCTGCCCCCATCCACCCGAAGTGCCATCGTGTTGATCGCCCTGCTGCAGGGTCTGTTGTTGTATCTGGCACAGCAGCTCGACGGCAGCTGGCCGCTGCAGGATGTCGGATCGCGCTACCGCTGGTATGCGTGGGTGCTCAGCGTGCCCAGCGCCATCGCGCTGACCGTGGTGGACCTGCGTGACCGCCGGATGTGGCTGCACGCGCTGCTGGCGTCGGTGGTGGTACTCGGGCTGGCCAGCTGGATCGGCTGGAACCTGGAAGGAGAACCCGGCCTGCGATCAGAACCGCTGCGCATGCCGTTCTCGCTGGCGATGGCGATCGCCACCTTCATCAGCCTGCCGTGGTGGCAGCACCGCCTGCAGCACGGCCACTGGCGCGCCAGCTACGATGCGCTGTTCGAACGCGCCTGGCAGAACGGCCTGACCCTGGCGCTGGCGCTGCTGTTCACCGGCCTGACCTGGTTGCTGCTGTGGTTGTGGGCGTCCCTTTTCGGCCTGCTGAAGATCACCTTCTTCACCGAATTGTTCCGCCAGGATGCCTTCATCGCGTTGGCCACCGGCACCCTGGCCGGCTTCGGCATCCTGATCGGGCGCACCCAGCAACGCGCCATCCAGATAACGCGCCAGGTGCTGTTCGCGGTCTGCCGGGGGCTGCTGCCGCTGCTGTCCTTCATCACCGTCATCTTCACCCTGAGCCTGCCGTTCACTGGATTGCAGCCGCTGTGGGAAACCCGTTCGGCCGCCTCGCTGCTGCTGGTGCTGGCGCTGCTGCTGGTCACCTTCACCAACGCGGTGTACCAGCATGACAACGACCAGCCGCCCTACCCGCGCTGGCTGCGTCGGTTGGTGGAAGCCAGCCTGCTGGCGCTGCCGGTGCTGTCGGCGCTGGCGCTGTACGCGGTGTGGCTGCGCATCGGCCAGTACGGCTGGACCCTGGAGCGTTTCTGGGCGTTGCTGATCGCGGTGCTGGTGACCGGCTATGCGCTCGGCTATGCACTGGCCCCGTTCGGCCGCGGGCGTTGGCTGCAGCGGTTGGAGCCGGCCAACCGGATCATGTGCTGGGGGGTGCTGGGCGCGGCGCTGCTGGCCAGTTCGCCGCTGTTGGACCCGGTACGGATCACCGTCGCCAGCCAGCAGGCGCGGCTGTTGGCCAACCCTGATGGCATCACCACGGCGGACGCGATGATGCTGCGCTTCGACCTGGGCCGGCGCGGCGTGGCGACACTGCGCGACCTGCAGCAGGATCCCCGTTTCACTGCCGATGCGCGGGCGGCCAGCGTGGCCACCCAGGCCCTGGCGCGCACCGCGTACTGGGGCGGCGGGGAGCAGGTGATCGACGACGGCATCCGCGACCTGGCCGCGCTGCGCAAGCGGCTGGTGCTGGCCGAAGGCTCCGCCACGCCCCCGGACAGCTGGTGGGACGCGATGGTGGCGCGCAAGGTGGAGACTGGAAGCTGCCTGGACATCGAATCACGCTGCGTCGCCACTACCCGCGATTTCGACGGGGACGGACACCCGGACGTGCTGCTGTGCGCCTTGATGGAAGGATCCGGGGCGTACTGCCAGCTGCATGCGCAGGGTGCGCACGGCTGGTGGACAGTGGGATCGTACGGCTTCCCGCGCGGTGATTCGGCCTCTGAAACCGCACGTATCCACGACGCCGTGCGCACTGGAAGGTTGACCCTGAAACCGCCGCGCTGGCCGGAAATCTCGCTGGACGACGGCACCCCTTCCAGCATCGGCAACCTGTCCAGGGAACCCACGGAAACCCCATGAGCGGATACTGCAGCATCGCCCCGGGCCACCCGGTGCACGGGCATTACCACGACCACGAATACGGCTTCCCGCAGCGCGCAGAAGCCGAGCTGTTCGAACGCCTGTTGCTGGAAATCAACCAAGCCGGGCTGAGCTGGGAAACCATCCTGAAGAAGCGCGAAGGCTTCCGCCGCGCCTACGATGGCTTCGACGTGGACACCGTGGCCGCCTACGCACAGCCGGATATCGACCGCCTGCTGGGCGACGCCGGCATCATCCGCAACCGGCTGAAAGTGCTGGCCGCCATCCACAATGCGCAGGTCATTCAGGGCCTGCGCGCCAGCCACGGCGGCTTCGTGGAATGGCTGGACGCGCACCACCCGCTGGACAAGGCCGGCTGGGTGAAACTGTTCAAGAAGACCTTCCGGTTTACCGGCGGGGAGATCACCGGCGAATTCCTGATGAGCCTGGGCTACTTGAAAGGCGCCCACGCCGACGACTGCCCGGTGCAGCAGCGGATCCTGGAACTGAAACCGGCCTGGTCCCGGTAACGACGTTGACGGCCAGCGGCCGTCACTACCCCGGCACCGCGACCCACCCGGTAGCGCCGAGCCATGCTCGGCGGCCTTTCGCCCCGGCACCGCGACCCACCGGTAGTGACGGCCGCTGGCCGTCAGATTTGCCGCGCGATCGTTGCCTCAGACGCCCATGTACCGGCCCGGGCGGTGGTTGAACATCAGCACCAGGCTCAGCACCACCGCGCCGATGGCCGAATACATCACCTGGATCGGCGACAGCACGCTGAACGCCACCAGCATCAGCATCGCATCGAAGCTCATCTGCACCTTGCCGGCGCTCCAGCCCCGCGTGCGCTGCAGGTACACCGCCAGGATGCCGATGCCGCCCAGGCTGGCACGGTGGCGGATGAAGAACAGGATGCCCAGGCCGGCCAGCGCGCCGCCCACCAGCGCCGAATACAGCGGCGCGATATGCGCAAAATCCGCCCAGCGCGGCAGCAGGTCGGTCAGGATGCCGCAGGCGGTGACCGCGGCGAAGGTCTTCAGGGTGAACTCCCAGCCCATCCGGCGCACGCCCACCCAATAGAACGGCAGGTTGACCAGCACGAACACCAGGCCGAAGTTCCAACCGGCGGTGTAGTGGATCAGGAAGGCCAGCCCCGCCATGCCGCCGATCATCAGCCCGCCCTTGGCGAAGATGGCCAGGCCGAGCGAGGCCACCAGCGTGGCCAGCACCATGCCCTGCACGTCTTCTGCATGGGAATGGCGCAGCGCGCGGTCGTCCTGCGGGGTGCCGGCGATATCCGGGGGCGGCGTCAGCGGGCCAGCGGTGACGAGGTGGCCGTCAGCGTCGTCGCACGGCGCGGGGCCATGGGATTGGAGGGACATGAGCGTGGGGTGTCGCGGTGGGGAGTCGTATTAGACACGATCCCGATGACAGTTGCAGGTGAAATCATTCAGCTGGAGGCGGACGGCGGACGTTCGGTGCGTGGCTGCTGTGGGTTCGGTGGGTGACGACCGTTGGTCGTCACGCTTCTGAGTTCAAGCAAGAGCGTGACGACCAACGGTCGTCACCCACCGGAGCTCGACTCATCCACCCACCAGAGCCCGGCTCTTCCACCCACCAGAGCTCGGCTCTTCCACCCGCCAAGGTTTGGCGCGTCACCCACCGGCATCCTGAATCAGCCCATCAATCCTTGGTGACGCGGTTGATCTCGGCCAGGCTGGTGACGCCCTTGCTTGCCTTCACCAGCGCCGACTGGCGCAGGTCGTTCACCCCGATCGCCTGGGCGGCTTCGGCGATCTGCAGCGCATTGCCGCCGGCCAGGATGATCGTGGAGATCTCATCGGTCATCGGCATCACCTGGTAGATACCGGTACGGCCCTTGTAGCCCTCGGTGCATTCATCGCAGCCAACGGCTTCATACAGCTCGATACCCGCATCCAGCTGGGCCTGGGTGAAGCCTTCGGCCAGCAGCGCGTGCGCCGGCAGCTCGGTGCGGCGCTTGCAGTTGTTGCACAGCCGGCGCGCCAGCCGCTGGGCGATCACCAACGTCACCGAACTGGTGATGTTGTACGGCGCGATACCCATGTTCATCAGGCGCGCGATGGTCTGCGGTGCATCGTTGGTATGCAGCGTGGACAGCACCATGTGGCCGGTCTGCGCGGCCTTGATCGCGATCTCGGCGGTTTCCAGATCGCGGATTTCGCCGACCATGATGATGTCCGGATCCTGGCGCAGGAACGAACGCAGCGCCGCGGCGAAGGTCATGCCGCGCTTGTTGTTCTGCTGCACCTGGTTGACGCCGGGCAGGCGGATTTCCACCGGGTCTTCGGCGGTGGAGATATTGCGCGTTTCATCGTTGAGGATGCCCAGCGCGGTATACAGCGAAACCGTCTTGCCCGAACCGGTCGGGCCGGTCACCAGCACCATGCCGTACGGCTTGTGGATGGCGTCCTTGAACAGCTTCTCCTGGTCCGCTTCGTAGCCCAGCTTGTCGATGCCCAGCTTGGCCGCGCTGCCGTCCAGGATACGCAGCACCACCTTTTCACCGAACAGCGTCGGCAGGGTGCTGACGCGGAAGTCGATCTGCTTGGTCTTGCTCAGGTTGAGCTTGATGCGCCCATCCTGCGGCACGCGCTTTTCAGCGATATCCAGCTGCGCCATGACCTTCAGGCGCGCGGCGATGCGCTGGTTCAATTTCACCGGCGCACGCGCCACCATCTTCAACAGGCCGTCGATGCGCAGGCGCACGCGGTAGTCGTCTTCGTAGGGCTCGAAATGGATATCCGAGGCGCCCTTGCGGATCGCGTCCACCAGCACCTTGTTGACGAACTTCACCACCGGGGTGTCATCGCCCTTGGCGTCGATTCCCGAATCACCGGCGCTGTTGTCGTCGTCGGTACCGATTTCCAGGTTGGCCATGCCCTCGTCGTCGTCGCCCATCTGCGAGGACATCGAATCGTGGCTGGTCTGCCATTGCTCCAGCGTGCGGCGGATCTGGTCTTCATCCACCAGGATCGGTTCCACCACCAGGTTGGTGTGGAACTTGATTTCATCCAGCGAATGGGTGGGGTCGCTGGTGCCCACGTACAGCTTGCCGCCGCGCCTGAACAGCGGCAGCACGTGGTGCTTGCGCAGCAGCTCTTCGCTGACCAGCTTGATCGCGCTCTGGTTGGCATCGAACACGCCGACATCGAACAGCGGCATGCCGAATTCAAGCGAATTGGCGGCGGCCAGCTGGGCGGCGGTGACGACCTTGTTCTGCGCGAACCACTGCGGCAGTGGCAGCCGCGCGGCGGTCGCCTTGGCCATCGCATCGCGCGCGCCGGCTTCATCCAGCGCCCCGTCCTGGACCAGGCGACGGGCAATACCGGTGATGCCGACGAGATTTGCGGTGGCGACTGCGTTCATGCGGTTCCTCATTGTGTGCCGCCCGGCGCATCCCGCCCCGTACAGCTGCATATTGGTCCGCTGCTGGCTCCCCCTGCAGCAGGCTCCATCTTACCCTGAGACCGCCGATTTCACCGCGCCCACCGTAGTGTCGAGCTTGCTCGACATCCCATCGACAGCTCCCCCTGCGCCCTGCCGGCTCAACCGAAGGCCTGGGTAAACAACTCCTCGAGCGCATCCATCACCTGCTGCCCTTGCTTCTTGAGTGAGCCCACCCGCTGCCTTAACGCGGAAACCGGTACCCACATCGTTTCCAGTGGCTGCAATATCACCCGCCTGCCTGCCACCTCGAACTCAGGCGTCACCCGGGAAGGCGTCAGCCGGGCTGCCGTGATTGCATCCAGCGGCACCACCACCCGGCGCGGCGCCGCTTCGAAAACGCTGGACTGGACGACCACCACGAACGGAATGTTGTGATTCGAGCCCACGTTGGCATACACCTCAAACTGGCCGATCACAGGGTGGAGAACTCGTCAGCAAGCGAGCCGTGGGTTTCCACGAATGCGCCCCATTCTTCGGCTGCGCGCGCCAGCTCCCGTCTGCGGGCGCCTTGAAGCTCGTGTTCGCTGGCCACGAGCTCCGCAAGCAGGGCTTCCACCTTGCCGGAAAGATTACCGGTGAGCGCCTTGGCCTGTGCAACCAGATCGGAATTGAGGGTCAGCTTGACGGCTCTTTTCTGCCCGCTTGGATCGTACCTAGCGGTCATGTGGATCTCCGGGCAGTTTATGCGCATGGTATGCGCATGCCAGACACGGTGCAAAGTGCGTACTACCCGACTCCACGGCACCAGGTGCCAGCCCGAAGGCGCAACACATCGTGGCGTGCCAGAAACGCCGTACCGCCAGCTAACACTTGGCCGCCGCGCGTGATCTGCCTCACAGCAGCGGTCGATCAGCGCTATCTATACTCGGCCCACAGACCAGCTATCTCCGCCCAAGGCCACTACGGCCATCAAGCTCTGCCAAAAAACCGTACTTCCTCGCTTATTCACGCCATTTCGTTAAAAGGTATCGCCTATGCCTCTGCCCGCCCCCCCGGTCCCCGCCAAGCTGCGCGAGATGCTCCAGGACTATCCGGAGCATATTGAAAGGCTGCAGGAGGCTCTGAATCAGGCAGTCAAGGATTCCCAGGAAGTTCCGCTCATGCCATTCGATGATGCGATTTCAGCGCTGGAAGGACGGCTGGGAACCTTCATCAGCGAAGCACGTGCTGAACTTGTTAGCGCCCAGATTTCGGGTGATTCTGAAGCGATTGCGCGAGCTATTGAGAAAGAACGACTAATGTTCAGCGCGTCCTTCAAACGGCACTGGCTGAACGATGAGCCTCTCTACAACTACTTTATGGCGATCGGCGGATGAACGATCTCGATAGCCGGCTGGATCCTGAAGTACACGCAAAGCGATTCCTCGAAAACGTACTCCCCGCAAGCGGATTGCAGGAAGCAAGCCCCCGAGACAGTCCTAAAGCGATCCTACTAGCGGGACAACCGGGAGCGGGCAAAAGCGGATTGACAAAGTCAGCGCTGAATGAACTTAGCGGAAATGTTGTACCGATCGATCCGGACGAACTACGCAATGCGCACCCCGACGTCGAGCGCCTGCGCCAGCAGTATCCTTACACCTGGGCTGGCCATACCCACCACGATGCAAGCCAGTGGGCCAAGGAGCTGCGTGCAGCCGCAGTTGAAGGACGCAGGAACATCATCCTCGATACCACCCTGGGCAATGGTGACAGCGCCGTCACCCTGATCAAGGACCTCCAAGCCAAAGGCTATCAAGTCGAGATTCGCGGCGTCGTTGCACATGAGCTGGAAAGCGAACTCGGTGTAGACAGAAGGTTTTCCAGAAGTCTGGATGCCAATGGCTATGGTCGTTACGTCCCCGAGGAAGTACGCACTCAGGTGTATGGAGCGCTCCCTGGAAACCTCGACAAGGTCCATGCCGAGACCGGCATCCCCATCCTTCTTTACGACCGTGAGGGCGCTCAGGTCTACGATAGCCACAGCGACGCACGGCTACCAGGGGCAGCGCTGGAGCAAGAACGCCAAGAGCGCCTGAAGAATCCCCACACCACTCTCGCTTTGCGCGATGGTTGGAAGGCGCAGGGCGACTGGCACTCAAACCTATCTGAGAAGCTTCGCAACAATCGCCACATCAGCTCAGAAACAGGGGAGCTGGTGGAGGGTGAGCATACAACGCTCAGGGTAGTAGGCCCCGTTGAGCGACGCATCCGCTACACGGCGGACATCGACCACGCCGTCCGCGTGCGCCCGAACATGGTGCGCGGCGCGGTGGTCGGCGGCACAGCCGCGACGGCCTTTGAAGCCGCCTCGGAGGGCGCCAATGTGGCAGACCTCTACGCGCGCGATAACTCGACTGGCGCGGAGGCCGCATTGCTGGACTTCGGCGCACGCAGTGTCGGCGGCTGGACCGGTGCGGCGGTGGGTGCCAAGGCTGGCACGCTGGTAGGCATCGAATCCGGCCCCGGCGCGGTAGTCACCGGCATCATCGGCGCAGGATTGGGCGCCTGGGGTGCCAGCGAAGTCGTTGATTGGATCGAGAAGTACCGAATCAACAACCAGACCGACAGCGCCGGCAGGGTCTGGACGTTTGATCCGGAACATCCCGGCAAGGGCTGGACGCACAGAGAACGAGCAATCGTGGGGACGGTCGGCACGGTGGCGGATCGACCTATCTACGGCGCCACTACACAGCTCACGGCCGACCGGGCGTTGACCCAGGAATTGAATTACAAAGCATCCTGCAGGGCAGTGGAACTGCGCCTGTCAGCGCCCGATCTGCCAATCGATCCGTACCGCATCGACAGCGACGCCACCGATACGCCCAGCCTCCTTCCACGTTCGTGGGAGCGCACCCCAGACAGTGGCGAATGGCGGCGTGAGGTCGTCCATCAGGTCTATGAGCATGGTATCAAGAGCACGACCGTGGAGGTGGCCGATGCCACCAAGGCGGCCAAGCTTGATGAGACTGCCCACGGCATCATGGCCTTCAATGCAGCGCGTAGTCCGGTCGCCTTCGCCAAGCAATATGAGCAAGCGTACGTGGAGCAGGGTTGGTCCCGGCACGGACCGATTCCTGAGGCAGTGACGTGGACTCGTGATCATCCAGAACAGGTGCTTGGCTCGGATGGCCGCACTTACCAGCATAGGCAGGATGGCCAATGGCTGCATGATGGGTATATCCATGACTCATTGGCCGAGGGGAACCTTCGCGATGAATTGAACGAAACCTACCTGCAGATTCAAGCCATCCAGAAGCAGGATGCTCCCGTGCCCGGCTCCCCGGTGCCCGAGGCAGTCGATGATCCTGCCGAGCGGGAAGCACTCCAGCCGACGCCGACGACACCCGCTACGCCAACGCAGCCGGGCCATCCCGACCATTCTCTCTATCAGCAGGTGCGCGACGGAGTAGCGGGGCTGGACGCCCGACATGGGCGCAGCTTTGATGCCACCAGTGAGCGGATGACCGCCAGCCTGCTGGTGCTGGCCAAGGACAATGGCCTGGATCGGGTAGACCACGTCCTGCTGAGCAATGCCACGGCGCACGAACAAGCCGGGCACACGCTGTTCGTGGTCCAGGGCGAGCCGGGTGATCCTGTGCACCAGCGCGCCTCCATGCCAACGGTGCAGGCGGCCCAGACGCCGGTGGACGAATCAATGCAGCAGCTCGAGGTGGTGAGCCGCGAGCAAGATCAACGTGCGCAGATGCAGCAGCGAGAACAGCAGATGCACGATGAGCGCATGCAGCAGGAAAACCACGGACGCGCGCTCAGCATGGGTTGATCGCCACACTCAGTCGCCGGTCCGGGTTTGTCGCCCCTCCCCCTCAAACCACCTCCACCCGCAACTGCACACCGAGCGCCCGCATCACGCCCAGCACGCTGTCGAAGTACAGGGGACGGGTACCGTTCAACTGCCGGCGCATGGCTTCGTCGCTCAGCCCGCACTCGCGTGCCGCATGCTGGATGCCGTGCAGCTCGGCTGCCAGCAGCAGCGAGCGCGCGAACGTGGATTCCTCATAATTGGCCATGTGCAGGCGGGCATCCAGATACTCGGCCGTCTCGGCGGCGCGCGGGTTGGCCGCGCGGGCGTTGGCACGCTCGAAGGGCGTCATGGCGGGCTCCACATGGTATCGGCCGATGACCGCACCAAGTCGCGCCCGGACAGGATCAGCCCCTCCACCATCAGGTTGGTGACGCAGCCTTCCGACTGCACATCCTGCTTACCCAGATGCGCCGCGTGCAGGATTTCGAAGATCGATGCCAACGCCTGCAGGGTGCGGATGGGAACGGCGATCAGCGCTGCGCGTTGGGGCTCCTCACCGCCGTCGTCACCCGTCAGCGCGGCATCGTCTTCGATGTCTGAAACCAGGCGCAGCGGCACCACCACGTGCTTGTGCGTGCGTGATGTTTCAAACGCTTCCAACCGCCGCTCCAGGCGTTCGATGAAGTGCGGTGGGAAGTCGAGCATCTTGTCGCCCATCAGGGCGTACAGGCGCTTGGCGGCACGGGGGTAATGCGGTTCCATCGGCGTACCTCGCAGGGCTGGAGGCCACCTGCGCCGAAGCGTAAGGTGGCGGGCGATGCGGGTTGCCATACCGGAGAATCAAGCGAAAAAGCCCGGCGGATCAGGGATCCCCCACATCGCCCGCCATGAAACCGGCACGCGATGCAGTGCATTCTCCGCCGTGCCCAAAGGGCAAAACAGAGGCAAAAAGCTTGATTCTTGCAGGATGGCAATCCCGGCTGACGCTCTTCGTCGCCAGCGCGTCCATACCATCAGCCGCAAGCCCTTGCGTACATGGGCGAAACTGCAAAAGCGACGCCCGATGGGCGAAGCGCGCGACACGGCGGTCGGACGCACCTTGAGCTCACTGCGCATGCTCGCACCCAAGCAAAGCCACGCCCACCGCGACACTCGCTCTACGTAGCGACGGCCGCTGGCCGTCAGCACCTACCCGGGTGGGTGACGACCGTTGGTCGTCACGCCTTTGCCTTTGCTTTTGCCCTTCCCGCTGCCCTCGCCGAGCACGGCTCGGCGCTACCGTTCCTGCTTTCCCAACGCTGCCATATAGGTCAGCAACCTCAACCGCCCGCTGGCCCGCGCATCAGTTCCCAGCGAGTTCCAATAGCGATCCGACAATGCCCGCGCCAGCGCCGTATCACCGCTCGCCCACGCCGCATACTGCATCGCCCCGAACAGGTAATAACCCGATCGCGCATCCGCCAGCAGGCCAACACTGTGCGGACCTTCCAGCAGGCGCTGGCCGCTTTCCAGAACCTGCGCGTGATCATCCGTGGCCGCCGCAGACACCAGCGCCAGCGCATCGATGACCGTAGGATCGCGCAGCGGACATGGCCGCCACGTCGGCCGCACCCACAGGGCCTCGCGCTCGGCAGGCGCCAGGAACGGCACGGTTTCACCGGCCAGGAAAAACACCAGCCCGGCCGTTTCCAGCGGGGTGATCTCCAGTTCACAGCGCTCACCCAGAGCACGCAGCGCATCGGCCAACGCATGGTCGCCACCGCCCGGCAAGTCCGCGCCGTGCTGCAGCCGCTGCGACAACAGATAGGCAGTGCTTCGACGTTGCAGCATCTGCAGGTTCAGCTGGGCGCCTTCCGCCGGGGGTACGCGCGGCTCCGGCCCACCCCATGCGCGGGTCAGCGGCCAGGGAGCGGTCATGATCGATTCCACGTCCCCCACATACCCCTGCTGGAAACGCGCCACCGGCGCGCGCAGGGTGAGGATCGGGTGGTAATCAGAATGACGCGGCGAAGGATAAAGCGCCGGGTAAGCACGCAGCGCCGCATCACCCATCGCGTAGGTATCGCGCAGATCATCCAACCCATGCACACCCACGCGCGCCAGTTCGGCACGCAGCGCCGGATGTTCGAATATCCCGGCATTGAGTTCGGGCAGCTTTCCCTTCGGCGTGGCCACGATGATCAGGTCTGAATCATTCGCCAGATAGGCACGCACATTGCTGAAATGATCGACCAGTCCGTCCAGCACGGAGGACACCAGTTCCGGCGTGATTTCATACAACTGCAGCCACTGTACGAACAGGCCGCCGTCGTTGAGCTGGCCCGGCACGAACGCGTAGAACTCATCGCTGAACAACGACGCCGTACCGCCCACCCACGGATTGGAGGGCTCGGAAATGATCAGGTCGTAGCGGCGCCCACTGCCGGCAAAATGCGCCTTGGCGTCGTCGATGACGATGTGCGAACGCGGATCGGTATACGCGCGCGAAACGCGATCACCGAACAGCTTGGCGCCCTCCACCATGGCTGGCTCGATCTCCACCGTATCCACTTGGCCGACGCGCGGATCGCCAAGCAACGTATGCGTGGTCAGCCCGGAACCGAAGCCGATCACCCCCACCCGCTCGAAGCCATGGCCGAGCGCCAGCGGCAACGCGCCGAGCAGCACCATGGTGGATTCATCGCCGCTGGGCTCCTGGTCCACGCTGACCGCCATGCCCGCGTCCACCTTGCCGTTGGTGGCAATGGAGCGCACCGGCCCCGCCCCGCGATCGGTCTCGAACACCGACACCGTGGCGGTCTGCCCGTCCTTGAAGAACAGCATCTTCGCGCTGTCATGCAAACGCACACCGCCATGCCGGTACACCGAAGAACTGAGCACCAGCGGATCAAACCGCACCAGCGCCACCGCCGCGATCACACCGGCAATTCCCAGCGCGATCGCAACAAACGCCCCGCGCTTCCGCTCTTGGTGGGTGGCGACCTGCTCTTGCTCTTGGTGGGTGGCGACCGTTGGTCGCCACGCTTTTGATCCTGCTCCTGCCCCCACAACCCCACCAGGCCACAACAACCAAACCCCCAATCCCACATCCACCACCGCCGCCACCAACAGCGCGTACTTCAGCCCCAACATCGGCATCAGCACATGCACCGCCGCCAGCACACCCACAATCGCGCCCACCGTATTGAACGCATACACCTGCCCGATGACCTTCTCACCGCGCCCCTGCCGCAAAAGCGCCAGCGTCAACAGCGGCAGCGTCATGCCCGCAAAGAACGCAGCCGGGAACATCACCAGTACCGCAATCACCGCACTGGCCACGCTGTACAGCCCGTAGCCTTCCGCACTACGCACGATCACCCGCATCAGCCATCCGACCCATTCGAACGCCTGCGCATAGACAAACATCGACGCCAGCGCAGCCAACCCCATCAGCACCTGCACCCACCCCGCCGCCCGTAGCGGTGAGACCATGCGGTCCGCCCGATGGCGCAGCCACAGCCCGCCGAACGCAATGCCGGCGATGAATGCGGCGAGCATCAACTCAAAGGAATGCAGCGTAGTGCCCAGCGCAAGCGACAGCATGCGCACCCAGGTAATTTCATAAACGAACGAACTGGCCCCTGTAAGCAGTGCAATGCAAAGCACCGCCACCACCGTCCGATCTCGTCCCACGGCTAGCGTCGAGCGAGCTCGACACCCCCCATCCAAGTCCCCCGCCCCACCAGGTAGTGTCGAGCTCGCTCGACACCCAACACCCGACTCCCCACCCCGCGCCAACGGATAAATCAGCACCGCCACCAGGACGTTCAACGCACCCGCCACCATCACCGCGCCCGGCAACCCCAGCGCCGGCAACAACAGATACGTGGACGCCAGCGCCCCCGCTGCCGCACCAATGCTGTTGGCGAAATACAAGCCGGCCAGCACTTCCCCCTGCGCCTGTGGCTGCACACGCAGGTAACCAGCGCTCATCAGCGGGAAAGTGGCCCCGAGCAGGATGCACTGCGGCAGCACCAGCACGGTGGCGATTGTCCAGCGCAATGCGGTGGCACCCTGCCCTTCAAGGCCGGGCAGCAGGTGGGCGTAGGCCCAACCAGTGACGCCTTGGAAGATGCCGTCGAAGGCTAGGCCGAGCAGGCCGATCAGCAGTTCGATGGCCGCGTAGGCGAGCAACGGGTAGCGCCAGTCCGTGCTGCGGCGGCTGGCCCACCACGCGCCGATGGCCATGCCGCCCATGAAGAGCATCAGGACCAGGGACTGGGCATAGGACGAGTGGCCGAGGAACAGGCCGAGGTACTGGCTCCACAGGGACTGATAGATCAGGCCTGCGAAGCCGGAGAGGATGAAGATGGGGAGGATGAGCGATTGTCGAAAGATCATAGTCTAAGCCTAGTCCAGGTGAGCGGGGCTAGCTGAGAACTCATGACCCGTCCTGCCATAGGTTGACACCTATGGGGTGGATGATCCGGCCGCCGTCAGGCGGCCAAGGACGCCCGGTGCATCGCATCGGGCGTCTGCATTTTAAGGGACAGGTGGGGGCGCTCGGCGTTGTAGATCTCCACTGCCTCAGCCACCATCTGCCGAGCCTGTCCCAGGTCCCGTGGGCGACGGAGCAGAAACTCGCATTTGAGGATCCCGTTGATCCGCTCTGCCAGAGCGTTCTGATAGCAATCATAGCCGTCGGTCATGGAGCAGGTCAGGCCGTGCTTGGCATGGATCTTCTGATAGTTGTCCGAGCAGTACTGGATGCCCCGATCCGAATGGTGGATCAGTCGTTGCCTCGTTTTCCGGCTTCTCAGGGCCATCTCCAATGCCTGCGCGGTATGTTCGGTCTGCAGCGTCTCATTCACGCTCCAGCCTACGATCTTGCGTGACCACGCATCGGTAACAAGGCTCAGGTAAATGAACTTCCCATCTGTTGGTAGAAAGGTGATGTCAGCCACCCACACCTGTTCGCAGCCGCTGGGAACGATGCACTCTTCACCGAATTTGAGCAGATTAGGGTGCTTGCGGAAGCGATGATGGCTATCGGTCGTCTTGTGATACGCGCGACGCTGCCGCACCAGCAAGCGCGCTTCCCGGAGCACGTCAAATAAACGATCGCGCCCCAGAGCGATCCCCGCCGCCTGCAGCTTCGGCTCAATCAGATGGTGCAGCTTGCGCGTACCGACCCGAGGCTGGCGCGCGCGGCAGTCGCTCACCAGTGACAGTGCAGTAGCATCAGCAGCGTCTCGCCGCTGATGGCGGTGCCCGGCCTGATAGAACGCCTGCCGACTGATGCCGAAATGGCGGCAAGCCCTTGCCACGCTTACGCCTTTGAGGCGCCCTTGCGTGAGGACTTGCCGGAAGGCTTTTTTACGATTTTTACCCCGTAATCCTCTTTGAGGACGTCCACGATGGCCTCGAACAGCTGCGCCTTCTCGTTTGCCTCCCGCAACTGGACCTGCAGGGCCTTGATCTGTTGTTCCGGCGTCAGCGGCTTGGCCGCCCCGGCTTTGGGGACAGTGCTCATGGGAGGCAATGATGCCCCAGCTGACCAATCTTGCCGACCATGCCGACGAAGCCAGGAAAGCACCGTGCTGCGCGCTTGGATCCCATAACGCTCCTGGGCCCTTTTGTAGGTCAGCTCCCCGCGCTCGACCTGGTCTACCACCGACAACTTGAAGGCCAGCGAGTAATCCCGTTGGCTGCGCCTGATTGTTGCTTTCATTGAACATCCCTTTTCCAGAGGGAAAAGGTGTCAACCCAATTCAGGACGGGTCATCAGATAAAAAAAGGCCCCGCGTAGCGGGGCCTCAACAATCTAATGCTGCGCGCGGATCAGAACCGCCGCATCACTAAATTAACGGCAATCGGCCGGCACAAACTTCGGATCGATCGTGGTCGAGCAGGTCCAGGTCAGCTGACCGCCATTTCCTTCGACCGGGGTCAACACGATGTTGCCAGCGGCGTTCGGAACAGTCGAAGCCGCGGTGACAATACCGGTGCCGTCAGCAACGGTGATGCCCGAAACGTAAGCGGTCGCGCCCGGGAACTCGTATCCGCTGTTAGCAGCAGTGATCTGAGCCAAACCGCCGAGGCTCGAAGAGGTCTCGGTAACAGCCAGCTTCGCCGGCGCAGCCATGACGATCACTTCCGACACCTTGGCGCGGGTGGTGTAGTCCTGATACGCCGGCAGAGCGATCGCGGCCAGGATGGCGATGATCGCGACGACGATCATCAGTTCGATCAGGGTAAAGCCCTTCTGGTTCTTCATTTGTACATCCCCAAGGAATTAGGTGGTATGGAAAGGAACTGCTGCCGGAGCCGGTGGTCCCACCGGTTGAGCGGGCCGCAGCACCTTGCAGAGGAAAACTATGCAGGTTGCGTGCCAACTTCCCCGGCACGACCTCCTCATCTCCCCGGCGGCAATGATGCCAGCATTTCCCCGATTGGGAAGCCCGGTTAACGGGTTCTGCGATGAACCCAGCAATGTGACGCATTGCGTCACCTTTGGCCCACTTCGACCTCCAGACCGCGTCACACCGGTGCCGCACTGCCCAGAAGCACAGGAATCCGCTAGCATCTGCGGCTAGATGCCTGCTGGGGATGGCAGGCCGGGGAGCTCAAAATGTCAGCAAGTCGCAGTGCGATCAGGAAAGAGCCCGTAGTGCGCAACACTATGGAATTGGCACCGTTTGTCTGGGAGGGGACCGACAAGCGGGGCGTCAAGATGAAGGGCGAGCAGTTGGCGAAGAACGCCAACCTGCTCAAGGCAGAATTGCGCCGCCAAGGAATTACGCCAAAGGTGGTGAAGCCGAAGTCGAAGCCGCTTTTCGGTGCAGCCGGCAAACCCGTCTCACCCAAAGATATCGCGTTCTTTAGTCGCCAGATGGCGACGATGATGAAGTCAGGCGTTCCAATTGTATCGTCACTGGAAATCATCGGCGGGGGTCACAAGAATCCGCGAATGAAGAAGATGGTGGATACCATCCGGACGGACATCGAGGGTGGCTCATCTCTCCATGAGGCGATCAGTAAGCATCCCGTCCAGTTTGACGAGCTCTATCGAAATCTTGTGCGCGCGGGTGAAGGGGCAGGCGTACTTGAAACCGTACTGGACACCGTTGCCAACTACAAAGAAAACATCGAAGCACTGAAGGGCAAGATTAAAAAAGCACTGTTTTACCCGGCCATGGTCATGGCGGTCGCATTAATCGTTTCGTCAATCCTGCTACTTTTCGTTGTGCCGCAGTTTGAAGAGGTTTTTGCTGGTTTCGGAGCCGAGCTTCCAGCGTTCACGCAGATGATCGTCAATATGTCCCGCTTTATGACTTCATGGTGGTGGCTGATCTTGATCGTGCTCGCGGGCTCAATCGTTGGCTCCGTCATGGCCTATAAACGATCACCACGCATGCAGCACGCCATGGATCGCCTGATCCTGAAAGTGCCGGTGATCGGCCAGATCATGCACAACAGCTCCATCGCGCGCTTCGCCCGCACTACGGCCGTTACCTTCAAGGCCGGCGTGCCGCTGGTGGAAGCACTGGGCATCGTCGCTGGCGCCACCGGCAACAAGGTCTACGAAGAGGCCGTGCTGCGCATGCGCGATGACGTGTCGGTCGGTTACCCGGTCAACATGGCGATGAAGCAGGTCAACATCTTCCCGCACATGGTGGTGCAGATGACCGGCATCGGCGAAGAGGCTGGTGCATTGGATACCATGCTGTTCAAAGTGGCCGAGTACTTCGAGCAGGAAGTGAACAACGCCGTCGACGCGCTGAGCAGCCTGCTGGAACCGATGATCATGGTCTTCATTGGCGTGGTCGTTGGCGGTATGGTGATCGGTATGTACCTGCCTATCTTCAAACTCGGCGCGGTGGTTGGATAACAAATGGCATTTCTAGACCAGCATCCGGTCCTCGGCTACCCCGCCGCGGCCGGCCTGGGGTTGCTGCTCGGCAGCTTCCTCAATGTCGTCATTTTGCGCCTGCCCAAGCGGCTGGAATGGCAGTGGAAGCGCGACGCGCACGAGGTGCTGGAGCAGGAGGACATCTACGAGCCGCCGCCGCCGGGCATCGTGGTGGAGCCTTCGCACTGCCCGCACTGCAAGCACAAGCTGTCGTGGTACGAGAACATTCCGCTGTTCAGCTGGGTGATCCAAGGCGGAAAATGTCGCCATTGCAAGGCCCCGATTTCCATCCAGTACCCGCTGGTGGAGCTGCTGACCGCCGTGCTGGTGCTCGCCAGCGTGTGGCAGTTCGGCTTCGGCTGGCAGGGCTTCGGCGCTATCGTGCTGTCCTGTTTCCTGGTGGCGTTGTCGGGCATCGACATGCGCACCCAGCTGCTGCCGGACCAATTGACCCTGCCTTTGATGTGGCTGGGGTTGATCGGCGCGGTCGACAATCTGTACATGCCCGCCAAGCCTGCCCTGCTGGGCGCGCTGGTGGGCTATCTGTCACTGTGGTCGGTGTGGTGGATCTTCAAACAGCTGACCGGCAAGGAAGGCATGGGCCACGGCGATTTCAAGCTGCTGGCCGCCCTGGGCGCGTGGTGCGGCCTGAAAGGCGTGCTGCCGATCATCCTGCTCTCTTCGGTGGTGGGTGCCGTGGTCGGTTCCATCTGGCTGTACAGCCGGGGCCGTGACCGCGCCACGCCGATTCCCTTCGGCCCCTACCTGGCCATCGCCGGCTGGCTGGTCTTCATGTGGGGCGAGCCGTTGATTGACGGCTACCTGAGATACGCCGGCCTGCGATGAGCCGGTTCGTCGTCGGCCTGACCGGGGGCATCGCCTCCGGCAAGAGCGAGGTGAGCCGGCGCTTCGAGGCGCTGGGGGTGACCGTCGCCGACGCCGACCTGGCCGCGCGTGCGGTAGTGGCGCCGGGCAGTCCGGCGCTGGCGATGATTTCCGAACGATTCGGGCCCGGCATGCTGCTGGGCGACGGCGCGCTGGACCGCGCGCGGCTGCGTGCCCACGTGTTTGCCGATATGGCCGAACGCAAGGCGCTGGAGGCGATCACCCACCCCGCCATCCGCGAGCTGCTGCGCACGCAATGCGAGCAGGCGGAAGGCCCCTATGCCATCGCGGCGATTCCGCTGCTGACCGAGGCCGGTGGGCGTGCGGCCTATGGCTGGCTGGACAGGATCCTGGTGGTGGACGCGCCGGAGGCCCTGCAGCTTGCCCGGCTGATGCAGCGCGATGGCAATGATGCGGTGCTGGCACAGCGGATGATCGATGCGCAGGCTAGTCGGGCACAGCGGTTGGCGTTGGCCGATGACGTAGTGGCCAATGATGGGCACCCGGATGCGCTGCAGGCGCAGGTGGAGCGGTTGCACCAGACCTATCTTCAGTTGGCAGATGCGCTGGGTTGATCTTCGCTGCAGCAGCGCCGAGCCGTGCTCGGTGAGGGGTGGAGCAAAAGCGTGACGACCAGCGGTCGTCACTACCGAAGTCGGGGCGGTAGCGCCGAGCCGTGCTCGGCGAGCGCAGCGGCAGGAGCGAAGCAAGAGCTGACGACCAACGGTCGTCACCCACCAAAGGCAAGGGCGAAGCGAGCTAAGCGCCGGCGCCTTACGGCAGGCGTAACCGCAGTGCGAGCACGCTGGCTCACCGGTTACATGACCGAAACGTAAGCAGTTGCCCGATGGAGGTAAATCCTCCACCGCCGCACATTCGTCCGAACAGCAGCCACTCCACTCCTGGCGATGCGCAATGACTGTACCCGTTTCGGGTACACTTGGCGAAGCGGCAATGATTGTTCTCAAACGACGTGATTTTTCGCGGTGGCAACATAGCGAAAAGCTCCCCGACGCGGCTTTGTGCAAGGCCGTTGAGGAACTGAGGTGCGGACTGTTCGACGTTGATCTGGGCGGTCAGCTTTTCAAGAAGAGGATCGGCCGTGCCGGTTGCGGGAAGAGTGGCGGCTATCGAACCCTGATCTCAGCGCGCATCGGTCAGCGATATGTTTTCCTGCATGGTTACGCGAAGAATGAGAGGGCAAATATCACCCCTGAAGAGCGAAAGGCGATGCAGTTCGCGGGTAAGGCACTGCTGAACCTTGAGGCCTTGGATCTAGCCAAAGCACTCAGGTGCGGCATATTGTTGGAGGTGCGGTGTGACTAGCAGACTGATTGAATCGCTGCGCGGCGATATGCAGGCTTTGCAGGATATGGGCGCGATCAGCAAGCTCACGATGCGTGAGTTCGACGCGATGTGTCCGCCCCCGGTCAGGAACTTCAGTGCGGCCGACATCAAGCGGCTGCGGGAGGAACTGAGGTTCAGCCAGCCAGTCTTTGCGCTTCACCTGCACACGTCCGCGTCCACGATCCGAAAGTGGGAACAGGGCGAGACCCATCCCGCAGGCCCTGCCCTGAAGTTGCTCAACATCATTGCCGACCGGGGCCTGCAGGCCATCCTATGAAGCCGCGACGAGTGCAAGCGTGGCGGTAGGTACGTGACGACCAACGGTCGTCGCCCACCAAATGCAAAGGCAAGGGCAAGGGAAGGCAAGAGCGTGACGACCAACGGTCGTCACCCACCAGACGCGGCTCAGCCGAGCAGTTTGGGGGCGAAGGTCAGGGTGGCCACTACGCCGCGGTCGCCGCCGGGGCGCACGCTTACCTGCCAGCCGTACAGGTCGCACAGGCGGCTGACGATCGACAGACCAATGCCGCCGCCTTGCGAGTGGCCGGCATGGGTGCCGCGGTAGCCGCGCTGGAACAGTTTGGCGGCGTCTTCTTCGCTCAGGCCGGGGCCGCTGTCGGCCACCGATACGGCATTGTTGCCGACGTTGACCCGCACTTCGCCGTCCTGCGAGTACTTCACCGCATTGCCGATCAGGTTGCCCAACGCCACCGACAGCGCAGACTCCGGCGCGTCCACGATCACGTCGCGGGCGCCTTCCAGGGTCAGCGTGATCGGCTTGCCACCCAGCTGCGCACGGTGCGAATCCAGCAGCTGTTCGGCCACCCGCGCCACATTGCTGGTGCCCTGCCCGCGCTCGTTGCGCGACAGCAGCAGCAAGGCGCCAATCAGATCGCTGCACTGCTGCTCGGCACGCTGGATGCGCTGCAGGCGCTGCAGTACTTTTTCGTCCAGCCCGGGCCGGGTCAGCAGCAGTTCGGTGGCGCCACGGATCACCGCCAGCGGGGTGCGCAGCTCGTGGCTGACGTCGGCGTTGAACTCGCGGTCGCGCTGCACCACTTCGGTCAGCCGCGACGAATAATCATCCAGCGCCTGCGCCAGCTGGCCGACTTCGTCGTCCGGGAAGCGCGGGGCCAGCGGTTCGGGATCACTGGTGCCGCCACGGTAGGCGCGCAGCCGCTTGGCCAGGTCCGATACCGGCTTCATCACTTTCGATGCCGACCACCAGCCCAGCACCAGCGACAGCAGGCTGAACACCAGCACGGACAGGAACAGCGCGCGGTTGAGCTGTGTCTCCCCGCGCAGGCTCTCGGTCATGTCATACGCAAGGAAGAACCACGCCTGGGGCGTCTTACGCACCGCAAGCTTGTACGAGTACGGCTGGCCGCTATCATCGGTGCCACTGACGCTGTGGATGCCGTCGGTGAATTCGTACCAGTCGGGTTCTTCCTGGCGCAGCGCTTCGAAGCGGTCCGGCTTGACCAGCCGGGCGAACATCTGCTGCACGGGAAGATCGGGATTACGGCTGGAATCGGACGCGAAACGCCGAGCATATTCGTCGATATTGCGATTCATCACGTCTTCGACGAGCTGGTTTTCCACCCGCATGCGCGCCCAGTTGGTGGCGAACGCAAACAGCGTGGTCAGGCAGAAGCCCAACAGCACGAAGGAGACGATGATGCGGCTGCGCAGCCGGCGACGGTACGGTCCGCGCCGGCGTGCCCGCCTGGGTGCTGCGTTTTCAGGCATCCGGCGCGGCGATCCGGTAACCGATGCCATGGCGGGTCTGGATCATCGGCACTTCAAACGGCTTGTCCACCACCGCACGCAGGCCATGGATATGCACGCGCAGCGAATCCGAATCCGGCAGTTCCTCGCCCCACACGCGGGTTTCCAGCTCCTGGCGGGTCACCACGGCCGGCGAGGCTTCCATCAGTGCCTGCAGGATCTTCAGTGCGGTCGGGTTGAGCTGCAGCAGCTTGCCCTGGCGGCGCACTTCCAGCGTATCCAGGTTGTATTCCAGGTCACCGGTTTCCAGCACGCGGGTCTGCACGCCCTTGCCGCGGCGCGAAAGCGCATTCAGGCGCACTTCCACTTCCTGCAGCGCGAACGGCTTGATCAGGTAGTCGTCGGCACCGGAATCGAAACCGGCCAGCTTGTTGTCCAGCGAGTCGCGCGCGGTCAGCATCAGCACCGGGGTCTGCTTGCGCGCTTCGTTGCGCAGCTTGCGACAGACTTCGATGCCGTCCATGCCGGGCAGGTTGAGGTCCAGCACGATGGCGTCGAACTCGTGCACCACGGCCAGGTGCAGGCCGGTCACGCCGTCGGCGGCGAAGTCCACCGTGTGGCCGCGGTCCTCGAGGTAATCGCCGAGGTTGGCGGCAATATCACTGTTGTCTTCGATGACGAGAATTCGCACTGGGACCTCTGTTTCATGATGGGGTGCCGGGGTCGGCATGGCCGCAACCCGCAGGTTGCGACCCGGGGGCTGTTGCCGGCTGACGCCAACCATACAGACCCGGGCATTAACATTTCACACGAAACCGCGCGCAGGTAGCGTCAAGGTCACCGATTGGTGTGCTGGAAGCGACGCAGGCCTTCCTTGGAATCTTCCTGCATCTTGCGACGCTGGGCCACGGTCAGGCACACCCGCTCCGGCCGGTTGCTGCCGGTGGCACGCTCGCGGCGGCAGACCATGCGGCTGTCCGCATGGGCCCGGCTGAGGATGGTGTTGACCACCGCTTGGTTATTCAGGATGTCGGTCTGGGCCTGCGGGGTGGTCTGCTCGACGCTGTCGTGGTTGCCCAGCCGGGTCCGGATGCGGTTGATCGCCGCGCTGACCTTGCTCTTGTCTTCCAGGCTCACTTCGCTGTAGTGCTCGCTGTACAGCGCGCGCTCCACACCGGCCAACTGCTCCTGGGCGGACACCTTCACGTTGAGCTGGACAGGCGCCCGGGTATTGCCGGCCGCCGATTCGGACTGCACATAGGCCTGGGCTGACAGGCTGGTCAGGCCGAGGGCGATGGCAAAGGCCACGGTGTGAAGCGTTTTCATCCTGGTCTCCTCCTTGAAAGATCCCTGACTGTAAGAGTCATGTGAGGAAGGAATCAAGGGAGGAAAGTACCGCCGCCGCGCAGGCAAGGAGCCCAACACCGGCACAGGCGGATTCCCGTGCACCGGTGTCGAGCCCCGTTACGCGACGCTCAGCGATTAGCGTCGTACGGATTGACGCGGTTGTAGTTGCGTAGCGCCTCTGCGCCGTTGTTGCGGGCATCACGACGCTGGGCAACGGTCATGCACACCTGGGTCTGGCGGTTGCTGCCGGTCAGGCGCTCGCGCTGGCAGACCATCTTGCTGTCGGCATGGGCGCGCGTCAGGATGGTGTTGATCAGCTCCTGGTCGTTGTAGATCGCCGTGCGGGCCTGCGGATTGGCCTGCTCCACGGTCTCGTACTCGCCCAGGTTGTCGCGGATGCGCGCGAGGGCGGCGCTGACCTTGCTCTTGTCCTCAACGCCGATCTCACTGTATTGCTCGCTGTGCAGCGCCCCTTCCACGCGGGCCAGCTGCTGGGAGACGGACTCCTCGACATCCAGCTGCACCAGCGCGGAATCGCGGGCGGGCTTGGAGTCAATCTTGGCGTGGGCGACACCGGCCACGCCGAACGCAACGGCGAATGCTGCAATCAGAACTGACTTCATCTTTGCTTCCTCCATGAACGAAACCCAACTGTACGAGCGATGGGCGGGTCGATCAAGCGAGGCGCTGGCGGCGTGGGCGGTCGCATAAAAAAGACCCGGACGTCTCCGTCCGGGTCTGAAGTTTCATATCCCGATACCGATCCTGCTGATGAGGCAGAGCTGCGGTTTGATGGACATTACGTCAGTGCCGATTAAAGGGTCGTTAAATCGGCGTCTCACGAGAAAAGAGAAGCGCATTTACTTTTATATTCAACGACTTACGATTTTTTCGACATGCTGGATGATGCGTCCGGCGATATCGACCTTGCACGCTCCTTCAACCCCTTCCAGCCCCGGCGTGGAGTTCACTTCCAGCACCAGCGGACCGCGCGCGGAGCGGATCAGGTCCACCCCGGCCACGCTCAGCCCGAGCGCCTTGGCCGATCTCACCGCAACCTGCGCCTCGGCACGGCTGGCCTTGGCCGCCTGGGCGGTGCCACCGGCATGCAGGTTGGAGCGGAAGTCGCCCTCCGGCGCTTGCCGCTGCATGGCCGCCACCACCTGGTCGCCGACCACCAGGCAGCGCAGGTCGGCGCCTTGGGCTTCGCCGATGAACTCCTGCATCAGGAAGTTGGCATACAGGCCGCGCAGGGCATCGACGATGCCGCGCGAGGCACTGGCCTTCTCGGTCAGGATGACCCCCCTGCCCTGCGTGCCTTCGTTGAGCTTCACCACGTGCGGTGG
This sequence comes from Stenotrophomonas sp. Bg11-02, assembly GCF_002836635.1. Classification (NCBI taxonomy): domain Bacteria; kingdom Pseudomonadati; phylum Pseudomonadota; class Gammaproteobacteria; order Lysobacterales; family Lysobacteraceae; genus Stenotrophomonas; species Stenotrophomonas sp. Bg11-02. Next base: position 80,846 of record NZ_PJAY01000068.1, read on the forward strand.
CGGGCCCAGCATGGACAGCAGGTCGACGGTGTCATCCGGGTTGTCGCCGAACACGGTGATCGGCATGTCGATGCCCTTGGCTGCCAGCAGCTGGTGGGCGCGCAGCTTGTCGCGCGAACGCAGGATGGCATCGGAGGGATTGGGGGTACGCGCGCCCATCAGTTCGAACTGGCGCAGCACGGCGGTGCCGTAGCGGGTCACCGAGGCGCCGATGCGCGGAATCACCGCATCCACCCCGGTCATCGGCCGCCCCTTGTAATGCATGCTGAAACCGTCGGCGGCGATGCGCATGTAGCAGCGCAACGGATCGAGCACGCGCACCGTGTGGCCCCGGCTGCGCGCGGCCTCCACCAGGCGGCGGGTGGAGTACAGCTTGCTGTTGCGCGAAAGGATGGCGAGTTTCATCGGGGCCGGGCCGTGCGGAAGCGCGAAGCATAGCGCGCGGCACGTAAAAGGGGACGGAGGGGATTAAGTCGTATCTGGCAGCATGGCCATTAACGACTTAATCCCCTCCGTCCCCTTTTTCATGCGATGGAGCGGGTGAAGGGAATCGAACCCTCGTCAGTAGCTTGGGAAGCTACAGCTCTACCATTGAGCTACACCTGCAATGCAGGGCGACAGTGTAGGCGGCGGGCCATGGAAAGCGCAATCCGCCGCAGTGCGGGAGGTGACGACCAACGGTCGTCACCCACCATGGCGATGACGGCCAGCGGCCGTCACTACCCTACCGTCAGAACGCGCCGCTGAAGCTGGCGAAGATCGAGGTGTCCATCGCCTTCTTCTGCATCGTGGTCGCGCTCAGGCCGATGTTGCTCTGCAGGCCGAACAGTTCCATGCGCGCACCCACGATGGCGGTGGCGTAGTCCTTGTCGAACTTCAGGCCCGGCACGCGGTAGCTGCCCACGCCCGGCAGGCTCTGCAGGAAGGCGCTGCCTTCCTGGCGGTCTTCGAACTCATGGTCGTAGGTGACCTGCACGTACGGCTTGATGCTGCCGCCGTCCAGGCGTGCCTGCCAGCCGAGGCGGCCGACGGTGGAGTCGGCGTCCTGGTCGCTGTAGCCGAGTGCGGTGCTGCTCGGATTGCTTTCCAGATAGCCGTCCAGCTTGACCTTCTGCCAGATCACTGCGGCCACCGGACCGTGGCGGAAGCTGCCTTCCTGGCCGAACTCGTAGCCGGCGTTCAGTGCGGCGGTCAGGTTGCTGCCTTCCGGCGAGCCTTTGTGTTCGCGGGTGGCCGGGCCGAGGTGCACCTTGCGGGTGACGTCGTAGTCCAGCCAGCTGTAGCTGACCTGGCCGTTCACCCAAGCGCGTTCGCCATACCAGCCGGCGAACAGGCCTACGGTGGTGTCGGACTGGGTGAAGTCGCCCTGGCTGTTGCCGAAATCGGCATCCATGCGGCCATAGCCGGCGAAGCCGCCGACGACCATGCCATCACGCGCCCAGTCGATGCCGAACAGGCCGGCCGGGGCCAGGCCGTCGTACAGGTCGGCGTGGTCGTACCGCTGCATGTCGCCACGCACTCCACCCCACCACGACAGGCCATCGGCCGGGGCGCCGCCCAGGTGCAGGCTGACCTGGTCAGCGCGCGAGCGACCGACCGTCTGTGCCGAATGCGTCAGCACCTGCTGCAGGCGCGGGGCTTCCAGCACCGAAACGGCGTACTGGCCGAGCATCTGGTGGGTGGCCGCGGAGGGATGCACGCCATCGGCGAATACATAGGCGTTGGCGGCATCCGGGGCGACCAGGCTGGTCGGGTTGCAGGTCACCGACGAGGCCGAGGTGCAGGCCATGTCGGTGACGTTGCGGAAGCCGTAGGTGGTCGGACTGGCGACGATCTCACGCAGGATGGTGAAGGTGTCCAGCGGGATGAACTCGATGCCGGCCTGGGTCAGGCCGCCATACAACGCATTGTTGTAGGCCGTGGCCACGGCGGTGTACTGCGCCATGGCTGCCGGGCCACCGGCGCGGGCCATCGGGGTCAGGCCGATGTCCGGCAGGTTCGGCACCAGCACGTACTTGGCGCCAGCGGCCTGCAGGCTGCCGACGATGCCGATCTGGTTGGTCACCGCTGCCGCGATCACCGCCGGCGCCTGGGCCGGGTTGGTGATGCCGAACAGATCGTTGGGACCGCCCCACACGGTGTACAGGGCGTTGCCATCGGCCTTGCCGCCATTGGCCGCCAGGTAACGGGCCGCCTGGGTCTTCAGCGACGGCGTCGGGCCGAGTGCGCCGACCAGGTCGGTGGCTACGGTGGCACCACCGGCGGCATAGTTGTCACCGCTCTGGCCGTTGCCATTCGGGGTGGCATTGGTGCCGTAGTAGTCGGCTACGTGCTCGGCCCATACCCACGCCGGGTTGGTGGTGAACTTGCCGGTCACCGGCTGCACCGAAGGCGGCAGCAGCGGACGGAAGTAGCCGCTGTCGGTCAGGCTGTCGCCAAAGAACACCGTGCGGTTGAAGGCCGGATCGGCGGCCATCGCCGGCAACGCGGCAAGCGCGAGCGCCGCAGCGATAAGGGTGCGGACGGGACGTTTGCTGGACAACATGGGGAACTCCTGTGGGATCAAGCGCCGGCAATACGCCAGCGCACGGTGCAATGGTTTCATCAGCGCAGGCAAAGTCACGCTGCGCCGCGGCATGCAGTGTCGCCTGGCGTCCCTTGAACACAACACTTGAGCGCTGGATGACAGATTGAACCTGCCTGCCATGGCCGTATCAGCGACAATAACGACATGAACATCCAGCTCAACGGCCAATCCCGCACCCTGCCCCCCGGCGCCACCGTCCACGACCTGCTGCAGCACGAGCAGCTGCTCGAACGTCGCGTTGCGGTGGAAGTGAACAGCGAGATCATCACCCGCAGCCTGCATGCCACCCATGTGCTGGCCGACGGCGATGTGGTGGAGATCGTGCACGCGCTGGGCGGTGGTTGACGCTTGCCCTCGGCAGCGCCGGGCCATGCTCGGCGAGCGCAGCGGCAGGCTGAAGCATGACGACCAACGCTCGCTCCCCCGAAACAGAAGCAGACGGCCAGCGCGTGACTACCGGGCGCTTCAACGCCCGCGTGCGGCGAGCCCCGGCGCCGGTTACCCCATGCGATAATCGCGTCATGAACCATCACGCCCCCTCTGATTCGCTGGTCATCGCCGGCAAGACCTACGCCTCGCGCCTGCTCACCGGCACCGGCAAGTTCAAGGATCTGGAAGAAACCCGCGCGGCCACCGAAGCCGCCGGCGCGCAGATCGTCACCGTCGCCATCCGCCGCACCAACATCGGCCAGAACCCGGGCGAACCGAACCTGCTGGACGTGCTGCCGCCGGACCGCTTCACCATCCTGCCCAACACCGCCGGCTGCTATACCGCCGAAGACGCGGTGCGCACCTGCCGGCTGGCGCGTGAGCTGCTCGATGGCCACAACCTGACCAAGCTGGAAGTGCTCGGCGACCAGAAGTCGCTGTATCCGGACGTGGTCGCCACGCTGAAGGCGGCCGAGATGCTGGTGAAAGACGGCTTCGAGGTGATGGTCTACACCTCCGACGACCCGATCCTGGCCAAGCGCCTGGAAGAGATCGGCTGCGCGGCGGTGATGCCGCTGGCTGCGCCGATCGGATCCGGGCTGGGCATCCAGAACAAGTACAACCTGCTGCAGATCATCGAAGACGCCAAGGTGCCGATCATCGTGGACGCCGGCGTGGGTACGGCCTCCGATGCGGCCATCGCGATGGAGCTGGGCTGCGATGGCGTGCTGATGAATACCGCCATTGCCGGCGCGCGCCACCCGGTGCTGATGGCCAGCGCGATGCGCAAGGCAGTCGAAGCCGGCCGTGAAGCCTTCCTGGCCGGCCGCATCCCGCGCAAGCGCTATGCCAGCGCCTCTTCCCCCATTGATGGATTGATCGGCTGATGACCGACCCGTTTTCCAGTACCGGCTCCAAGGCTCCGGCCAAGCCGTTCACCGTCCACGAAGGACGCCGCGAGATCCGCAGCTTCGTGCTCCGCCAAGGCCGCTTCACCCCGGCGCAGCAGCGTGCATTCGATGAGCGCTGGCCGCGTTTCGGCCTGGATTTCAGCGGTGAAGTGCGTGATCTTGCCGCAACCTTCGGCCGCGATGCGCACAAGGTGATGGAGATCGGCTTCGGCAATGGCGTGGCACTGCGCTTCGCTGCCCAGCAGGATCCCAGCCGCGATTACATCGGCATCGAAGTCCACGCCCCCGGTGTGGGCAGGCTGCTGAACGCGCTGGCCGACGACGATGTCGACAACGTGCGGCTGTACCACCACGACGCGGTGGAAGTGCTGGAAAAGGAAATCGCCGACGGCGCGCTGGATGAAGTGCGCATCTATTTCCCGGATCCGTGGCACAAGAAGCGCCACAACAAGCGTCGCCTGTTGCAGCCGGCGTTCGCCGAACTGCTGGTGCGCAAGCTGCGCCCCGGTGGTCGGCTGCACTGCGCCACCGATTGGGAAGACTACGCCGAGCAGATGTGGGACGTGCTCGACGCGACCGCCGGGCTGGTCAACCGGGCCGGCCCACGCGGCCAGGTACCGCGTCCGGAATGGCGGCCGCAGACCCATTTCGAGACCCGCGGCCAGAAACTCGGCCATGGCGTCTGGGACCTGTTGTACGACCGCACCTGACCCCCTGACACCGACCGGATCGCGCCCCCCATGGAAACCGCGCTGACGCTGACCACCGATATGAAGCTCGTCCTCGGGCTGGTCGGTTTCACGATGGCGATGTTCCTGTTCGAGCGCATCCGCGCCGACGTGGTCGCGCTGGTGGTGCTGGTGGTGCTGGGCGTCACCGGCCTGATCGCGCCGGAAGAAATCTTCGGTGGTTTCTCCGGTAACGCGGTGATGAGCATCATCGCCACCACCATCCTGGGCGCGGGCCTGGACCGCACCGGCGCACTGAACCGGCTGGCCGCCTGGCTGCTGCGACGCGGCCACGGGGTGGAACAGCGGCTGCTGATCATGACCACCGCGATCGCCGGCTTGAACTCCTCGTTCATGCAGAACCCTTCGGTGATGGCGCTGTACCTGCCGGTGGCCTCGCGGCTGGCCGCGCGCACCGGACTGACCCTGCAGCGCCTGCTGCTGCCGATCGCCGCGGCCATCGTGATGGGCGGTGCGCTGACCATGGTCGGCAACTCGCCGCTGATCCTGCTCAACGATCTGCTGGCTTCGGCCAACAACAACCTGCCTTCGGGCCTGGCCACCATCGAACCGCTGCGGATGTTCGCCCCGCTGCCGATCGGCGTGGCCCTGCTGGTGGCCGCGTTGCTGTACTTCCACTTCTATGGCGACCGCAAGCTGGTGGAAGAGGAAACGCTGGCCAATGACGGGGTGACCCCGGCGCGTACGGAGAGCTACTTCGCCAAGACCTACGGCATCGAGGGCGATGTCTTCGAGCTGGTGGTCACCGCCGAAAGCCCGATGGTCGGCATGACCCTGGGCGAGGCCGAAACCCTGCACGATGCACCGCTGCTGCTGGCGCTCAAGACCGGCAACGACACCCGCCTGGCACCGCCGGCGGAGATGCGCATCTGGGTGGGCAGCGTGATCGGGGTGATGGGGTCGCGCCAGCTGGTCAGCGATTTCGCGCAGAACCAGTTCCTGCGCATGTCCTCGCGGCTCAAGCACCTGGGCGACCTGTTCAACCCCAGCCGTGCCGGTATTTCCGAAGCGGTGGTGCCGCCGACGTCGGACGTGATCGGCAAGAGTGCGGCCGAACTGCGCCTGCGCAAGGAGCGCGGCCTGAGCCTGCTGGCGATCAACCGCGACAAGCAGGTGATCCGCGAGGATGTGCGCGATGTGCAGCTGCGCGCCGGTGACATGCTGGTCTTCCACAGCATCTGGACCGACCTGGCGCAGGCAGCGCGCGGCCGCGAGTTCGTCATCGTCACCGACTACCCGAAGGGCGAACAACGCCCGCACAAGTTCAAGATCGCGATGAGCATCTTCGCGCTGACCATCCTGATCGCACTGACCTCCAAGCTGCCGGTGGCGCTGACCCTGATGACCGGCGTGGCCGGCATGCTGCTGACCGGCGTGCTGCGCATGGACGAGGCCTACGCATCGATCAACTGGAAGACCGTCTTCATGATGGCCGGGCTGATTCCGCTGGGCTGGGCGATGGATTCCAGTGGCGCGGCCGCCTGGGTGGCCGGGCACACCATCGACAGACTGCCCGAAGGCATCCCCTTGTGGGTGCTGGAAGTGGCGCTGGCGCTGCTGACCACGGCGTTTTCGCTGGTGATAAGCCACGTGGGGGCGACCATCGTGATGGTGCCGATCGCGGTCAACCTGGCGTTGGCCGCCGGCGGCAACCCCACCGCATTCGCCTTGATCGTGGCGCTGTCAGCGTCCAACAACCTGATGACCGCCTCCAATCCGGTGATTTCGATGATCACCGGCCCGGCCAATTACACCCCGCGCGAGCTGTGGCGGGTCGGCGCACCGTTGTCGCTGGTCTATACGATGGTGGTGGTAGCGATGATCAACATCATGTTCTGAGGCGGCAGTGCTGACGGCCTGCCCTGGTGGGTGACGACCGTTGGTCGTCACGCTGTCGCAAGCCGGTAGCGACGGCCGCTGGCCGTCATTCCCCGCGCTCAATCCGCCAGGAACACCTGTCCATCACGCACCTGCAGCGGCACCGCACGCAGCCGATCCCCCTTGCACGGTCCGGCTACGCATTCACCACTGTCCAGTGCAAACGAGGCGCCATGCGCGGCGCAGACCAGATGGCCTTCACGGCTTTTCAGGAACTGCCCCGGCGCCCAATCCAGCCGTCGGCCGGCGTGCGGGCAGATGTTGAGGAAGCCGCGCACGCTGTCACCGTCACGATGGATCACCAGCGATTCCGCGTCACCCTCGATCAGCACCTCAGTCTCGGCGAAGCCGCCGTCGGCAACGGTTTCGAGGGCGATCAACGGCTGGTCGGTCATTTCTGACTCTGCTTTAGAAAGAACTCCGATTGTCGCACGCCTGTGTTTGTGGCTGGATGTCACATGAACGCAAGTCCTTGATCTGCAATGAACAGCCCTGCGGATTAACGATTTTTTCACTCAGTGGAAGAGTCCCGCCCCGATACTGGTTGCTCGCTGATTTCAGCCTGGTGAGTTACCGATGATCAACCGCACCTTCCAGTTCAGCCAGTTCCGCACCCTGTTTGCGCCGCGCAAGCCGCGTCATCCGTTGGTGCGCGTAGCGGTGGGTCTGCTCGGCGTCGCCATCCTGGGCGTGATGGTGTTCGTTGGTGTGTTCTTGGGTGCGGCGATGATCATGGCCGGCCTGGCCTGGAAGCTGCTGGCACAGCGCAAGACGCCCGCACGGGCGGTTGACGCCAACGTGGTGGAAGGCGAGTACCGCGTAGTGCGCAAGCCGGCGTTGCCGACGCACTGATCCGCTGGGTGGTAGGCGGTCGGCAACGACCGTTGGTCGTCACGGCTGCTTACCGCTGCGCTCGCCGAGCATGGCGCGGCGCTACACTGCGACGACCTGATCGTTAGGACGTGCGCATGACCGATGTAATTCCTGCCCAGCCCATCCCCCGCATCCCGGTAGTGGGCGGCGGCACCTTCCCGGTGCACCGCATCTACTGCGTGGGCCGCAATTTCGCCGACCACGCCAAGGAAATGGGCGCGGCAGTGCCGGACGCAGCGGCACGCGGCAAGCCGATGTTCTTCAGCAAACCGGCCGATGCCATCGTGGTCGGCCACGACGATGTGATCCCCTACCCGCCTTCCACCACTGACCTGCACCACGAGGTGGAACTGGTGGTGGCCATCGGCGTGGATGCGCCCGAAGGCGTGCTGCCGGTCGAACAGGCGCTGTCGCTGGTGTACGGCTATGCCGTCGGCCTGGACCTGACCCGCCGCGACCTGCAGGCCGCAGCCAAGCAGAAGGGCCATCCGTGGGATACCGCGAAGGGCTTCGATGCCTCCGCACCGATCAGCGAGATCGTGCACGCCGGTGAAGTGGGTGACCTCGCCGCACTCAACCTGTCGTTGGAAATCAATGGCGAGGTGCGCCAGCAATCGCTGCTGGACCAGATGATCTGGACCGTGCCGGAGATCCTGCACGAGCTGTCCCAGCTGTGGCAGCTGCGTGCCGGCGATCTGGTGTTCATGGGCACCCCGGCCGGTGTGGCCGCTTTGCAGCCGGGCGACCGTTTCAGTGCACGCCTGGAGAACGTCGGCGAGCGCCACGGCGTCATCGCGGGCTGACGTCGGCTGCGTTAGCCTTCAACGCGAACACCCCACTTTTTTCAGGAGATCTCAATGGGATTCATCACTGAGTTCAAGGAATTCGCCACGCGTGGCAACGTCATCGACCTGGCCGTCGGTGTGGTCATCGGCGCGGCCTTCGGCAAGATCGTCACCGCGCTGGTGGAAAAAATCATCATGCCGCCGCTGGGGTGGGTGATCGGCCAGGTGGACTTTTCCGACCTGGTCTGGACACTGGCGCCGGCACGCATCACCGCCGATGGCGCGGAGATCCCGGCCGTGGTGATCGGCTACGGTGATTTCATCAATACCCTCATCCAGTTCGTGATCGTGGCCTTCGCGATCTTCCTGGTGATCAAGGGCATCAATCGCCTGTCGAAGAAGAAAGAAGCCGCGCCCAAGGGCCCGAGCGAAGAAGTGCTGCTGCTGCGCGAAATCCGCGACAAGCTGTCCGGCCCGCAGGCCTGATCGGCTACCTGCTGCGACACGGGGTCAGGTTCCTTTGCGCGACAGAGGAACCTGCCCCGTTCTGCAGGTCCCCTTTGCGCCATCTGTCCGGTTCTGCTCATTTCCGATGGACATGACCTAGGGCCCATGCACCCGGCAACGACGCTGCTAAGCTCAGACGCTTATGCCCCCTGCCGGAGTCCTCTCCATGCGCCGCCGCGTTCTCGCCATCGCCTCTTCCCTTGCCCTGCTGGCCTCACCGGCGTTCGCTGCGCCACGCATCACCACCCTGCCCCCGGCGTCGCTGGACGCCGCAGCCCAGCTGCGCGAACAGGCCTTGGCCGACGACACCGGCTGGAAGGTGGTGGAATCGCTCACGACGGAAATCGGTCCCCGCATCGCGGGCAGTGAGGCCGATGCCCGTGCCGTGGCCTGGGCCGAAGCACGCTTCAAGGCACTGGGTTTCGACAAGGTCTGGAAGGAACCGGTGACCTTCCCCAAGTGGGAACGCCGTAGCGAACACGCCGCCGTGGTCGGCGCGCATGCGCAGCCGCTGGCGATCACTGCATTGGGCGGCAGCCCCGGCGGAAAGGTGCAGGCCGAAGTGGTGCGCTTTGCCGACCTGGCCGCGCTGCAGGCCGCACCGGCCGGTTCGTTGCAGGGCAAGATCGCCTTCGTCGATTACCAGATGCTGCCGTTCCGCGATGGCCGCGACTACGGCCGCGGCGGCGCGATCCGCAGCAAGGGACCCTCCGAGGCCATCCGCAAGGGCGCCGTTGGCTTCCTGATGCGATCGGCCGGCACCGATTCTCACCGCGTCCCGCATACCGGCATCACCCGCTATGACGACGGGCTGACTCCGGTGCCGTCGGCCGCCTTGTCCGTGCCCGATGCCGACCAGCTGGCGCGCCTGGTCGCGCGCGGCACCACCACCGTGAGCCTGGCACTGGATTGCGGGTGGGATGGCACGGCGACGTCCTACAACGTGATCGGCGAGATCACCGGGCGCACATTGCCCAAGGAAGTCGTGGTGATCGGCGGCCACCTGGATTCCTGGGATCTGGGCACCGGCGCCATCGACGATGCGGCCGGCGTGGGCATCACCATGGCGGCGGGGCACCTGATCGGGCAGCTGAAGCAGGCACCCAAGCGCAGCATCCGGGTGGTCGCCTTCGCCAACGAGGAACAGGGTCTGTACGGCGGCAAGGCCTATGCCGAAGCACACGCCAAAGACATCGTGCTGCACCAGTTGGCGGCCGAAAGCGACTTCGGCGCCGGCCGTATCTACGCCTTCAATACCGGATCGCCGAACCCGGAAGGATCGCGCGAGGCGACCCGCCAGATCGCCGAGGTACTCAAGCCGCTGGGCATCGAGTACGTGCCCGACAAGGGCGGCCCGGGCCCGGACATCGGCCCGCTCGCCGCCAAGGGCGGCGCGTGGGCATGGCTGGCGCAGGATGGGACGGATTACTTCAACCTGCATCACACCGCCGACGACACGCTGGACAAGATCGACCCGAAAGCGCTGGCACAGAACGTGGCTGCCTATACCGTGTTCGCCTACCTGGCCGCCGATGCCGATGGCAGCTTCGGCAGCGAGGCCAAGGCGACCGTGCCCCCGGGCGAATAGGCGACCCGGACCACGCACCACTGCGCCCGGGCCAAACCCCGGGCGCACGATGCCTAGCGCATGCCTGCGGTGATGCGCTGCCACAAGCCGGCCCCCTTGATGCCCAACCGATCAGGATCGAATACCGGGTCTATGCCCGCCTTGCGGCTGTTTTCATAATCGCGCAATGCAGCCAGTGCCGGCTTGTGCAGCAGCAGGATGGCGATGATGTTGAGCCAGCTCATCATGCCCACGCCGATGTCGCCCAGGGTCCAGGCAAGCGTTGCGCTGTTGATGGCCGAGTAAGCGGCCAGCGCCAGGAACAGCGCGCGGAAGGCGTTGACGACCCACCCCGACGGTTTGTCGCGGCACAGGTAACTGACGTTGGTATCGCCCATGTAGTACAGCGCCAGGATCGTGGTGAAGGCGAAGGGCAGGATCGCCAGCGCTACGAACGACTTGCCGAATCCCGGCAACGCCGATTCCACCGCGTGCTGCACGAAGCGCGGCCCCGCTTCCATGCCCGGCAGGTTGTCCAGCAGCATCCGGGCCTGGTCGGGTACGCCGTTCACCGCCGGATCGTAGACGTTGTACATGCCGGTGGAAAGGATCAGGAACGCCGTGGCGCTGCACACCACCATGGTGTCGATGTAGACCGAGAATGCCTGCACCAGGCCCTGCTTGACCGGATGGGAGACCTCGGCCGCTGCCGCCGGGTGGGCGCCACTGCCCATGCCGGCTTCATTGGACAGCACGCCGCGGCGCACGCCCCACTGGATCGCCACGCCGATCATCGCGCCGAAGGTGGCATCCACGCCGAAGGCACTGCGCATGATCAGCGAAAGTACTTCCGGAACACGTTCGTAGCTGAGCAGCATCACCACCAGCGCCACCAGCAGGTAGGCGGTGGCCATCAGCGGCACGATCCACTGGGTGACCGCGGCGATGCGGCGCACCCCACCAAAGATGATCAGTGCCAGCAGCAGTACCACGGCCCCTGCGCTGGCCTGCACGGGGAGGCCCCAGGCTTCCTGCAATGCACTGCTGATCGCATTGGACTGGGTGCCGGCCAGCATCGCCGAGGCGGCGACCGTGCACAGCGCGAAGATCACCGCGTACCAACGCTGCCCCAGGCCCTTTTCCATGTAGTACGCCGGGCCGCCGCGATACTGGCCGCGTGCGTCGCGTTGCTTGTAGATCTGGGCGAGCGTGGATTCGACGAACGCGCTGGATGCGCCGAAGAATGCCACCACCCACATCCAGAAAATGGCGCCGGGCCCGCCAAAGGCGATGGCCATCGCGACACCGGCGATGTTGCCCACTCCGACCCGGCTGGACAGCGAGATGTTCAGCGCCTGGAACGGGGACAGGCCTGATTCCGACGCGCGGTGCTTGAACATCAGCCGCAGCATTTCCGGCAACGCACGCAGCTGGATGAAGCGCGTGCGAATACTGAAGTACAGGCCACCCAGCAGGCACAGCGCGACCAGGTACGGACTCCAGACGATAGCGACGACAGCGCCAACGATCGACTCAATGTTCACGACTCAACTCCATGAGGCAGAGGGGGTGGTATCCACACTGCCCAGCGCAGGAAGCGCCAACAATCAGGAAAGCTGTGAAATTCGCGCTGAAGGAGGGACGCCCCCCGTGGTGGGCATTGGCGCGGTCGAAGCGGCCTGGGGCCGCAGAGCGGCAGCGACGTGGCCTGCGTGCAGGTGCTGCTGACGCCGCGGCCAACGAAGGCTGACACGGGCAGGCGAAAAATAGCCCGGCCGTGAAGTCGGCCGGGCTGCCGCAGCGACCCATCCCACGCGACGGGCGGCATCCAGCGGATGCACCGGCCAACAACACCGCATCGGAGACGCAATGCGATGCCGCGCCTACAGCGTGCTATCCGCTTCGGCTGCCGGCCATGGGATGAAAGACAAGCGCGGGGTCAGGCAATACGGGAACGCGCCCACTGGGCCAGCAGCACGGCCGTTGCCGACGCCACATTGAGGCTTTCCACCGCCCCGCTGCCGGGAATCGAGACCTGCAGGTCACACGCCGCGGCCAGGGCCCGGTCCATGCCTTCGGCTTCGGCACCCATCACGTAGACCAGTCGCTGCGGCAGGTCGGCAGCGAACACGTTGCTGCCCCCTTCGACCAGGGTAGCTGCGAGGCTGAAGCCGGCCTGGCGCAGCTGCGCCATCGCCTCGGCGGTGGCCGGCAGCTGCACCAGCGGCACCGCTTCGGCACCGCCTTCAGCCACGCGTGCGGCAGCGCCGGAAATGCCCAGCGTGCTGCCTTCAGCCAGCAGCAGCCCACCGACGCCGAAATGCGCGGCCGAGCGCAGGATCGCGCCCAGGTTGTGCGGGTTGCCCACGCCGTCCAGCCACAGCGCCAGCACCGGGCCTTCGGGCAACTGCTGCAGCCACTGCGACAGCTCCAGCACCGGTGCGCGCTGCACATCGGCCACCACGCCTTCGTGGTGGGTGGTGCCGGACAGCTTGTTCAGGTCCCCGTCTTCCACCACGCGATAGCCGATCCGGTTGGCCACGCACCACTTCAGCAGCGGCTGCATGCGCGGGATCAGGCCTTCCAGCAGGTAGATCTTGCGGACCGCCTGCGGGCGCTGGTTGAAGGCGGCCAGCACGGCATTGACGCCGAACAGGCGCAGTTCGTCGCCATTGCCGCGCGCTGCCGGCGTCGCCGGCGCATCAGCGCGCGGCAGCGGGGTGGCGCGCGGCGGACGCGCGGACGGACGACGGTTGTTCCAGGGGTTGTTCACTTACGCTGCTTCCTGTTTCTTCTGCCAGAAATCGGCATTCTTGATGCCCAGTGCGACAGGGTCGAAGGTCGGGTCAAGGCCCAGCTTCTTCTGCCGCTCATAATCACGCAGGGCAATCATCGCAGGCTTCTGCACGATGAGGATCGCCACGATGTTCAGCCAGGCCATCAGGCCGACACCGATATCGCCCAGCGCCCAGGCCAGCTGTGCGTTGTGCACGGCACCGAAGATCACCATGCCGATGATGCCCAGCCGCAGCACCAGCACCGTCAGCGGACGCTTGGCGTTGTTGTTGAGGTAGGTCAGGTTGGTTTCGGCCATGTAGTAATAGGCCATGATCGTGGTGAAGGCGAAGAAGAAGATCGCCACCGCCACGAACGCCGCGCCAAAACCGGGGATGACGCTTTCCACGGCGGCCTGCGCGTAGCCGGCGCCTTCGGCGATGCCGGCAAGCCCCTGGAAGATGGGCGCCGCACCGGCTTCCGGCGAGTACACGTTGTAGGTGCCGGCCGCCAGGATCAGGAAGGCGGTGGACGTGCATACCATCATGGTGTCGAAGTAGACCGCGAAGGCCTGCACGTAGCCCTGCTTGGCCGGATGGGAAACCTCCGAGGCGGCTGCGGCGTGCGGTGCCGTGCCCTGGCCCGCTTCATTGGCGTAGATGCCGCGCTTGACGCCCCACTCCACCGCCAGGCCCATCATCGCGCCGAACGCGGCATGGGTTCCGAACGCGCTGTCGAAGATGATGCCGAACATTTCCGGCACGCGCTCGGCATTGAGCACCATGATGGTGATGGCCATCAGGATGAAACCGGCGGCCATGAACGGCACCACGATTTCCGCAAAGCTGGCGATGCGCTTGACGCCGCCGAAGATGACCACGCCCAGCAGCAGCGCGACCGCCACGCCGATGCCGAGTTTCATTGCCTGCACCTGCTCCATGCCGAACACCTGGCCATCCAGCGGGCCGCACAGGGCGCCACCGCGGCAGGCGTTGACGATGCTGTCGGCGATGGCGTTGGCCTGCACGCCGGGCATCAGGAAACCGGCGGCGACGATCGTGGCCAGCGCGAAGGCCATCGCATACCACTTCAGGCCCATGGCCTTTTCGATGTAGTAGGCCGGGCCGCCACGGTAGCGTCCTTCGGCGTCCTTGGTCTTGTAGATCTGCGCCAGCGTGCATTCGATGTAGGACGTGGAGGCGCCCAGGAAGCCCATCACCCACATCCAGAAGATGGCGCCGGGGCCACCGAAGGCGATGGCGGTGGCGACGCCGGCGATGTTGCCGATGCCCATGCGGCCGGCCATCGACATGGCCAGCGCCTGGAACGAGGACACACCGGCATCGGACTTCTCGCCGGACACGGTAAGCCGGCACATTTCGAAGAACCCGCGGATCTGCATGAAACGGGTCCGGGCACTGAAATACAGGCCGGCGGCAAGGCACATGAAGATCAGCGCCTTGCTCCAGATGATGCTGTTGATGAAATGTACGGCTGCTTCCACGCGCTCTCTCCAGTCGGCGGAACAAGGGACGTCCCGTCGGCTGAAGGGAACCGGGTTGATTCTAGCTGGCGAATGGAACTCTTGGTGGGTGACGACCGTTGGTCGTGGTGGGTGACGACCGTTGGTCGTCACGCCCCTGGTCCATCAGAAGCTGTGACGACCAACGGTCGTCACCACCGGAGCCGGGTCGTCACCCACCGGAGCCGGGTCGTCGCCCACCGGGGCCCGGGGCGTCACCCACGGCAGCCGCCGGTCAGGCGTGGCCGCCCACCGATGGGGTGTCCTTCTCCTGCTTTTCCAGCTCGCGCGCCACCGCTTCAGGCGAACGCGTGAATGGCGCCAGGCGGGCGTAGAACGCCGGCACCACGAACAGCGACAGGAAGGTGGACAGGGTCACACCGAAGATGATCACCACGCCGATGGTGCCACGGCTGGCCGAACCCGGCCCGCCGGCGACCACCAGCGGGATCGCACCGACCACCGTGGCGATGGAAGTCATCAGGATCGGGCGCAGGCGTACGCGCGCCGATTCGATGATCGCCTCGCGTACCGTGCGTCCCTCATCGCGCAGCTGGTTGGCGAACTCCACGATCAGGATCCCGTTCTTCGCTGCCAGGCCCACCAGCATCACGATGCCGATCTGGCTGAACAGGTTCACCGTGCCACCGCTCACCCACAACCCTACCAGCGCACCGAGCACGCCCAGCGGCACGGTCAGCATGATGGTCAGCGGATGGATGAAGCTTTCAAACTGCGCGGCCAGCACCAGATAGACCACCAGCAGGGCCATCGCGAAGGTCAGTAATACCGCCCCACCTGAACTCAGGTACTCGCGCGATTCGCCCTTCCAGCTGATCTGCGCATGCTGCGGCAGCTCCTCACGGGTGACCCCCTGGGCCCAGGCGATGGCTTCGCCGAGCGGATAGCCGGGCGCAAGGCCGGCACTGATGGTGATCGAGCGCAGGCGGTTGAACCGGTTCAGCGAACCGGCTTCAGCGACTTCGCTCAGCGTGACCAGGTTGGACAGCGGCACCAGCTCACCGGAGCTGGAGCGCACCCGGATGGCGGCCAGGTCGGCCGGCGTGGCGCGGCCGTCGCGGCCGGCCTGCACCAGCACGTCGTACTCTTCGCCGTTGTCGACGAAGGTGGTGACCCGGCGCGATCCCATCATGGTTTCCAGCGCCGAACCGATCGCCGTCACCGGTACGCCCAGGTCGGCCGCACGCTGGCGGTCGATGTTCACCCGCATCTGCGGGCGGGTTTCCTTGTAATCCGAATCCACGCCGACCAGGCCGGGGTTGTCGGCCATGCGCAGCAGGATCCGGTCGCGCCACTGGGCGATTTCTGCATATTCCGGCCCGCCCAGCACGATCTGGAACGGCTGGCCGCCGCTGCGCACCAGGCCACCGCCGACCTGCGTGCGCACGCGCACGCCGCGCACGGCATCGAGGTCCTTCTGCAGTGCATCGGCCACTTCCGGGGTGGAGGTGGAGCGTTCGCGCCATGGCTGCAGGAACACGCTGATGCGGCCGGTGTGCATTTCCTCGCTGGACCCCCAGCCGCCCGGCACGCGTGGGTTGGCGCGCACGATCGGGCGGTCTTCGCCCACATGCTTGGCAACGATCGCCTCCACTTCCTGGACCTGGCCGACCGTGTAATCAAAACCCGCGCCTTCGGGGCCGTCGATCATGATCTGGAACGAGCCGCGGTCTTCGGCGGGCGCCAATTCGGACGGCAGGTGCTTGATCAGCAACCAGCTGGCAAACAGCGTGGCCGCCATCACCAGCAGGTAGATCCAGGTGCGGTCCACGTGGCGGTCCAGCACGCGGCCGTAGCCGCCGGCGAGTTTTTCCAGGTTTCGGTTGATCACCCCGTACAGGCCACGCGGGGCCTGGCCGGTATGCGGCTTGAGCAGCTTGGAGGCCATCATCGGGGTCAGCGTCAGCGCCACGAACGCGGACAACGCCACGGCGGCCGCCAGCGCCACTGCCAGTTCGCGGAACAATCGCCCGGTGTTGCCTTCCAGGAAGCCGACCGGCAGGAATACCGCCACCAGCACGGCGGTGGTGGCGATCACCGCGAAGGCCACCTGCGCGGTGCCGCGCTTGGATGCCACCAGCGGCGGTTCGCCCAGGTCGATGCGGCGCTGCACGTTTTCCACCACCACGATCGCATCGTCCACCACCAGCCCGATGCACAGCACCAGTGCCAGCAGAGTCAGCAGGTTGATCGAGAAATCGAAGGCGTACAGCGCGATGAAGGCAGCCACCAGGCACACCGGCACGGTGACCGCCGGGATCAGCGCGGCGCGGAAACTGCCCAGGAACAGCCAGATCACCACCAGCACCAGCAGCATCGCTTCCACCAGCGTGGCGTAGACGCGGTCCACCGCCGCTTCGATGAAGGTGGTGTTGTCGAATGTCACGGCGATCTGCGTGCCCTGCGGCAGGGTTTCGGCGATGCGGTCGGCCTGCGCACGGGCCAGCCGGGTCACGTCCAGTGCGTTGGCGGTGGAGGTTTTGACGATGCCCAGGCCCACGCCGGGTTCGCCGTTACTGCGGTAATAGGCACGGCGTTCGGCAGAAGCCAGCTCGATCTTGGCCACATCGCCCATGCGCACTACGTAGCCATCGCTGCCCTTGCCCAGCGGGATGGTCGCGAAGTCTTCCGGCTTCACGTAGTTGCGCTCCACACGCAGGGTGAAATCGCGGTCGGCCGACTCGATGCGGCCGGCCGGCAGCTCCACGTTTTCGTTGCGCAGCGCGGTCTCCACATCGCCGGTGGTCAGCCCACGCGCGGCCAGTTGGTCGCGGTCCAGCCAGATCCGCATTGCATAGCGCTGGCGACCGCCGATGCGCACCTGCGATACACCGTCCAGGCTGGCAAAGCGGTCCACGACGTAGCGTTCGGCGTAATCGCTGAGGGCCAGCGTGTCCATGTTGGACGAGGACAGGTTGAACCAGATGATGGCTTCGTCATCGCTGTTGGCCTTCTCGATCTCCGGCGCGCGCGCCTCGTCAGGCATGCGATCAGCCACGCCGCTGACCGCGTCGCGCACATCGTTGGCAGCCGCTTCGATATCGCGGTTGCTGGTGAACTCCAGGCTGATCTGCGCGCGGCCGTTGGTGCTGCGCGCGTTGATCATGTCGATGCCTTCGATGCCCGACAGGGAATCTTCCAGCACCTGGGTGACCCGGCTTTCGATCACCGCCGCCGATGCACCGGGATAGTCCACCGATACCGACACCACCGGTGGATCGATGGCCGGCAGTTCGCGCAGCGTCAGCCGGGTGAACGACATGATGCCGAGCACGATCAGCAGCAGGCTCATCACCACGGCGAAGACCGGCCGCTGGATGGAGATGTTGGAGAGTTTCATCCGCCGTTACCGGCCGGTGCGACGGGCGCGTCCGAGGCCGGCGCTGCCGGCGGTGCCGGCAGTTTTTCCGGCTCCGGTGCATCCACCGGCGGTACCGGCCGCGCATCGACCTTCAGGCCGGGACGCAGCTTGCCGGTGCCGTCCACGATGATGCGCTCGCCGGCCTTGATGCCCTGCTTGAGTTCCACCACGCCGGCGCGCCGCGATCCGATCACCACGTCGGCGCGCTCCACCGTGCTGTCTGCCTTCAGCCGGTAGACATAAGAGTCCCTGCCCACCTGCACCACGGCGATCTCCGGCACCACCAGCGCCTGCCGTTCCGGGCGGTAGATACGCACGTCCAGCAGCATGCCCGGACGCAGTGCGTGGTCGCCGTTGGCGAAGTCGGCACGCACGGTGACCGCTCGGGTGGACGGGTCGACGCGGGCATCGATGGTGGTTACTTCGCCTTCGAACGTACGCCCCGGCCAGGCCACGCTGGTGGCTTCGACCTTGTTGCCGTTGGCCAGCGAAGACAGCTCCGCCTCCGGCACCTGGAAGTCCACGTGCATGCGCTGGATGTCGTCCAGCGTGGCGATCGCCGTGGTCGGGGTCACCAGCGAGCCCGGGCTCACCTGGCGGATGCCCAGCACACCGGCGAACGGTGCCCGCACGCTGCGATCACCGATGTCGGCCTGCATCTCCGCCACCCGCGCTTCGGCGGTATCGCGGATCGCCTTCTGGGTGTCCAGGGTGGAACTGGCCACCAGTTGCTGCTGGGCCAGTTCGCGCTGGCGCCTGTACAGCTGGTCGGCTTCGGCGAAGGTGGCCTGGGCCTGGGTCAGGGCCGCCTGCTGGGCCAGGCCGCGCAGGGTGACCAGCGGGGTGCCGGCAGCCACCTGCTGGCCACTTTCGAAGTGCACCTGCTCGATGATCTCGCTGACCTTGGCGGTGATGGTCACCGATTCACGCGCCTTGGCCGTGCCCAGTGCCTGCAACGTATCGCTCCACGCGGCCGATTCCACGACCTGCGCGGTGACCGGCACATCGGCGCCCTGGCGGCGCGCCGCCTGCGGTTCGCCCTTGCAGCCGGCCAGCAACACCAGGGCCAGGCCAACGGCCGTGCCCATTGCGATACGTCCCACCATGAATAGTCCCGTCCTCTGCATGACCGGCGAGTGTAGGGGCGCCATGCGAAGACCGTATGTGCCAAGCGTTTACCGCAGCCCACGCAGCCGGCGATAGCGACCGGAACCCTTTCCGTGCAAGGGCTTGCGCCAGGGTGTCATCGTGTATCGGGATGTGTCGGCCTTGCGCGGCGAGCGGCCTGCAGCTGATTCGCCGCAGCCAGCTCAGTACCGGTAATCCACCTTCATCCACGCGGTGCGACCGGGCTCGTTGATCCGTACCGGATCCGCCGGAAAGCCGAAATCGGCGCTACCGGCCAGGTTCAGGTGTTCGCCGTAGGTTCGGTTGGACAGATTGTCCACCCCGACGCTGGCCTGCAGGGTCGGGGTGAAGCGATACGTGGCGTTCACCCCCAGCGTGGCGAAGCCCGCGCTGGGCCCCAGGTCCTGCGCCACCACATTGCCCTGCCCCACTGCCACCCGGCGCTGGCGCATGGCTGCCCGCAGCAGCGTGCCGACACTCCAGCGCGCGCCCTGCCAGTCCGCGCTCAGACGCGTTTCCAGCGGCGGCATCTGTGGCAGTGCCGCCCCATCGCTGCGGTTTTCGCCCCAGGCGTAGGCCAGCGTCCAGCCCACCTTCCACTGCGCGTCCAGCTGTGCCTGCAGGCCCGCTTCGGCGCCGGCGATGCGCGCTGACACGTTCCGCGCCCGGCTTTGGTTGCCCCTCCTCGCGCCGGCCTGGTAATCAAACAGTATGTAGTCCTGCAGACGTCCGGCGTAGGCGGATACCCATGCTTCCACCCGCGCGTGGCGGTACTTCATGCCCATGTCCAGCTGGGTGGTCCGTTCGGGCTGGACGGCATCGAAGGCATTGCGCGAGTCGATGGGTCCGGCATCGGGTGAAAACAGCTCCCAATAGTCAGGCATGCGCGCGCTGTGGCCGAGGCCGGCGTATAGCTGCAGGCCATCGGACAGGTCGCGCTCCCAGCGCAGGAAGCCGCTTCCCAGCCACTCAAGGCGCTGTTCACCGAAGGTCGGATTGGGCATCGGCATCATGCCGCCACCCCGCTGCCGCTGGTCCACGGCCTGCGCGCGATCCACGCGAAAGCCTCCGATCCAGCGCTGCGCGCTGCCTGCTCCCAGGGTGAGTTCGCTGAACACGCCGTGGCGTCGGAACTGCGCGTCGGCCGTCTTCGGCAACAGCCGGTAGCGCCCCCGCCCCATCGCACTGCGACCTCGATGGCGTGAGTCCTCCGCATCCACCCCGGCCACGATCACCACGTCCTGCCAACGCCATTCACTGCTGATCCTGCCGCCACGGGTGCGGCGGTCCACGTTGGAGGCCATCGGCATCGGCATGCGGCTGTCCGGATCCGGCACGCGCAGTGTGTAGTTGTCCATCACGTGGTCAGCGTTGTTGTAGTAGACGTTGGCCAGCAGCGCGTCCCAGGCACCGGGCAGGTTGCGTTTTTCCAGGCGCGCGCCGTGGCTGCGGCGTGCAAAGGCGACTCCGTCCATGCCGCGTCCGCCATAGCGTGCAATGGCATCGCCGGTGCCGGCAGACACCTCCAGCAGCGTATCGGCATCGGGTGTCCAGCCAATGGCGAGGTCGCCACTCCACTTGCGCCATCCAGATGGCACTACCGCGCCGTTGCCATCACGGTAGTCATCCGATTCGGAACGGTTGCCGCCCGCGCGGACGTACACATCCGGCGCCCCCACGGTGAGGTCCAGCAGCTGGTCGTTGCGGTTGCGCGAACCCACTAGGGTGCTGGCATTGGCGCGCACACCGGGCGCCTCGAAGCGGGGCGTGTCGCGCTCGAAGCGCACCGTGCCGGCCGATCCACCGGCACCCCAGCGCACGCTCTGCGGTCCCTTGATGATGGTCAGCCGGTCGAAGGTTTCCGGGGCGATGTAAGACAGCGGGTTGTCCATGCGCGAAGGACAGGCGCCGACCAGGTTGCCGTCGTTGCTGAGGATGTTCAGCCGCGAGCCGGACATCCCGCGCAGTACGGGGTCGCCGTTGGTACCCCCATTGCGGATGCGGGAAAAGCCTGGAACCGTCTTCAGGTAATCGGCACCGTCGCTGGCGGGCACCGGTTGCCGCGGCAGGCGCGGATCGGTCACCCAGTGCAAGGGGGAAGACGGCGCGCTTGCAGTGACCACCATGGTATCGAGCGTATGGGTGGGTGTCTGCGAGGCAGGCGCATCGGAGCTGGACTGCAGGGCGCGCGCAGGTAGTGCGGCGAGGGAAAAGGCAAGGCAAGCCGGCAGGCACGCCAGGGCGCGCGCGGAAGGGTGGGCGATGGTCATCTGTGGAACTCCAGCAGGCGCAGGCGCGCACACCGCCGCTGCAGGCGTGGTGCGCTTGAACGGGTGGTTCAACCGATCTGCAAGCGATCCGGTCGGCCACCCACAGCATGCGCAGGCCAGCAGGTTGGAGCCAGTGGCAAGGCCGACGTCACGGGCCGGGGAACATGCCCACCCGCGATGGCCCCGCCCGCGCTCGCCACCCAGTTGAAGGGGTCAGGACGTAATGGTCTGGGTCAACGATTCCCACGTAGGCGGCAGCGGCCAGTTCGCGGCCTGGTTGCCATCCAGTACCCGGCGCAGGTCGCGCGGGTCGATCTGCGGAGCGAGCACGTGCACCAGTTCCAGCGCGTAGTCGCGCAGCACGCGGTCACGCGGCAGCACCGCCCAGGCGATGCATTCGGCGATCGGCGCCG
The DNA here is from genome assembly GCF_002836635.1 of Stenotrophomonas sp. Bg11-02. Taxonomy (NCBI): domain Bacteria; kingdom Pseudomonadati; phylum Pseudomonadota; class Gammaproteobacteria; order Lysobacterales; family Lysobacteraceae; genus Stenotrophomonas; species Stenotrophomonas sp. Bg11-02. The sequence continues at coordinate 102,622 of NZ_PJAY01000068.1, forward strand.
GCGCCACCCAGGCACGCAGGTCGTGGTCGGCGGCACTGACCGCCATTTCAGCCAGCAGGCCCACGCCCACCCCGCTGCGCACGTACGTCTTGATCAGGTCGGCATCCAGCGCGGTCAGCGCGATGTCCGGCTCCAGACCGGATCCGGCGAAGGCCCGCTGCAGCGAAGACGCCGCACGCGTGGACGATTCGTAGCTGATCAGCGGATGGGCGGCCAACGCGGCCAGGTCCGGGGCGCGGCCGGCGCGGTCCAGCGGGTGGCCCTTGGGCACCAGCACCAGACGGCGCCAGCGGTACAGCGGGACCGCGATCCCGGCACTCGGTTCGCCACCGGCGGTGCTGATGATGGCGATGTCCGCATCGCCCTGGCTGAGCAGGTCCAGCGCGTCGCTTTCAGCGGCCTGCTGCAGGTGCACGCTCACCTGCGGATAGGCCTGCTTGATCCGCGCCACCGCCGGCGGCAGCACGAACCGTGCCTGCGTGTGGGTCGTGGTCAGCACCAGCTGGCCCTGGCTCTCGCGCCGCTGGTTGGCGGCGTAAGTGCGGATGTTGTTGGCTTCGGCGAGCACCGCGCGGGAGCGGCTGATCACTTCCACCCCGGCCGGAGTGACCGATTCCAGGCTGCGGCCGCGCCGCACGAACAGCAGGAAGCCCAGTTCATCCTCCAGCTGTTTGAGCTGCTTGGACAGTCCGGGTTGGGTGGCATGCACGCGCGAGGCGGCGAGCGTGATGTTCAGCTCGGCGTCGGCGATGGCGACCAGATAGCGGAGCTGGGTCAGCGTCATGGCAGGCGGCTCGGTAGGGAAAACCACTGTAGGTCAATTGCCCTCACCAACATATAACCAAACGTTGTCTATGAAAGGTATCTGGTCATTTCCTGCTGTCATATGGCAGCGCTACGGTCAGCCGGCCAAGGCGGTCACCAGCAGCGGCCGCCTTCCCTCTTGCCGCCGCGTCTGGCGCGGCCCCTCCCGGAGTGCCCTCATGGCCCTGTACGAGTCCATCCTCGATACCATCGGCAACACCCCCATCGTCAAGCTGCACCGGCTGGCACCGGCGCACGTCACCCTGTACGCCAAGGTCGAAGCGTTCAATCCGGGCGGGTCGGTCAAGGACCGGCTGGCGCTGGCGATCGTGCTGGACGCCGAGCAGCGCGGCCTGCTCAAGCCGGGCGATACGATCATCGAGGCCACCTCCGGCAACACCGGCGTGGCGCTGGCGATGGTGGCCGCCGCCCGCGGCTACAAGTTCGTCGCCACCATGGTGGAAACGTTCTCCATCGAGCGTCGCAAACTGATGCGCGCGTATGGTGCCAAGGTGATCCTGACCCCGGCCGCCGAGCGTGGCAGCGGCATGGTGCGCCGGGCCGCCGAGCTGGCCCAGGAACACGGTTGGTTCCTGGCCAGCCAGTTCGCCAACCCGGCCAACCCGGCCTATCACCGCAACACGACCGCGCCGGAGATCCTGCGTGACTTCGCCGGCCGGCGGCTGGACTATTTCGTCAGCGGCTGGGGCACCGGCGGCACCCTGACCGGCGTGGGCGAGGTACTGAAGGTAGCCCGGCCGGAGACCCGCATCATCGCCACCGAACCGGCCGGGGCGGCGCTGTTGAAGGGCGATGACTGGAAGCCGCACAAGATCCAGGGCTGGACGCCGGACTTCGTGCCGGACGTGCTCAACCGCAACGTGGTGGACGAACTGGTGACCGTGGAAGATGACCGCGCGATCAGCACCGCGCGCCGGCTGGCCGCCGAAGAAGGCCTGTTTGTCGGCATTTCCGCCGGTGCCACGCTCGCCAGCGCGCTGGATGTCGCCGAACGCGCCGAACCCGGCTCGGTGATCCTGGCGATGCTGCCGGACACCGGCGAGCGCTACTTCTCCACGCCACTGTTCGCCGATGTGAACGAAGGGTCCGACGACGACTGGCTGGCCGGCCTGCCGTAAGCCCTTCCTGGCCTGGCGGGCGGGCTGTTGTTTTCCCGTTCGCAGCGTGTGAGACGGTCATGACGCAGCCTGCATGTCGCCCCGGTTACGGTGGCACACGCAACGCGGGACGTTGCGCCGTTTCAACGACAGCCAGGAGAAGGAAGCATGAAGATCGAAGTTTGGCAGGGTGACATCACGACCCTGGCGGTGGATGCGATCGTCAATGCGGCCAACGAATCCCTGCTCGGTGGCGGCGGCGTGGACGGTGCCATCCACCGGGCAGCAGGTCCTGGATTGCTGCAGTCGTGCGAGCAGTTGCCGCAGCTGCGCCCCGGCGTGCGCTGCCCCACCGGCGAAGTGGTGGCCACCGACGCGCATGAACTGCCCGCGCGCTTCGTGCTGCACACGGTGGGCCCGGTCTGGCATGACGGCCAGCGCGATGAAAGCGCACTGCTGGCCAATTGCTACTGGAAATCGTTGCAGCTGGCCGAGAAACTCGGCGCGCGCTCGATCGCCTTCCCGGCGATCAGCTGTGGCGTCTACGGTTATCCGCTGTACCGTGCGGCGGAGATCGCGGCCACCGAGACGCTGGCCTGGCAGCGCAGCCATCGTGAGCCGCGGCGGATCATCCTGGTGGCCTATAACACCGCCACGTTCAAGGCCTACCAGCAGGCGCTTTCGGCCGCCGGGCAGACCCTGGAAGATGAGAGCGAGGCACCACGCAGCAGTGATCGCGCCATTGCGGCGCAGTCGTTGATACCGGCTTTCTGAAGGTGGTGACGACCCGAGGGTCGTCACCGTTGAAGCGTTATCAGTTGGCGTCCACCTCACTCGGTGCCGCAACCGCTACGTCGCTGTCCGCCGATGCGGCATCACGCACCGAAAGCGATTCGCCGCTCCCCGCGCTCACCCGCACCTGCACCACGGCCTGGCTTTCTTCCAGGCTGGCGACCAGCAGCTGGTAACGACCCGCCGGCAGGTTCGCCTGCAGGCGTGCATTGGTGCCATTGCCGCCGTCGTCGTCTTCCAGGTTGATGGTGCCGCCCGTCAGCCGCAGGGTGGTATCGACCTGGTCGGACAGCGCATCGATGCGCACCGAGCCGGCCTGCGGCACGTTCAGCACGAAACGGCGCTCGCCGTCCTCGCGTGACAGCAGCGCCTGCACGTTGGCGCCGACAGCCAGGGTGGTGCCATCGGCGGCCACCACGTCCGCGGCCAGCGCGGTGTTCTTGACGTCCAGGCGGAACTGGCCACTGCCTTCGTCATCCAGCGCGCGCACGCCCAGCTTGTAGGTGCCGCTGTCCAGCATCAGGCTCAGGCGTGAGTTGGTGGAGCTGCCGCCGTCATCGTCTTCCTCTTCCACGTTGGCGCCCTTCAGGTCGAGCACGGTGTCGAACGCATTGGAGGTCAGGTTGATCTGATACAGGCCGGGCTTGTCGACCTGCAGGGTGTATTCCTGGCGCTGGCCGGCCAGCAGGTCCACGATCTGCCCACCATTGGCGAGCGGCTTGCCGTCATACGGCACCACCTCGGTGGCCTGCAGGCGATACGGACCGTAGGCATCGGCGTCGTCGCCATTGACGGCGATACGGTAACGGCCGGCGCCGTCGGCACGGAAAGTCACTTCCAGGCCGCTGTCTTCGGAGCGCTCGCCACGGGTCACCAGGGTGCCGTCGTCGCGGAACACCGATATCGCGCCGGACAGCGAACCGACCAGCTTCAGCGACACCGCCTGCTTGTCCTTCAGTTGCATCGAATAAAGCTGGTAGCGGCTGCCGTCGCTGAAGCTCAGCGGGCTGGACGTGGTGATCTCACCGGCCACCGCCTTGTCGAAGTCCAGCGAAGCGGCCTTGCCACCGTCGGCGGCGCCCGCCTTCTGGCCACAGCCGCTGATAGCCAGCGCCAGGGCGGCGGCCAATAGTGTCGTTGCAGTACGCATGGTGTTTCTCCTTGGCCCATCATTCAGAGGCCGCGAAGTGGCCATGCCCCGGGCAGGCGACACGATAGCCGAAAAAAAAAACGCCGGCACGTGGCCGGCGTTCTTTCATCGGCGGGACAGCCGAATCAGCCGTTCCACTTGCCCAGTGCAGCCTGGCCGTTTTCCTTGGCGCGCTCGTACACGGTCTTCTGCGCGGCGGCGTAGTTGCCCTTGGTGTCCTTGCCCCACAGCGCCAGTGCGGCCTGCTGCATGGCACGTCCGTAGGAGAACGTCAGCGGCCACGGCAGGTTGCCCATCTGGTTCATCGCGTTGAGGTGCTCGGTGGACTGCTCGTCGCTCTGGCCACCGGACAGGAACACCACGCCCGGCAGGATCGCCGGCACGGTGCTCTTCAGGCACATCACGGTCGATTCGGCCACTTCCTCGGCATCGGCCTGCTCTTCGCAGTCCTTGCCGGAGATGACCATCGAGGCCTTCAGGATGGTGCCTTCCAGCAGCACGTTCTGCTGGTACAGCGCGTCGAACAGCGAGCGCAGGGTGGCTTCGGTGACTTCGTAGCAGGTTTCGATGTCATGGTCGCCGTCCATGATCACTTCCGGCTCGACCATCGGCACCAGGCCGCATTCCTGGCACAGGGCGGCATAACGGGCCAGCGCATGCGCGTTGGACTCGATGCAGGTACCCGACGGGATGCTTTCACCGATGTTGATGACCGCACGCCACTTGGCGAAGCGCGCACCCAGCTTGTAGTACTCCTGCAGGCGCTCACGCAGGCCGTCCAGGCCTTCGGTGACCAGCTCGCCCGGGCAGCCGGCCAGCGGGTGGGCACCCTTGTCGACCTTGATGCCGGGGATCATGCCGTTGTCGGTCATGTACTTGGCGAACGGCACGCCGTCCTTGGTCGACTGACGGATGGTCTCGTCGAACAGGATCGCGCCGGAGATGTGCTCGTTGAGCTTCGGCGTGGTCAGCAGCAGTTCGCGGTAGGCGCGACGGTTTTCTTCGGTGTTCTCAACGCCGACGCTGGCAAAGCGCTTGGCGATGGTGCCGGTGGATTCGTCGATCGCGATGATGCCCTTGCCCGGGGCGACCATGGCCTGGGCGGTTTCAGCCAGCTGTTCGATGCTCATGTACTTCCTGTGGCGGGTGCGGGAAAAACCCGATTATAGCCCCCGCCTCCCGTGAACTGTCCGTCCACGGGATCTGGAATCGCTTTCATGCGGTGAACCGTGACGGCGCTGCGATTGCGCCGCGCCGTCCGGGCTCGCTTACAGCTCGCCCAGTCCGCTGGCGCTGCCGTTGGCACCCACTTCCAGCAGGCGCAGGGTGTTGGTGGCGCCATGGGTTTCCATGTGCTCGCCACTGGTGAAGACCACGCGGTCGCCGGCGGCCAGCAGCCCGGCTTCGGCCAGCAGGCGGATGCTGCCACGCGCGGCTTCACGCGGGGTCAGGCCACGGCTGTCGAAGTTGATCGGGAACACGTCGCGCATCAACGCCATCTGGCGGCGGGCGCCGTCGTGGCGGGTCACCGCGAAGACCGGCGCGGAGGCACGGAAACGCGACAGGTAGCGGGCGGTGCCGCCGGATTCGGTCATCGCCACGATCGCGCGCACGCCGACGTGCTGGGACAGGAACATGGTGGCCATGGCGATGGCCTGGTCGGCACGTTCCAGATTGCGCGGCGAGGCGCCGAAGTCGGTTTCGGTCTGGAACTGGCGCTCGGCGCCCAGACAGATGCGCGCCATCGCTTCCACCGCCTTGACCGGGTAGGCGCCAGCGGCGGTTTCCGCCGACAGCATCACCGCATCGGTACCGTCGATGACCGAGTTGGCCACGTCCAGCACCTCGGCGCGGGTCGGGATAGGGCTTTCGACCATCGACTGCAGCATCTGCGTGGCGGTGATCACCACCTTGTTCTGCGCCAGCGAGGCCTTGATGATCTTCTTCTGCAGGCCCGGCAGCTCGGCATCGCCGATTTCCACGCCCAGGTCGCCGCGCGCCACCATCACCACATCGCTGGCGTCGACGATCTCTTCCAGGTTCTCGATGGCTTCGGTGCGCTCGATCTTGGACACCAGCGCGGCATAGCAGCCGTGCGATTCGGCGATCTCGCGGGCGTCATTCATGTCCTGCGCGTTGCGGCAGAACGACACGGCGATGAAGTCCACGCCGATCTTGGCAACGATGCCGATCAGCTCTTTGTCACGCTCGGTCAGCGCACCCAGCGACAGCCCACCGCCCTGCTTGTTCAGGCCCTTGCGGTCGGACAGCACGCCGTCGTTGAGCACGGTGTTGATGATGCGCTCGCCCTGCACTTCCACCACCTGCAGCTGCATCAGGCCGTCATCCAGCAACAGCACATCGCCCGGGCCGACGTCCTGCGGCAGGCCGAGGTAGCTCACGCCGACCTGGGTGGTGTCACCCGGCGGCACGTTGGTGGCGGCCACCAGGTCGAAGCGGTCGCCGGCCTTGAGCTGGATCTTGCCGTCGGCGAAGCGCTCGATGCGGATCTTCGGGCCCGGCAGGTCGGCCAGGATGCCTACTTCCACGCCCACGCGGGCAGCGGCGGCACGCACGTCGGCGGCACGCTTTGCCTGGCCGGACGGATCACCATGGCTGAAGTTCAGGCGCACCACGTTGACGCCAGCGCGGAACAGCTCCTCGAGGATGCCAGGCGGATCGGTGGCCGGGCCGAGGGTGGCTAGGATCTTGGTGCGACGCTGACGCTCGAACATGGTTTAGGGGCTCCCGTTAAAGCAGGGAAATTAGCACATCCTTCACGACCCATGTATGCGGTTACACCCTTGCGGGGTCTGGTTCTGCGCGATGTCTGCAAGACAATACGGGGCAGCATGGATGACCGACAGCGCCACTGGTAGCGCCGAGCCATGCTCGGCGAGCGCGCAGCGCGGCCTGCTTCAGGACCCGCCATGCCGGGCACATCACGCCGAGCATGGCTCGGCGCTACCCCGCATACCCCGGCATCAGCCGATCAGCGTCAGCAACTCCGCCGGCGAGGCCGCCAGCGCATCGGCGCCGGCCTCGCGCAGCTCTTCGGCACCGCCGAAACCCCACAGCACGCCGATGTTGCGCAGGCCGTGGTGGCGCGCGCCTTCGATGTCCATGCGGCGGTCACCGATCATCCAGCACTGGCCTGGTTGCAGCGACAGCCGGGACAGCGCTTCGGCCACCAGCTGCGGTTTGCTGCTGCGGCTGCCATCGGCGGTGGCCCCGATGACCTCGTCGAAACACGCACCGAACGGCAGGTGCTCGATGATGCGACGCGCGTGGGCTTCATTCTTCGCGGTGACCACGGCCAGGCGATGGCCGCGCGCGTGCAGCGCACGCACCACCTGTTCGATATCGTCGAACACCGCGTGCTCCTGCCAGCCTTCGGCCTCGAAGCGTTCGCAGTAGTACGCCACCGCCTGCTCCACCTTGGCCGCATCGTTGAACAGCGGACCGAAGCTGGTGCGCAGCGAGGGACCGATCCAGCCGCGCAGCGCCTCCACCGGAGGCGCCGGATGCTGCATCCGCTCGAACGCGTGGGTGATGCAGCGGGTAATCCCGACCTGCGAATCGATCAGGGTGCCGTCCAGATCGAAGAACAGCGTGTCAGGCACCTCGACAGCGTCATGGCCGACGGCCGTCACCCACTGATCCTGCTCCATTACGCGCCCCGCGCTTCGAGGGCCTCCACGGCCGGCAGGGGCTTGCCTTCCAGGAACTCCAGGAACGCACCACCACCGGTGGAGATGTAGCTGACCTCGCCGGCGATATCGAACTTGTCGACCGCCGCCAGCGTGTCGCCGCCACCGGCAATGGAGAACGCCTTGGAGCCGGCGATGGCACGCGCCAGCGCTTCGGTGCCCTTGCTGAAGGCCTCGAATTCGAACACGCCGACCGGGCCGTTCCAGACCACGGTACCGGCCTGGTTGATCAGCCCGGCGTACTGCTGGGCGGTCTGCGGGCCGATATCCAGGATCAGGTCATCCTCTGCCACCGCATCAACCGCCTTCACCGTGGCTTCTGCATCGGGCAGGAACTGCTTGGCCACGACCACGTCGGTGGGCAGTGGAATGTCCGCACCGCGCGCCTTGGCATCGGCGACGATCTTCTTCGCCGTTTCCAGCAGGTCCGGTTCGTACAGCGACTTGCCGACCGGGTACCCGGCGGCGGCGATGAAGGTGTTGGCGATGCCTCCGCCGACGATCAGCTGGTCGACCTTGCCGACCAGGCTGGCCAGCAGTTCCAGTTTGGTGCTGACCTTGCTGCCGGCCACGATCGCCAGCAACGGCTTGGCCGGTTCCTTCAGGGCCTTGGCCAGCGCATCCAGTTCGGCCATCAGCAGCGGGCCACCGGCCGCGACCGGGGCGAAACGGATCACGCCGTGGGTCGATGCCTGGGCGCGGTGCGCGGTACCGAAGGCATCCATCACGAACACATCGCACAGCGCCGCATACTGGCGGGCCAGCGCTTCATCGTCCTTGCCCTCGCCTACGTTCATGCGGCAGTTTTCCAGCAGCACGATCTGGCCCGGCTGCACGTCCACGCCGCCGACCCAGTCGCGCAGCAGCGGCACGTCACGGCCCAGCAGTTCGGACAGGCGGCGGGCAACGGGCTGCAGCGAATTTTCCTCGCTCCACTCGCCCTCTTTCGGACGCCCCAGGTGCGAAGTCACCATTACCGCCGCGCCCTGCTCCAACGCCTGCTTCAGCGTGGGCAGCGAGGCGGTGATGCGCTGTTCGGAGCTGATCTGGCCGTTCTCGATCGGCACGTTCAGGTCCTGCCGGATCAACACGCGCTTGCCGGAGAGGTCGAGGTCGGTCATGCGGACGATGGACATGGGCATTCCTGTTCTGGGGAAGAAACGCGCCGCGCGGCGCAGCCCACTATTGTCCCGGCTGCGCAGGCGCATCGCAAACCCCGCTGGGGTAGTGACGGTCGCTGGGTGACCACCGTCCGTTGCCGTGGTGGGTGTGCGTTGCCGTGGTGGGTCTCCGTCGCCGTGGTGGGTCTCCGTCGCCGTGGTGGGTGACGACCGTTGGTCGTCACGCTCTTCTCCAGCCAACTGCGTGACGACCAACGGTCGTCACCCACCAAAGAATCAGGACGACCAACGGTCCTCACCCACCAGAGCATCAGGCGGCCGTCACTGCCTGTCAGCAGCCGGCTTCTGCCGCAGTACGCTCAGCGCCAGCCACCCCACCACCAGCACGCCCAGCACCAGCAGCGACCACAGCAGCCAGCGCTTCCAGTCACGCGGCACCTGCAGCGCAGCATCGCCGGCCAGCGGCTCTGCCGGGCCTTCGAAACGTGCCAGCGTCGGCTGCCACGCCGGTCCATTGCGCTGCCGCAGATCCTCGATCAGCACCCCCACCGGCGCCTCCTGGCGCACCGCCGTCGCGCTGCCCACGGCCAGCGCATAAGGCGCCGCACCCTGGCTCAGGAACACCAGCACTTCGGGCTGGTAACCCACGCGCAGGGTGGGCACGGCGGGGGTCGTGGCCGGATCGGCCACCAGTTTCCAATACCGATCGCGGGTCACCCCGGACAACAATTGCGGCGCGGACTGCTGGCGACTGCCGCCGCCGGCCTCCAGTTGGTAGGCCACCCATGGCGCGGTACGGCGCTGCCAGTCGGCCGCCGGATCATCGCGACTGAAGGCCGTCCACTGCACCAGGCTGTTGTCGGGGGTGGCTACATCCAGGCGGCTCACCGGGTAGCGGCCATCCAGAGTGAACTCGAAGCTGCCGCTGCCCTGCTTCACCGGCTGCAGCGCGACCCACTCCCACGGAATCGTCGCCGCGGCCGGCGGCAGTTCTGCCAGCACGCCACGCAGCACAGGCAGCTGCTGGCCCTGGTTGGGCAGCACGCGGAGGTAGCGCACGCTGCGGTCCACGCCGATCCGGCGCTGCAGCAGGCGTTTGCCGGCGCGCTGCAGGTCCACCAGCGGCACCTGTGCATCGATCTGCTGCCAGTTGCGCAGGTCATCGCTGGCATCGACCTGCACGGTGGCCTGCAGCGGTTGAGCCTGCGCTTCCCAGTCCAGCATCACGGCGGCAAGCGGTTGCTGTCCCAGCACGCTGGCATCGATCAACCAGCCCGCAGACTGCGCCGCCCCCGCCGATGCGCCAAGCCGTGCTTCAACCCGGCGCACGCGGCCGTCACTGTCGCGCTCGGTCAGCAACTGCAGGTCGTTGCGGCTGCCTGCATCCAGCGGCGGCAGCACGAACCAGGGCAGTTCACGCTGCACCGGCGGTTGCGCCAGCGGCTGGTCCGGCGCCAGCAGGGCCGAGGGCAGCGCCTGCCCGGCGGCGTTGTAGACCTGCACGTCGGCCAGTTGCGGTGACCACGCACGGCGGTAGATCTGCGGCTCCAGGGTGATCCGGTAGGCACCGGACTGCGCGCTGGAAAGACTCAGCGGCCACTGCTCGACATACTGCTGCCGATGTTCCTGCGCGTGCGCGGCAGTGGGGACCACCAGCAGGGCCAACAACAGCCCCGTCCACGTCTTCATGCTTGGTTCTCCACGGTCTGCGGCTGGCGCGGCGGCGCCGGCGCGAAGTATCCCACCACGGTACACAACAGCCCGTAGGCGATGAACGAGGCGATGCCGAGCAGGTTGCCCAGATGCTGGCGGTCGACCAGGATCAGCTTGGCCAGCACCACCGCCATCAGCACCGCGCCGACCGTCCACAACACACGCTGGCCGCGCCGCGAGCCCCATACCCAGGCGACCACGCCGAGCACGCTCCAGACCACGGTAAGGCTGGTCTGGGCCAGGCTGGAGCCCAGCAGCGCCTCGTTCCAGCGCACCCCGCCCCAATGATGGACGGCGTGCAGGGTCAGGCTGGTCACCGCGATGAAAGCAGCGATCGACAGCAGCGGCACGCGGATCCGCTCCAGCGCGGCAGGCGCCTGGCCGATGTAAAGCCAGCGCGCGGCCAGCAGCAGGATCGCCCACTGCACCAGTTCGGCAGGGTTGACCAGCGGCAGCCACGGTAGTGGATCGGAGTGGCCCGGCGTGCTGTGCAGGTACAGCCAGACACAGCCCAGCAGGCCGAACAGCACACTCTGCAGTACCGGGCGGGCGGGATCGAAGGCCGTGCCGAGCGGCAGGCTGATCCAGCGCCAGCGATGCAGCGTGGCCACCACCAGCGCGATCCACGGCAGCAGCACCACCACCACCTGCCAACCGCCGGCCATGCCGAAGCGGCTGGCCACCTGCTGCAGTGCAAGCGACAGCACGCAGGGCCACAGCAGCCACCACAGGAACTGCGCGACCACGGCCACGCGGCCAGCACCCTGGCGCAGCGCATGCAGCGAACGCGTACCGAGCACGGCCATCAGCGCCCACGCCAGGCCGCCATAGCCGGCCAACGGCTGCTCGTGCGTGCCCACCTGGGCGATCAGCAGCGGGAAAGCGAAGGCGAGCATGGCCAGCGTGGTCAGCCCCAGCACGCGTGCGGATTGGCGACGATAGGCCTCGGCCGCCAGCCAACCGGTCACCGCGGCGATGATCAACAACGCATCGGGCTGGTGACGGTCGGGCACGAAACGGAAGCACTCGGCGACCAGCCCGGTCAGCCACCACATCAGGCCCCACAGGTAGTACACCAGCGCGATGCTGCCGCGGGCGTGCTGGCGGCAGCTCCATGCCGATGCGAAGCCGGCCAGCGCCAGCAGCAGCACGCCGATCGCAGTGGGATTGAGGAACATGCGCGCATCGCTGTCCCAGTGGTCGGCACCGGCGACGAAGGCGAATGCCGCCGCGATCTGCAGCAGCGCGCCACTGATCTGCGGCAGGCGGCGCTGCTGGCGCAGGCCCAGCCACACCAGGCCTGCGCCTTCCAGCGCGAACACCGCGCCGGTGACCCGTGCCGACAGCGCCAGCGGCACCGCCAGCGTGGCAAAGCCCACCGCCAGCACCGCGTGCGACTGGGCCAGCACGCGATAGGACGCACGCGTGATCAGCGCGCGGGCGAGCACTGCATATACCGCTGCCACGCCCACTGCGATGCCGGCCAGCAGCATCGGCTGCTCATGCAGCAGCGCGGCCTGCAACGAGAAGGCCACCAGCGGCGTGCCGAATACAAGGCTGCCATCGACCAGGTCGCGTTTTTCCGCCGGCTGGCGCCGTGCGTACAGCAGCGGGATCAACAGGTAGAAGGCGAAGAAAAGGGCCAGGAACGGCTGGGTGGTGGGCAGGTCCTCCGGGCGGTACTGCAGCACGCCCCAGGCCGTTCCGATGCCGAAGGTGAACACGAAACCCAGCAGGTTCAGCGCGCGCCACGGACGGAACCAGGCAATGGCGAAGATGCCGGCGTTGAGCACCGCGTAGTAGCTGAAAAGCCCAACGTGGTTGCCACTGCCGGTGGAGAGCCACAGCGGCGCCATGAAGCCGGCCAGGATGCCCAGCACCGCCAACGTGCGTGATTCCTGCACCACGGCCAGCACGCACAGGCCGGCGACCAGCAGGATGCTGGCGATGAACGCCGGCGCAGGATCGACCAGTCCGTAGATCTTGAAGGCTGCGAAGGTGGTGAGCAGCAGCACACCGATGGCACCGCCCTGCAGCGCCAGCGCAAACAGGCGGCGCTGGCCGCGCTGCTTCCAGCCGAACACCAGCAGGCCGAGCGCGCCGAGCGTGATGCCAGCCAGGCGCAGCTCGATGGGCACGTCCAGCAGGCCCTGGTCGCTGACGTACTTCAGCAGCGCGGCGACACCGGCCAGCAGTACCAGCATGCCGATCTTGACCGGTACGTTGCCTTCGGTGAACCAGCGCTTGGCGCCTGCCAGCAGGCGTTCGACCGGGTTCGGGCCGGACGGCGGCGGCGGTGCCTGATGGGCCGGCGCAGGCTGCGGTTCCGGGGTGTCCTGGTGTTCACGCGGCAGCGGTGGCGGCGCCGCGGCAGACACGTCGGCGAAGACCTCCGGCGCCTCTTCGCGCTCGATCGCCTCCGCGTGCGGGGCATGCAGTGGCCAGGGGGCGATTGCGGGAACCGGATCCCATGCATCATCGGCAACCGGCGCGCTTGCGCCGACCGCCGTGGAGTGTTCTGCCACGCGCTCATCGCGTACCAGCAGGGCCTGCTCCAGCGCGCCCACGCGGCGGCGCAGTCCGGAAATCATCACCAGCGCGATCACCAACAACAGCGGGATGGCCAGCGCCACCAGTACCAGCAGTGCAATCAACGCTTCCATTCAGTCGCTTCCTGGTGCTGCCCGCGCCCCGATGGCGCCGTTGGACCGTGCCATGCTACGGCAAGTCAGGCACCGCAGGAATCGACCGCCAAGCGGGCAACCCGCGAAACGACGAACCCCGGCTGGGGCCGGGGTTCGCAGGATCACACGCGGGATGGAATCACTTCGCCGCGACGACGCGCACCATTTCCAGGCACTTGTTGGAGTAGCCCCATTCGTTGTCGTACCACGACACCAGCTTGACGAAGGTGCTGTCCAGGGCGATGCCGGCCTCGGCATCGAACACCGAGGTGTGGGTTTCACCGCGGAAATCGGTCGCCACGACCTTGTCTTCGGTGTAGCCGAGGATGCCCTTCAGCGCGCCTTCGCTCTGCGCCTTCACTTCGGCGCAGATCTCGGCGTAGGTGGCTTCCTTTTCCAGCTCGACGGTCAGATCGACCACCGACACGTCCGAGGTCGGCACGCGGAAGCTCATGCCGGTCAGCTTCTTGTTCAATTCCGGGATCACCACGCCGACGGCCTTGGCCGCACCGGTGGAGGAGGGAATGATGTTTTCCAGGATGCCACGGCCGCCGCGCCAGTCCTTGTTGGACGGGCCATCAACGGTCTTCTGGGTGGCGGTGGCGGCGTGCACGGTGGTCATCAGGCCACGCTTGATGCCCCACTTGTCATTGATCACCTTGGCCAGCGGGGCCAGGCAGTTGGTGGTGCACGAGGCGTTGGAGACGATCGCCTGGCCGGCGTAGGTCTTGTCGTTCACGCCGAACACGAACATCGGCGTGTCGTCCTTCGACGGCGCCGACAGGATCACCTTTTTGGCACCTGCGTCGATGTGCTTCTGTGCGGTTTCCTTGGTCAGGAACAGGCCGGTGGATTCGATCACCACGTCCACGCCCGCTTCGTCCCACTTCAGGTTGGCCGGGTCGCGTTCCTGGGTCAGGCGGATCTTCCTGCCGTTGACCAGCAGGTCGCCACCTTCCACGGCCACGTCGGCCTTGAAGCGGCCGTGCACCGAATCGTACTTCAGCATGTAGGCCAGGTAATCCGGCTCCAGCAGATCGTTGATGGCCACGATTTCGATGTCGTCGCCGAAGTTCAGCACCGCCGAACGCAGGACGTTGCGACCGATGCGACCGAAACCGTTGATGCCAACCTTGATTGCCATGTTGATGAGCTCCTGCGGCCGCGCGCGACGCGGCGGGATGGATAAGGCCCACTAGTCTAGCAAACCGTCCTGACCACCGGCGGCCAAGCCGCCTGCGGCCGGGCTGCCAGGTCGATTTGATCCGGATCAAGGCGTCGCAGGCGGGCCCGGCCGAGACTGGCCCCATCACCCCCGCAACGAGACCCGCACCATGCGCATCACCGCTCCCCTGCTGGCCGGCCTGGCCGCCGCCCTGTCCCTCGCCGCCGCCCCGGCCATGGCCCAATCCAAGGGCGACTGGACGCTCTCCGCCGGCGTCCACCAGGTGGCACCGAAGTCCAACAACGGGGCGCTGGCCGGTGGCACGCTGAAGGTGGACGTGGACAGCGACATCAAGCCGACCATCACCGGCGAGTACTTCATCGCCGACAACCTGGGCATCGAGGTGCTGGCCGCACTGCCGTTCAAGCACGACATCAACATCGACGGGCTCGGCCGGGTCGGCAGCACCAAGCACCTGCCGCCGGTGGTGACCCTGCAGTACCACTTCAACAGCCAGGGCAAGGTATCGCCGTTCCTGGGCGCAGGCATCAACTACACCACGTTCTTCAGCGAAGAGACCGGCGGCGCGCTGGCAGGCAGCAGGCTGAAGATGGACGACTCCTGGGGATTGGCCGCGCATGCCGGCCTGGACTTCGCGATCAACGAAAAAGCCGCGCTGCGCGTGGACCTGCGTTGGATGGACATCGACAGCAAGGTAAAGCTTGATGGGCAGAAGCTGGGCACCGTGGAGATCGATCCGCTCGCTTATGGGGTGTCTTACGTAGTCAAGTTCTGATCCGTCGTTTGGCCGACAGCGTGACGACCCACGGTCGTCACCCACCAACGAGACGCTGAAGCGGCCGTTCGCGGCCGTTCCCGGCCAGATCCAGGCAAGCCGAGGCCCGGGGCGCCCGCTAGAATGCGCAGGATGAAATTCTCCTCCCTGATCCCGGCTGCTGCCCTGCTGGCAGCACTCACCCTCGTTTCCACCGATGCCCTGGCCTGGGGCGCCCAGGGCCACCGGCTGGTGGGCCGCGTTGCGGAAACCCGCCTTACTCCAGCGGCGCGCGCCGAAGTGGATCGCCTGCTGGCCGGCGAGACCGATCCCACCCTGTCCGGCATCGCCCCGTGGCCCGACCAGCTGCGCGCCACCGATCGTGATCTGGGACGTCGTTCGGCAAAGTGGCATTACATCAACATGGCCGAAGACGGCTGCATCTACGATGCACCAAAGCACTGCCCGGCTGGCAACTGCGTGATCGAGGCGCTGAAGCAGCAGACACTGATCCTGTCCGATCGCAACCGCAGCGACGCCGAACGCACGCAGGCGCTGAAGTTCGTGGTGCACCTGGTCGGTGACATCCACCAGCCGATGCACGCCGGCTACGGCCACGACAAGGGTGGCAACGATTTCCAGCTGCAGTTCAACGGGCGCGGCACCAACCTTCACTCGCTGTGGGACAGCGGCCTGCTCAACACGCGCAAGCTGGATGACGACGGCTACCTGAAGGTACTGCAGTCGTTGCCGCGACCGTCGCTGGCGCGCCGCGTGGACCTGCGCCGGGATGCGGCGGCATGGGCCGAATCCAGCTGCCGGGTAGCGGTTGAACGCGGCGTTTACCCGGCCTCGCGCAAGCTGGACAACACCTACACCGAACACTATCGCCCCGTGGCCGAGGGCGAACTGCGCATCGCCGGCGAACGCTTGGCGCAGGTACTCAACAGCGCCCTCGGCCGCCGCTGAGGAGTTGCCGCATGCCTGCCCCCGTCCAGTCGTTCTTCCACCCCGACAGCCATACCTTCAGCTACGTGGTGCACGACCCGGCCACCCGCCACGCGGCGCTGATCGATGCCGCGCTGGACTACGACGCCGATTCAGGCACGCTGTCCGATGCGGCGCTGCAGCCTTTGCTGGACCACGTGCGCGACAATGAGCTGGACGTGCGCTGGCTGCTGGAAACCCATGCCCATGCGGACCATGTGTCGGCCGGACGCATGTTGAAGGCACGCTTCCCGCAGGCCACGCTGGCCATCGGCGAAGGCATCCGCGCGGTGCAGGCCACCTTCGCGCCGCGTCTGGCGCTGGACCTGTCGGCGATGCCGGAAGCCTTCGACCATCTGTTCGCCGACGGTGAACGCTTCGCGCTGGGCACGCTGGACGCACGCGTGATCGCCGCGCCCGGCCACACCAGCGACAGCATCGCCTACCTGATCGACGACGCGCTGTTCCCGGGCGATTCGCTGTTCATGCCCGACAGCGGTACCGCGCGCTGCGATTTCCCCGGCGGCGATGCGGCGCAGTTGTACCGCTCGATCCAGCGCCTGCTTTCACTGCCAGGACAGACGCGCGTCTTCGTCTGCCACGACTACGGCGCCGGCGGCCGCGACGTCGCCAACCAGACCACCATCAGCGAACAGCGCGCGCACAACATCCACGTCCGCGAAGGCGTGACCGAAGCCGAGTTCGTGACCATGCGCCAGGCCCGCGATGCGACCCTGGCCGAACCGCGCCTGATGCAGCCCGCGGTAAAAGCCAACCTGCTCGGGGGCGGCTGAGCGCTCAGCCGCCGGTTTCGCTACGGACGTAGTGCCGGCCCTTCACTATTTCGAAGGTGAAGGCGTAGAGCAGGCTGACCGGCACCGCTTCGATCCGCTCGGCGCCGTCGCAGTCGGTGGCATCGCGCGGTGCGCTTCCCGCAGGAAAATGACAGAGCGCGGCAGGCGAGAACCGCCACATCGCCACCGCCTGCTGCGCTGCCTGCAGCAACGGCAGGTTGATCGCCGCAGTCCCCGCTTCGCACTCCGGCCGATCCGCCAGCGGCAGGCTGCGCTCTACCCTGCCTTCCGCATCCACCACCAACTGCAGGCAGACTTTCGTCGGCGGCAGTTCCTGGCGAGGATCCGCGCTGCCCAGCACCGGCGGCGGGGCGGTATGCAGCTGGGGCATGCGATAGCCCTCCGTTGGCCGCAGTGCATACGCTTCCACGGCGCCCGTACCGCCGCCGTCCCTGCGCACCTGCAGCCGCTGGTGATCCACGTTTTCCGAGCGCGTGTCCTGCGCGGTCAGGCGCTCATGGGTGGCGCAGCCGGCCAGCGACAAGGTGCCGGCCACCAGCATCGACAGCTGCTTCATGGCAACGGCCCGTTGTCGCCCGGCGGGAAGGTCGCGCGGCGAAGTTGACACAGCATCCAGCATCGGGAATCGCTCGTTGAGAGGCGTCGTAGCGTAAAGATAACACCAGCCAGCTCGGCCTCATCAAACCGGCAAGGGCGGCGCCTGGCGTTGATCTCACCCGCCGGTGCAACGCCCTTCTCATTCTCCTGGCCGGCAACCCTCGAAGTCCAACCGCTCTTCAGGGGCGAGGCGGTCTTCTTACGCCTTCTTATGACGTTCAAGCCGGACATGCTGTAATGCCTGCATGACGTACAAGGAATCCGCACGCATGACCGACCACCTGACCGATCTCGATGGTGCCGTCGATTGGCTGCTGGCGCGCGTTGAGGGGTCCATCCGCATCGGGGCGCCACTGGCGCTGGGCAAGCCGCACCGGCTGCTCAACGCGCTGTACGCGCGGGTGGAAAAGGACCCGGCGCGGCCGCTGCAGATCTACACCGCGCTGTCGCTGAATCCGCCGGTGGCGCATGGCGATGGGCTGGAAGCGCGCTTCATGCGACCGTTCGCCGAACGTCATTTCGGCAAGGACGTCGTGCGCCTGGCCTATGCCGATGCGATGGCAGCGGACACCCTGCCGGACCACGTGCAGGTGGAAGAGTTCTACATGCAGTCCGGCGCGTTGCTGCGTTCGCGGCAGGCGCAGGCCAGCTACACCAGCCTGAACTACACCCACGCCGCCGATGCGGTGGCCCAGCGCGCGCCGCACGCGATCATGCAGAAAGTGGCCCGCCGCGAAGGCAGCAGCCGGCTGTCGCTTTCGTGCAACAACGACATCACCCAGGACACCCTGGATGCGATGGCCGCACGCGGGCTGCCGCGCCCGCTGCTGATCGCCGAAGTGGATCCGCAGCTGCCCTGGCTGGGTGGCAGTGCGGCGGTGGAGGAGACCTTCTTCGACCTGGTGATCACCCCGCCCGGCCCCTATCCGGCACTGTTCGGCCTGCCGCGGCAGCCGGTCAGCGATGCCGACCATGCCATCGGCCTGTATGCCAGCACGCTGGTGCGCGACGGCGGCACCCTGCAGATCGGCATCGGGGCGCTGGCCGATGCGCTCAGCCACGCATTGGTGCTGCGCCATACCGACAACGCGCTGTACCGGCGCGTGTTGCATGCACTGGATCCGCAACTGGCGGCGCATCCGCTGGTGGCCGAAATCGGTGGATTGGGGCCGTTCGAAGAGGGCCTTTACGGCTGCAGCGAAATGCTCAACGAAGGCTTCCGCAAGCTGGTGCAGTGTGGGGTGATCAAGCGCAAGGTGCACGATGACCTGGTGCTGATGAAGCGGCTGGACAACGGCAGCGCCTACACCGCCGACCACGCCACGCTGGCCGCCGAAGGCGAGTACCTGCACGGCGCGTTCTACCTCGGCTCGCCCGAATTCTACGAATGGCTGCGCACCCTGCCGGACGACGAATGCCGCGCCATCGGCATGCGCCGGATCAGTGAGATCAACCAACTGTACGGCGGCAATGAAGAACTGGAGCGGCTGCAGCGCCGCCATGCACGCTTCTTCAATTCCTGCATGATGGCCACCGCGCTCGGCGCGGCCGTCTCCGATGCGCTGGAAGACGGCCGCGTGGTCTCCGGCGTGGGCGGCCAGTACAACTTCGTGGCGATGGCGCATGCGCTCCCCGAAGCACGCAGCGTGCTGATGTTCCGTGCCGCGCGCGAAGATGCGGGCACGCGCGAAAGCAACGTGCGCTGGAATTATGGGCACACCACCATTGCGCGCCACCTGCGCGATGTGTACCTCAACGAATATGGCATCGCCGATCTGCGCGGACTGACCGACGCCGACTGCGTGCAGGCGATGGCCGCCATCACCGAACAGCCGTTCCAGGACGCATTGCTGCAGCAGGCGAAGGCCGCACGCAAGCTGGCGACGGCGGCGCAGGTCGATCCGCGCGCGCAGCGCAATACGCCGCAGGCATTGTCCGCCGCACTGGCTGCGTTCCGCAGCGACGGCACCTTGCCCGATTATCCGCTGGGCAGTGATTTCACCGAGGTGGAGCAGGTACTGGTGAAGGCGCTGGGCTGGCTGAAATCCAACACGCAGACACGCAGTGCGAAGCTGCGCACGGTGTGGGCGGCGTTGAAGCAACGCGCCGGCGACGGTGATGCGGTGTACCTGCAGCGAATGGGGCTTGAAGCGCCGGCGAATTTCGGCGAGCGCTTGAACGCGCGCCTGTTGCGATTGGCATTGGCCCGTACGGCCCGGTAGCCCCGGTAGCGCCGAGCCGTGCTCGGCGAGCGCAGCGGTAACGGCGCAACAGCGTGACGACCAACGGTCGTCACCCACCGAAGCAGAGCAGGTCGTCACCCACTGAAGCAGAGCAGGCAGTCACCCACCAAGGCCAGGGCAGGAGCTGACGGCCAGCGGCGGTCACTACCGCGGGCGCGCCGCGTTCTTCGACGGCTCCGATGGCACAAAAAAAACGCCCCTTGCGGGGCGTTTTCGGTTCGTGCGGTTTACAGCGCCCTGGCAGCTTCCACCACGTGCTCGGTGGTGATGCCGAAGTGCTTGTACAGCGCGTCCGCCGGTGCCGAGGCGCCGAAGGTATCGATACCCACCACCGCACCATCCAGGCCGACGAACTGGCGCCAGAAACCGTTCACACCGGCTTCGATCGCCACGCGCTTGCGCACCGCGTTCGGCAGCACCGATTCGCGGTAGGCCGCATCCTGGCGCAGGAACACATCGGTGGACGGCATGGAGACCACGCGGGTCTTCAGGCCGGCCGCGTCCAGCTGCGCCTTGGCTTCGGTGGCCAGCGACACTTCCGAACCGGTGGCGATCAGGATCACGTCCGGGCTACCGCCTTCGGCATCGGCCAGCACGTAGCCGCCCTGCTCGATCTGCGCGATCTGGCCGGCATCACGCGGCTGGTGCGGCAGGTTCTGGCGGCTGAACACCAGGCAGCTTGGACCGTCCTGGCGGGTGATCGCGGCCTTCCAGCTGACGGCCGATTCCACCGCATCGCAGGGACGCCACACATCGTTGTTCGGGATGTAGCGCAGCGAGGCCAGGTGCTCCACCGGCTGGTGGGTCGGGCCGTCTTCGCCCAGGCCGATCGAGTCGTGGGTATAGACGTGGATGGCATGGGCCGGGATCAGCGCGCTCATGCGCACGCCGTTGCGGGCGTAGTCGCTGAACACCAGGAAGGTGGCGTCGAACGGCAGGAAACCGCCGTGCAGGGCCAGGCCGTTGGCAATGGCGGTCATGCCGAACTCGCGTACGCCGTAATACACGTAGTTGGCGTTGGCGTCATCGGTGGCGACCGACTTGCTGGCCTTCCACAGGGTCAGGTTGGAGTGGGCCAGATCGGCCGAACCACCCACCAGCTCCGGCAGCAGCGGTGCGTAGGCTTCGATGGCCAGCTGCGATGCCTTGCGCGAGGCGATGGTCGGGCCTTCCGCCGCCACCTGGGCGATGTAGGCATCGGCCTTGGCGATGAAATCTTCCGGCAGCTCGCCGTGCGAACGACGGGTCAGTTCTTCAGCCTGCTGCGGGTACTGGGCGGCGTACTTGTCGAACTGCTGCTCCCATTCGGCCTGGCGCAGGGTACCGGTACCGCCGGCACGCCAGCCGCCATAGATGGCTTCCGGGATCTCGAACGGGCCGTATTCCCAGCCCAGCGCCTTGCGGGTGGCTTCCAGCTCGTCCTTGCCCAGCGGCGCGCCATGGCTGGATTCCTTGCCGGCCTTGGCCGGGGAACCGAAGCCGATGGTGGTGCGGCAGCAGATCAGGGTCGGCTTGTCGGACTGCGCCAGCGCGGCGTCGATGCCGGCCTTGATGCTTTCCGGATCATGACCATCGACGTCACGCACCACGTTCCAGCCATACGCCTCGAAACGCTCCGGGGTGTTGTCGGTGAACCAGCCATCGGTATTGCCGTCGATGGAGATGTGGTTGTTGTCCCAGAAGCAGACCAGCTTGTGCAGGCCCCAGGTACCGGCGAGCGAAGCGGCCTCGTGCGATACGCCTTCCATCAGGCAGCCGTCACCCATGAACACATAGGTGCGGTGATCGACGATTTCCAGCTCCGGGCGGTTGAAGCGCTGGGCCAGCAGCTTTTCGGCCAGGGCGAAACCGACGGCATTGGCGAAGCCCTGGCCAAGCGGACCGGTGGTGGTCTCAACGCCCGGGGTTTCGTGGTGCTCCGGATGGCCGGCGGTCTTGCTGCCAAGCTGGCGGAACGCCTTCAGCTGTTCGATCGGCAGATCGTAGCCGCTCAGGTGCAGCAGGGCGTACTGCAGCATCGAGCCATGGCCGTTGGACAGCACGAAACGGTCACGGTTGAACCACTTCGGGTTGTTCGGGTTGTGGCGGAGATAGTCGTTCCAGAGCACTTCGGCGATGTCGGCCATGCCCATGGGCATGCCGGGGTGGCCGGACTTGGCGGTCTCGACCGCATCGGCGGCAAGGAAGCGGATGGCGTTGGCCAACTGGCGGCGGGTAGGCTGCGTCATGGTTCTATCGGAATCAGGGAGGCGGCCGCGGACGTGCGGGCGAATCATTGTAACGCCGTGCCACGCCGGGCGGACTCACGCGGTAACCGCCGGGTCAGCCAACGGTAGCGCCGACCCACGGTCGGCGAGCGCAGCGGCGCAGGGGGCATCCCGCCGAGCACGGCTCGGCGCTACCAGAGCAGCCGATGCCCCGAGGGGCGGCGAGCGCAGCGGCGCACCAGGGCAGCAACGCCCCGGCAACACCGATGAACCGATTCAGACGACGCGGTCGGTCGGGACGGCCGCTGTCGCGGCCATGGCCGGCTCGTCCTTCTCGCCCTTGGCCACCAGGGTGGTCAGGGCCAGGTCGCCGGTGACGTTCAGCGCGGTCCGGCACATGTCCAGGAAGTGGTTCACGCCCAGGATCAGGCCGATGCCAAGCGGGTTCACCCCGACCATCGCGCAGATCATCGCCACCACCGGCAGCGAGCCCGACGGCACGCCGGCCGTGCCGATCCCGCCAAGGATGCAGACGGCCATGACCATGATCTGCTGGCCGATGCTCAGGTCCACACCGAAGAACTGCGCCAGGAAGATCACCGTCACGCCCTCGAACAGCGCGGTGCCGTTCTGGTTGGCGGTTGCGCCGACGGTCAGCACGAAGCGCGACACCTTCTGCGGCAGGCCCATCTCATCGGCCACGCGCAGCGCGGTCGGCAGGGTCGCGTTGCTGGAGGCGGTGGAGAACGCCATCACCGTCGCTTCCTGGGTATCGCGGAAGAATGCCAGCGGCGAGCGTCCGGACAACCACACCGCCACGCCGTAGCTGACCACCATGTGCAGCCCCAGCGCCAGTACCACCACCCCGACGTAGGCGCCCAGCCGGATCAGCAGTTCGAAGCCGAACAGCGCGGCCAGGTTGAACATGAAGCAGGCCACCGCATACGGCGCCAGGCGGATGACCAGGTTGATCAGGGTCATCGAGACTTCGAACACGCCTTCGATGGCACGCCGCAGCGGGGCGACCTTTTCATCGTCGGTCAGCACCATGCCGATGCCGAACATCAGCGCGAAGAACATCAGCGAGAGGATCGCCCCATTGCTGGAAGCGGCCGCCACGATGTTGCTCGGCACGATCGACAGCAGCATGTCCATGCCCTTGGGCTGGCTGCCGGCACCGGCCACGATTTCCTTTGAACGCTCCAGGTTCTCGGCCAGGATCTGGTTGGCCATGGCCGGGTCCACGCCCACGCCGGGCTTGAGCACGTTCACCAGCACCAGCCCGATCGCCACCGCGATGCTGGACAGCACGATGGTATAGGCCAGGGTCTTCCAGCCGATCCGGCCGAGCGCGCGGATGTCGCCCATCTCCGATACGCCCATCACCAGCGCGGAGAAGATCAGCGGCACGATCAGCATGAAGATCAGGTTGAGGAACAGGCCGGAAGCGGGCGTGGTGATGTAGTGCATCAGCCACTTCGCCGCGTCCATCAGTGCCGGCATCTGCGCACCCAGCGCATGCACCACCAGACCCAGCACCAGGCCGATGGCGAAGCCGATGCCCATCTTCCAGTGCAGAGGCATCTTTTTCTTCGCGGGGCTGGCTGCTGTCATCGGCTCGGTATCCTGGGAAATGAGGGTCACTGTAGCAAAGCGCCCCGCGGCTCCGTCTTGCCGATCACGGCGGCGGCGGGTACAGCGGCGGCAGTCCAGTCTGCGTCGAGGTTACCGGGGCCGACCAGTGCGGTCCGTCATGGAACGCTTGTTTCAGTTCCCGGCGCACGCCAGGCAGGTCACCCTCGCCGGCCCAGCGCGCTTTCTGCAAGGCCTGCAGGGCCACGCGCTGGCGCTCGTCGCCCAACTTCGCCAGCACCAGTTCCAGACGCGACACACCCGCCATCGCGCACAACACCGCTGCCACGTCCGCAAAGCTTTCGGCGTCAAGGGCGCGACGCAGGTCGGCGACGCGTGGCGTTCCCTGCAACGGGCTGCCCGGCGGCGCCGGCGCCTGCCCGTTCGACGACACGCGGTGGGCGCGCCCCCGCTGCCAGCCCCACCACAGGGTCAGCAGCCACAACACCAGCAAGCCTGCCGCCAGCGCCATCCAGCCCAGCGGCTGGCCGGTGCTGGTGCCTGCGGCGGGCGAAGCAGCAGCCCCCTCGCCACCGGGCAGCGCGGCATCGGTATCCAGCGCCTGCACCGGCGGCGTTGGCTGGGCTGCCCCGCCGCTGCCGGCGGCGACCGTCAAGGTCAGCGCGGGGACGCCACTGCTGCGCGCCTGCCCGGCTTTCACGTCCCACCAGCGCATCTGGATGCCGGGCACTTCCAGCGTCCCGGCCGCGCGCGGCACGATGGAATAGCGCCGGGTGATCTTCAGCTGGGGCGAGCCGCCGCTGAAGGTTTCGTCGTACTGCGCCGGTTCGGCGAACACCTGGGCATCGCTGCCGACATCGGGCACCGGCAGGTCGGTGAACTGGGCCCGGGTCGCTCCCACCGCGATCCCTTCGATCTCCAGCGTGGCCGCTTCACCGGCGCGCGCCCGGTCCGGGGCCAGCGTGTAACGCAGGCGCAGGTCGTGCAGCGGCAGCCACGGCTGCGGCGCATCGACCGGCTGCGCCTGCACCTGCAGGGTCTGGTCGGCCGCTGCCGCGCGCAGCCGCCCATCACCGCGCCCGCCGAAGAAATCATCGAAGAAACTGCCCGCGGTACGCCCATCGAAGCGCGCCCCCGCCACCCGCAGCGGCCCGCTGCGTTCGGGAATCAACAGATAGCGCCGCTCGGCTACGTTGTAGCGCCGTCCGTTGACCTCGCGCACGTCGGTGCGGTCCTGGCCGATCACCTGCAGCGATGCACCTTCGGGGGTATCCAGCACCAGTGAACCAGACGCCAGCTGCGCGGCGTAGAACAACCGCACCACCACGCCCACGCTCTGCTGCACGTAAGGGCTGCTGTCATCCACCTCGGTTTCGATGAAGGCCAGCGCGCTGCCATCGTTGCGCGCCGGTGCCGCCGCAGCAACCTGCAGCTGCAGGGGCTCGGTGAACACCTGGCCAACCTGCAGCGGCGGCACCACCAGCGTGCCGCTGCGCCGGGGCGACAGTGCCACGCCATGCAGCGTGCGCGTCTGCATGCGCCCGTTGATCCACTCGACCTGGCGGCTGCGGGTCTGGTTGCTGAGTTCAAAATCGGCGCCCAGCGGGGTCAGCACCGGCGAGGCGGCCGAATCGGACTGGATGTTCAGGGTGACCGTGTCGCCAAGGGAAACCTGCGCGCGATCCAGCCACGCACGGGTCTGTGCCGATGCCACGTGCGGCACGCAGAGCACCACGGCAAGCAACCACGGCAGCAGGCGCGCGATAACCGATTTGGAGACGGTGCGTGTCATGGTCCTTCCTGTTTCCTGCGTTCGTTTTCCAGCTGGAACTTGGCGCGCAGCAGGTCGCCCGGCCGGTCCGGCACGCGCCGCATCCAGGCTTCGACCGCCTGCTGCTGCTCGCGCTGCTGTGGCGTGCGGCCGTCACTGCGCTGCGCGGGCTGCTTTGCCTGCTTGCCCTGTTGACCCTGCTGCACCGCCTGCTGCATGCGCTGGCGCTGTTCTGCGTCGGCGCGCGCCTGCGCCTGCGGATCGACAGGCGGCGGCTGCGGCGCCTCGCCCGATCCCGGCTTGTCTGATGGCGCGCCCGCTGGCGGCGGTGGCTGGGCAGGATCACCCGGCTTCGGGGACCCCTTGCCCGCCGAAGACGGCTGGCCGGACGATGGCGGCTGCGCCTGGCCCTGGCCTTGCGGTGGCGGCCTGCTCTTTCCCGATTGCGATGGCGGGGACTTTCCGTCCTTCGGCGAAGGCGGCGGCTTGCGCTTGCGCGCGGCATCGACCACCGCCCGGTTGGCCACGGCATCGGGCATCCCCGGGCGCTGGCTCAAGGCATGGTCGTAAGCCTGCACTGCGCCATCGAGGTCGCCCTGGCGCGCACGCGCATTGCCGAGGTTGTACCAGCCTTCGGCCGTCTGGACGCTTTCAAACTTGCGCACGGCAGTTTCGAAATCGCCGGCGTGGTAAGCCTGCACGCCCTGCTCCAGTTGCTGCTGGCGGCGCTGGTCATCGCGCAGCCAGAGGCTGGAACGGGCACCGGCCTGCGGGGCGGGCGCCGCTGTGGCCTGCGCCAGCACGGGCGCTGGCTGCAGCCCAACGGCCCCGATAAGCAGCAGCACCGACAACACCGCGCTGCGCCGCCGGAAGGCCAGCAAGGCAAGCAGCATCAGCGGTGGCAGCAGCCAATAGCCCTGGTCCAGCCACTGGCGCACGGCACCATGCTCGCTTTCGCCCGCCGAACGGTCGGCGCGCAGCAGATCCAGTGCGCGCAGGTCGGTCGTGTCGCTGGCCAGCCGCTGGTAGCGCCCGCCACCGGCATCGGCCAGGCGGCGCAGGCTGGCTTCGTCCAGCGCGGCGTTGGCAATCTGGCCGCGGCTGTCCCGGTAGGCCGCTCCGGTCGTTGTACCCAGCCCGATCACCGATACCTGCACGCCCTGGCTGCGTGCCTGGCGCGCCGCTTCGATGGCGGCCGCGTCGGCGCTGTCGGTCAGCAGCAGCACCTGGCCGGCACGCAGGCCACTGCGTTGCAGCAACTGGGTAGCCCAGTCCAGCGCGCGGTCGGTGCGCTGGCCATCGGCCGGCATCACCTGTGGAGACAGCGCATCCAGGTACAGCCCGATGTTGGCCACGTCATCAGTGAGTGGCGCCACGGTGTAGGCATCGTCGGCATACACCACCAGCGCCAGTTGGCCGCCTTCGCGTTGCTGCAGCAGGCTGGCGAGCTTGGCGCGCGCCTGCAGCAGCCGCGACGGCGGCAGATCGGCAGCGGTGATGCGGGTGGACAGATCCAGCACCACCACCAAGGGTGACTGCGGTTGCAACAGTGGCTGGGCCTGCTGCTTCCACCCCGGGCCCGCCAGCGCCAGTACGGCCAGTGTCCAACCCAGCAGCACCGTCCACGGCCAGCGCCGTGCGCCCTTGCCGCTGGCCTGCAGCAGGTGCGGCAACAGGTGGGGATCCACGGCCTGCTGCCAGCGTCCGGCATCGCGCCCGCGGCGCCATGCCCACAGCGCGATGAAAGGCAGCACGCACAGCGCCCACAGCAGCTGCGGACGGGCCCAGTGGAGCGCAGCAAGCAGGTCCAGGTTCATGAGCGACGTCCCGGCCACAGCCAGGCCGATGCGCCCAGCAGCATCGCCAATCCAAGCGCCCAGAAATACACCTCGTTACGCGGCCGCAGCGCCGGTCCCTTGGCGGTCACCGGCTCCAGCCGGTCCAGTTCGGCATAGATGCCGGCCAGCTCGGCGGTGTCGCGCGCGCGGAAGAAGCGCCCGCCGGTGCGCTCGGCGATCTGCCGCAGGGTAGCCTCGTCCACGGGATCCTGGCCCTGGCCGAGGTCCATGCCGAACAGCTTCATGCCGCCGTCCCCACCAAACGCCACCGGGTAGACCCGCACCTGCTCGGTGGCCGCCAGGTCCGCCGCGCGCAGCGGTGAGAGGACGCCGGCATTGCTGACGCCATCGGTGAGCAGGATCAGGACGCGCTGGCCCTCGGGCTGGTCACGCAGGCGTTTCACGGCCAGCGCGATCGCATCGCCAATGGCGGTCTCGCGGCCGGCCAGTCCAACCACCGCATCACCCAGTTGCTCGCGCACGCTGGCCAGGTCGGCGGTGATCGGGGTCAGGGCATAGGCGCGATCGCCGAATACCAGCAGGCCGACACGATCGCCGGCACGACGATCCAGGAAATCGGCCAGCACCGCCTTGGCCGCGACCAGCCGCTCCACTACCTGCCGGCCCAGCACCATGTCCGGCTCGCCCATGCTGCCGGACACGTCCATGGCCAGCATCAATTGCCGCGCCTGGGTAGGCGGACTGACCGCTTCGCCGAGCAGCTGCGGACGCGCCAGCGCAACGCACAGACAGCACCAGCCCAGCCACAGCAACAGGCGATGGATGCGCGCGCCGTCGCGGCCATTGCCACCGGCGATCTCCTGCAGCTGCCGTGCCGACCACGGCACGCGCAGCGCGGCGCCTTCGGACGCCACGCGGCGTGGCCACCAGCGCATCAGCCACGGCAACGGCAAGGCAAGCAGCGCCCATGGCCACGCCAGCAGCAGGTCCGGCCACGGCCAGCCGGGAAGGGTCATCGGGAACGCTCCCGCAGCAGCGCGACATACCGCGCGCGCGCCCAGCGTTCGAACGTGGCCAGCTGCGCTGCATCGATCACGGGCTGGTAAGCGCCCTGCAGCAGCAGGTCGCGTTGCGCCGGCGCAAGCGCACTGGCGGGATCAAGCACCTGCAACCACGCCTCACCCTGCAGCAGTTCGCTGCCGGGGCGGCTTTCGCGGGCGGCACGCCGCAGCAGCTCCACCAGCGCGGCAAGCCGCAGTGGGCCTTCGCCCGCCGCCTGCAGCCCTGCATCGAACTGCCGCTGCCACGCCCGTTCGCGGCGAAGCCGGCGGGCGCGCAGCAGTACGGGTATCGCCACCAGCAGCAGCACCGCGGCGGCGATCAGCCACCAGCCGGGCGCAGGCGGCCACAGACTGGGCGCCGGTGGCAGGTGCACATCACGCAGGGGCAGGTTCGCACTCATGCCACGACCTCGCGCACCGCAGGTGCCAACCAGCCACTGCTCGGGGCATCGGTTGAGATCACATGGGTCGTCACCCGGCGCGTGGCCAGGCTGTCCTGCAGCTGCTGCAGCGGCGCGGCGAAATGGCCCTGCCAGTGCGCGCGCACCTGCGCGCTGCGCAGGTCCACGCGCACACGGCTGCGCTCTGCGATGAAATCCAGTGCGTCGGTGGGCGGCTGCATTTCCAGCGGATCCACCAGCAGCAGCACGTCCGCCTGGTGATGCAGGGCCAGCGCGGACCAGCGCGCGAGCGGAACCGCGGCGGCGCGCAGCGGGTCGGCCAGCACCAGCAGGCGCGCGCCCGGCCGCAGCACGCGCGTGGCCTGCTGCAGCGCGTGCTCCAGCCCGGCATCTTCAGCCTGTGGCGCCGCATACCAGCGGCTCAATGCATCGAGCACGCGCAGCACGCCACGCGTTCCGCCGGCTGGCGGAATCGGAGCTTCGTGCAGGCTGCCGCGCAGCGCCGCGACGCGGTCACCGCGACGCTGCGCCGACCACGCCGCCACCGCGCCCACGCGTGCGGCCTGGACCGACTTGAAGCGGGTGCGCGTGCCGAAGTACAGCGCCGGATCGGTATCGGCGACGATCAGCGTGACCCGCTCGCGTTCGGCCTGGAACAACTTGGTATGGGTGCGGCCACTGCGTGCGGTCACCCGCCAGTCGATATGCCGCGCGTCATCGCCGGCGACATACTCGCGTGATTCGGCGTACTCCATGCCACGCCCGCGCAGCGGCGATGGCGCCTGTCCGGCCTGGCCGATGCGCCCACGCTTCGGCGCCGGCGGGCGGACCGCCGTGCCGCGCAGGGCTACCAGTTCGGCGAGGGTGGGCACCAGCCCATCACCGTGCAGCAGATCGGGGGAATCAACGGCCATCGTGGTCAGGGGGCCGGTACCTTGGCCAACAGCTCCTGCACCAGCCGTTCGCCATCCCAGCCTTCTGCAAGCGCCTCGTAGCTGGGCAGCACGCGGTGGCGCAGCACGTCGGCGGCGATCGCGCGCACATCGTCTGGGGTGACGAAGTCACGCCCGGCCAACCAGGCACGCGCCCGCGCGCAGCGCTCCAAGGCGATGGAACCACGCGGGCTGGCGCCCCAGGCGATGCGCCGCGCCAGTGCAGCGTCGTAGCGGGCAGGCTGCCGCGAGGCCAGCACCAGCTCGACCAGATAGCGTTCCAGCGGCGGCGCCATGTGCAGATCCAGCACTTCGCGACGCGCCTGGTGCACATCTTCCAGCGGCATCCGCCGCGGCGGTTCCGGGGCTGCATCCAGCGCACCGCGCGCGCGTTCACGGGCCAGCCGCAGGATCTCGGTCTCGGCGCCTTCGTCCGGATAGCCGATGCGGACATACATGAGGAAACGATCAAGCTGCGCTTCCGGCAGCGGGAACGTGCCTTCCTGTTCGATCGGGTTCTGCGTGGCCATCACCAGGAACAGCGGCGGCAGCGCATAGGTGTGGCGGCCGACGGTGACCTGGCGCTCGCCCATCGCTTCCAGCAGCGCGGACTGCACCTTGGCCGGGGCGCGGTTGATCTCGTCGGCCAGCAGGATGGGATGGAAGATCGGACCGGGCACGAACTCGAAGCGGCCCTCCTGCGGGCGCCAGATTTCGGTGCCGGTGAGGTCGGCCGGCAACAGGTCGGGGGTGAACTGCACGCGGGAAAACTCAGCGTCCAGCCGGCTGGCCAGCGCACGGATGGCAGTGGTCTTGGCCAGCCCGGGCGCGCCTTCCACCAGCAGGTGGCCATCGGCCAGCAACGCGATCAGCAGGCGTTCGACCAGCTCGGCCTGGCCGACGATTTCACTGGACAGCGCAGTGCGCAGGGCCTGGAAGTCAGCGTGCAGGCGCGAGGCATTGCTGCCTGCGGTGAGGGTGGGGGGAACGACGGGGATCTGATTCATCGTGCTTGGACCAGCACCGGTGGATTCCGGTTCCCCATCATCGCAGGGGTCGGTCATGAATGTGATCAAGATTGGATGAATGGTGGATCGAGCGGTGGGACCCCTCGCGGATGCCTGGGGTCGAGCTGCAGTTGGGGTAGGCCGGGCGATGGGGCTGTGCGGGGGACGGCAAAGGCCGCCCCTCCGGGGTCCGGCCCAGCCGCTGGGCGGCTGTGCGTTCGGGCGCTTGCGAAGCCGTGCTTCGCAAGCAAAGCACCCTCACCCATGCGGGCCTCGTTTCGCGCCATCCATGGCGCTCAACGCCCCCGCACAGCCCCACCGCCCGACCCATGACAGGTTCCGGTGGCCGCCACCCGCGTAATGAAAAAGAAGAAAAGCGGTAGCGCCGACCCATGGTCGGCGAGCGCAGCGGGCCGTTGGCGGGAACATTCCGCCGACCATGGGTCGGCGCTACCAGGGCCTGATGGACCTGTCTGGTGGAGGGAGCCCCTGAGTCAGGGGCGGCCGCGAAGCGGCGGGGTGTGGGTGCTGATGAGAAGGGGCCCACGGTTTGCGGAGCAAACCGTGGGCGCGGCAGCGCGAATGCGATGACGCGGACCCCCGGGCCGCAGGCCCGGCACCCCACCCACTACTTGCCCTTGGCGACGCGCAGGACCTTCGGGGTCACGAACACCAGCAGTTCGGCCTTGTCCTTGTTGCGGCTGCGCTTCTTGAACAGGTTGCCCAGGAACGGCACGTCACCCAGGAACGGCACCTTGCTGATGCTGTTGCGGTCGGTGAACTCGTACACACCACCGATCACCACCGTCTGCCCGTCTTCCACCAGCACCGCGGTGTTGACTTCGCGACGATTGATCGACGGCACCGTGCCGTAGCCTTCCAGCTCGATCCACTGGTCGACTTCATCCTTCTTGACCGCCATGTTCAGGAACACGCGGTTGTCGTTGGTGATCGTCGGGGTGACCTTCAGCTCCAGCACCACTTCCTTGAACTGGACGTTGGCCTGGTTGCCACCACCGGCGCCGCCGGCGGAGATGGTCACGTAGCCGATTTCCTTACCCTGCTTGATCAGGGCTTCGCGCTGGTTGGTGGTCACCACGCGCGGGTTGGAGATCACTTCGCCGCGCGACTCGGTCTGCATGGCCGACAGTTCGACATCCAGCAGGTAGCCCGCGTTGAGGATCGACAGCGCCAGCGAGGCCGGGTTGCTGGTCGCCGCCACCGGCAGGTTGGACATCAGGCCGCGGGTGATGGTGTACGGATCACGCACCGGCGCCGCGCCGGTGCCGCCACCCGCCGCCCACTCGTTGACCGCACGCTGGTACGCGGTGTCCACGGTCGCACGGTCGCGGATGTTGGCGTCGTTGTTGCCAACGGTGTTGTTGAAGAACACGTTGTCACGGCTGCCGCTGACGCCGAACTTCGCGCCCAGTTCGCGGGCGAAGGTATCGGTGGCGATGACGATGCGGCTTTCGATCAGCACCTGGTCGACCGGACGGTCGATCACCCCGATCAGCTCACGCATGCGCGCGACCTTCTTCGGGATGTCGCTGATCATCAGCATGTTGGTGCGTTCATCGGCCACGATGCGGCCGCGCGAGGTCAGGAAGCCACTTTCTTCCTGCGCCGAGTTGCCACTGCCACCGCCGCCCTGGCCACCGCTGCCGTTGCCGATGCCGCGGGCTTCGGTGAGGGCTTTGAAGATCGCCGAGGCGCTGTGGTAGTTGATCTGCACGTAATCGGTGATCAGGTCCTCGCGGTTCTCGATCGCGATGCGTGCGTCTTCTTTCTCCTGCTCGAACTTGGCCAGTTCGGCCTGCGGGCCGACCCAGATCACGCTGCCGTCGCGGCGCTTGTCCAGGCCCTTGGCACGCAGCACGATATCCAGTGCCTGGTCCCACGGCACGTTGACCAGGCGCAGGGTGACGTTGCCGGCAACGCTGTCCGATGCCACTACGTTGAGGTTGGATTCTTCTGCGATCAACTGCAGCACGGTGCGCACCGGCACGTCCTGGAAGTTGAACGTGACCGGGCGTCCGCTGTAACCGCGCTGGGCCACCGCGCTGGCGGCCTGGGCGATGGTGCTGGTGGTGATCGCACCGGTAGCGGCGATGCCTTCCTTCGGGGTGATTTCCACCACGTATTCGTTACCGCTCTGGTACGCCAGCGACTCGAAGGCCGTATTGGTGCTCAGCACCAGCTGGGTACCACCGCCGTACGGCTTGGCGTCGATGCGCTGCACCGGGGTGGCGAAATCGGTCACGTTGAGCGGCTTCTGCAGCTGCTCGGGCAGGCGTGCGTTGCCGACGTCGATGACCACGCTGTCGCCCTGGTTGCGCAGGTCAGGGTTCGCCCCCTGGCCGTCGAACTGCAGCACCAGGCGCCCGGCGCCGTCGTCGCCCCGCTTGAAGTCGATCTTGGACACCGACAGTGACGCCGGTGCGCTGACCGGCGTGGCTGCGGCGGCGGCGGGCGCGCCGGTGGGCGCAGCCGCGGTCGCGTGGCCGCACGCCAGCATCAACGCGACTCCCAGCGCGCCGATCCGGTTCAAGGTTGGGCGCCGGATCGGACGCAGCCCCTTGGCATTGTGAAAGGTCATCGTGCTATCCCCAGTAAACGATCATTGATCTTCAAGCGAGAGCGCGGCCGGCCGTTCCAGCCACCCGCCCGCGCCATCCGGCACCAGCTCTATCAGTTCGATGCGGTCCTCGAAGACCCCGGTCACCCGGCCATCGCTCTGCCCCATGTACACGCCCGGCCGCACGCGGTAACTCACCTTGTCAGGTGCCATCACCACCGCCACCGTGCTGCCCCCGGTCCCGATCGTGCCGACCATGTCCAGGCTGTCCAGCGGGAAGGCTTCCAGCGGCTCCTTGCGACGGTTCGGATCGGGAC
This sequence comes from Stenotrophomonas sp. Bg11-02, assembly GCF_002836635.1. Taxonomy (NCBI): domain Bacteria; kingdom Pseudomonadati; phylum Pseudomonadota; class Gammaproteobacteria; order Lysobacterales; family Lysobacteraceae; genus Stenotrophomonas; species Stenotrophomonas sp. Bg11-02. The sequence goes on from NZ_PJAY01000068.1 coordinate 135,962, forward strand.
GCAGGCCGCTGCCGCCCTGCGGATTGGACCAGGCATCGGTGAACGGATCGCGCATGCCCTGCGCCGAATATTCAAACGTTTCGAACTGCTGCATCACCGGCAGCGGTTCGAGCGCGGGGGCTGGACGTGCGCGCACGTCTTCCACCCATTTCTGCAGGTTGGGCGCATCGCCGGGCGTGCTGGTCACGCCGCGGCCGCAACCGGCCAGCAGCACCAGCGCGACCAGGCCAACGCTGCGCAGCAGGGAAGAGCGGATCATGGCTTGCCTCCCTTCTCCGCAGCAGCCTTGTCGGCGGCAGCCTTTTCCTGCTGCTCCATCTCGGCCTCATCCAGGTAGCGATAGGTCTTGACGGTGCCGGACAGTTCCAGCGCGCCGGCGCGGATCGAAGCCGGATTGATGCCGGTCTTGGGATCCTTCGGCTTCAGGTTGATGTCGTGCATGGTCAGGATGACCACGCGCGGCAGCGAAGCGACGCCGCTGACGAAGGCACCGAACTGGTGGTAACTGCCCACCATGCGCAGCTTGATCGGCTTTTCAGCGTAGAACTCGCGCACCTGCTCGGCTTCGGGTTCGAACAGTTCGTTGACCAGCCCGCTGGACAGCGCCGTCTGCGAAACGTCGATGATCAGGTCCGGCATTTCGGTCTTGCTGGGCAGCTGGCGCAGCATCTGCTGCAGCACCTGTTCCATCTGCGCCAGCTGCTGCTTGAGCGGCTCCAGGTTGACCGCGCGCCCCTGTTCTTTTTCGAACTCGGTGCGCAGCTCGGTCTCACGGCGTTCCAGGGTGGCGAGCTCTTCACGCTTGCCGCTGGTCAGCACGAACCACGACACCGCCATGATGACCAGCGCGATCAGCACGCAGAACACCACCTTGGCCTGCTGCGGCCAGTTGCCGATGTCGTTGAAGTCCAACTCGTTGATATTGAATTTCTTCTGGCTCACGGCGAGCCCTCCTGACCGCTGGCCGGTGTCGGCGGCGGCGTCTGCTGCGGGGCGGCCGGGGTCAGCCGGCTGCCAGCGGGCGGTGCGGGAGCCGCCGGAGCGGCGTTGCCTGCGGGCGCCTGGACGGCAGCAGGCGTGGCACCGTCGGCCGGGGCCAGCGGGGCCAGCACGGCCGGATCAGCGGCAACCGGCGCATTCGGGTCAGCCACCGAGCCATCCGGGTTGAGCGTGGATTCCTCGCTCTGCGCCGGCAGCTTGACCTTCACCACGAACACATACGGCAGCGCGCTGACGTCTGCCAGCGGCAGCGTCTTGGCTTCCTTTTCCTTTTCCGGATCACGCGCTTCGATGATCGACAGTTCCGGGTTGGTCATCCAGCCGGAGGTCTCCAGGTTGCGCATGTAGGCCGACACGCGGGCATTGGACTGGGTGCGCCCTTCCAGGGTCAGTACGTCGCCTTCCTGCTTCAGTGCGGTCAGTACCACGCCATCGGGAATGGTGCGGACCAGCGCATCGAACAGGTGCACCATCTGGGAACGCTTGGACTGCAGTTCCTCGATGACGGCCTTGCGTGCCAGCAGCCGGTCCTTCTGCGCGTCGAGGCGGTCGATTTCCTTGTTCTGCAACTTGACCTTGTCGATCTCGGCCTGCAGGAAGGTGTTGCGCTCGCCCTGGCCGCTGACCTGACGGTCGTAGTAGAACCACACCATCAACGACAACAGCAGGCCACCGACGGCGGCCAGGCCCAACATTGCGTAGAACTCGCGCTGGCGTTGCTTGCGACGTTCGGCACGCCACGGCAGCAGGTTGATCCGTGCCATCAGTCGAAACTCCTCATCGCCAGGCCGGTGGCGATCATCAGCGCCGGGGCATCCTGTGCCAGCGCGTGCGCCTGCACCTTCGGGCCCAGCGTCATCTGCGCCAGCGGGTTGGCCACCACGGTCGGCACGCCAAGCTGCTCTTCCACCAGCTCCGGCAGGCCGGTCAGCGCGGCGCAGCCGCCTGCCAGCACGATGTAGTCGACACGGTTGAATTCACTGCCTGCATAGAAGAACTGCAGCAGGCGGCTGATCTGCTGGACCGTGGCTTCCTTGAACGGCTCCAGCACCTCCATTTCATAGCTTTCCGGAAGCCCGCCCTGGCGCTTGGCCAGGCCGGCTTCTTCGTAGCTCAGGCCGAAACGGCGCATGATCTCGTCGGTCAGCTGCTTGCCGCCGAACACCTGCTCACGGCTGTACAGGCTGCGCCCCCCGCGCAACACGTTCAGCGTGGTCATGGTGGCGCCGATGTCGACCAGCGCGACCACGCCGTCGCTGGACACCGGCAGTTCGCTGGCGACCAGGGCAAAGGCGTTCTCGACCGCGAAGGCCTCCACGTCCATCACCTTGGCCGTCAGTCCGCCCAGTTCCAGCGCCGACTGGCGCAGCTCGACGTTTTCAGAACGCGAGGCAGCCAGCAGCACCTGGACCATTTCCGGGTTGTTCGGGATGGTCCCGAGCACCTCGAAATCCAGGTTCACTTCTTCGATCGGGTACGGGATGTAGTTGACGGCTTCCAGTTCGACCTGGGCCTCCATCTCGTTCTCGTCCAGATCGGCCGGCATCGGGATCACCTTGGTGATCACCGCCGAGCCCGCCACGGCCGCCGCAGCGAACTTGACCTTGCTTCCCGACCGGTTGACGGCGCGACGGATGGCTTCCCCTACCGCCTCCACTTCAACGATGTTCTTTTCTACGACGGCGTTCGGCGGCAGCGGTTCCACGGCGTAATGTTCCACGCGGAAACGGTTACCACTGCGTGAAAGCTGCAAAAGCTTTACCGCAGTCGAACTGATGTCGACGCCAATGAGCGACGACTGGCCTTTTGGGATGAGCCCCACGGTTTCTCCCCTGCCGATGGGCACTTGGACGCAATAGCTGCGCCCGCGCATTAATAACGTTTTTTTTGCAAATGGCAACCGTCCCGCCGTGAAGGTTTCTTCACAGAACGACACACGGTGACGCGGCTTCCCCTTGCACTCCCCAGAGCCGACCCCAGCCAGCCCCTTGCGTAATCTATACTCTGCGGCCATGAATTCTGCAATCGGAATCTGTCACCGATGACACGCCTTCGCCGCTGGCTGCGCTGGATCCTGGTCGTTTTCCTGATCCTGGCGTTGATTGGCGCAGCCGCTGCGGGCGGCCTCCACTACGCCATTTCCTCCAAGCTTCCCGACGTGCAGACCCTGCGCGACGTGGAAATGCAGGAGCCCATGTATGTCTACGCCGCCGACGGCAAGCTGATGGCGGTGTTCGGCGAGACGCGGCGCACGCCGATCACCATGAAGGACGTCCCCGAGCGCCTCAAGCAGGCCTTCCTGGCCACCGAAGACGCCCGCTTCTACGAACATGGCGGGGTCGATTACAAGGGCATCGCGCGTGCGGTATGGCTGCTGGCCACCACCAGCGACCGCCGCGTGCCCGGCGGTTCGACGATCACCCAGCAGGTGGCGCGGCAGTTCTTCCTGAGTTCGGAATACAGCTATACGCGCAAGCTGGCCGAGATCCTGCTGGCCCGCAAGATCGAGTCGGAGTTGAGCAAGGACGAGATCTTCGAGCTGTACCTGAACAAGAGTTTCTTCGGCAATCGCGCCTACGGCGTGGCCGCGGCGGCGCAGTTGTACTACGGCAAGTCGCTGGACCAGCTGGACCTGGATGAAATGGCATCGCTGGCCGGCATCCCCAAGTTCCCGTCTTCGGGCAACCCCATCTCCAACCCGGAGCGCGCGCAGCAGCGCCGCGACAACTACGTCCTGCAGCGCATGGCCGACCTGCGCTTCATCAGCCAGGCCGAGGCCGATGCGGCCAAGGCCGTGCCGATGCACGCCACCGTGCACGAGCCACCGGTGCAGGTCGAGGCGCCCTACGTGGCCGAACTGGTGCGCCAGGAGATGATCGCCCGCTTCGGCGGCGACGTGGTCAACAAGGGCTACCACGTGACCACCACCATCAACGCCGAGCTGCAGACCGCGGCCAACCTGGCCGTGCGTGACGGGCTGCTGCTGTACGACCACCGGCATGGCTGGCACGGCGTGGAGAAGCAGGTCGCGCTGGGTGCCGGCGATGATGTGGCGACGCTGGCCGGGCACCTGTCCGGGATCAGTGCGCAGTCCGGTCTGCTGCCGGCGATCATCGCCGCCACCGCCGCCGATGGCAGCGCCACCGCCGTGCTGGCCAACCGCACCGAAGTCACCCTGCCCGCCGCTGCGGCGCGCTGGACCAACAAGACCCCTGCCAAGCTGGTGCAGCGCGGCGACATCGTGCGCGTGCGCGTGGGCGAGAAGGAAGGCCAGTGGCTGCTCGACCAGATCCCGCGCGGTCAGTCCGCGCTGGTCTCGGTGGATGCCAACAGCGGTGCCCTGAAGGCGCTGGTGGGTGGCTTCAGCTACTCCGGCAACAAGTTCAACCGCGCCACCCAGGCGCGTCGCCAGCCGGGCTCGAGCTTCAAGCCGTTCATCTATGCAGCGGCCTTCGACAAGGGCTACAACCCGGCTTCGATCGTGCTCGATGCCCCGGTGGTGTTCCGCGACCGCCGTGGCAAGACCTGGTCGCCGCAGAACGATGGCGGCGGCTTCCGTGGCCCGATGCGCCTGCGCGAGGCACTGGTGCAGTCGCGCAACCTGGTGTCGGTGCGGCTGCTGGACGGCATGGGCGTGGACTATGCGCGCAAGTACATCAGCGAGTTCGGTTTCGCCGAAGCCGAGCTGCCGCCCAACCTGTCGATGTCGCTGGGCACCGCCTCGCTGACTCCGCTTTCGGTGGCACGTGGCTATGCCGTGTTCGCCAATGGCGGCTCGCGCGTGGATACCTGGCTGATCGACCGGGTTTCCGACCGCGACGGTGTGGAAGTGTTCAAGGAAAACCCCGCGCTGGCCTGCCGTGACTGCGCTGGCACCAGCCATGGCCAGCCGGCCAATGCGGTGGTGGATGGCTTCAACTTCGGCGCTGCCGCCGCCCCGGCCCCGGCCGGCACCGCGGCGACGCCGCAGCCAGCGGTGGAAGCCCCGGCCCCGGTCAACCCCGATGCGCGCACGGCGCCGCGTGCGATCGATGCGCGCACCGCCTACCAGCTGGTGTCGATGATGCGCGACGTGGTCCAGCGCGGTACCGGCACGGCGGCCAAGGTGCTTGGCCGCGAGGACGTGGGCGGCAAGACCGGTTCGACCAACGACCATCGCGATGCCTGGTTCTCCGGCTTTGGCGGTCCTTACGCCACCACGGTGTGGGTCGGTCGCGATGACTTCCGCTCGCTGGGCTACCGCGAATATGGCGGCAAGGCCGCGCTGCCGATCTGGATCGACTACATGCGCACCGCGCTGAAGGACACGCCGATCGCGCAGAACGATCCGCCCTCGGGCATGGTGCAGGCCAGCCTCAACGGCGCCACCGAGTGGGTCAAGGTCGAGGACATGGACCGCTTGCAGGACTACGACCTGAACCTGCAGACGCCGCAGGCCGATGCGGCGGCGTTCGATATCTTCTGACCGACCACGGCACTGAGCGGTGGCGCGGCACGCTCCATGCCGCGCCACCTGGCCTTCACCGCGCGGGTGTAGGCTGGTTCCAGGCCATGCAGAGGGGAGCAACCCATGCACCGTGCGCGCGAACACACCGCCACCCAGACCCGTGAACGCCGCCATCGGCTGGCGCATGAAGCCGCCAGGCTGATGGTCGAAGGCGGCATCCAGGATTTCCACCAGGCCAAGCGCAAGGCCGCCATCCGGCTGGGCATCCATGACGATGCTTCGCTGCCGCGCAACGCGGAAATCGAGCAGGCCCTGCGCGAGCACCAACGCTTGTTCGCCGGCAGTGCCCAGAGCGATGCGCTGCGGCAGCGGCGGGAAGCGGCGGTGCACGCATTGGAGTTCCTGCAGGCGTTCGCTCCACGGCTGGCTGGGCCGGTGCTGGAGGGCACCGCAGATGCGCATAGTCCGGTCCAGCTGCACCTGCACGAGGACGACCCGGACGCCGTACAGCGTTTCCTCGACGAGCACGGCATCCCGGCCGAGGCACGCAGCCGACGCCTCCGATGGGACCGCGAACGGGTACTCGATGCGCCGTTGTGGGTGTTCAGCGCCGATGGCGTGGTCTTCGAGCTGCTGGTACTGCCCTGCCACGCCCTGCGCCAGGCGCCGCTGTCAGCGGTAGACGAAAAGCCGATGCGGCGCGCCTCGCTGGCCCGGCTGCGCGAGCTGCTGCAGGACACCGCACCGGCGCCAGGCGATACGCAGGGCTGAGCAAGCCCGGGCCGACGGACCCGGCAAGCTCAGCCGATCACAGGAGGCAGCGTCAGCAGGTGCTCACGGTAGCCGTCGCCGGTAAGGCGATAGCGCAGTTGCAGCGTGCTGCCGACCTCCAGCCCAGCCGGCAACTGCAGCGAGGCGCCCGGGTACAGGCTGCGCGATACCTCATGGGTCGCACATGCACCGGCCGCGCTGCAGCCGACGACGCTGGTGATGCCCATGCGCAGCGTGCCGATGTTGTGCAGCGTGCGGCCGCGCAGCTCCACCTGCACACGGCCATCGGCCGGCAGCACGTTGACCAGCGCCCCCCAGACCAGGCTGACGCCGATGCTGGCTTGTGCGCCGTCCGTGGGGGCGTCCACGGCCTCCTCATCCGGTGCGCGCACACCTTCGAAATAGACCCGATAGGCGGTCTCCTGCTGGACCGGCTGCAGCGGAATGATCCGGATCAAGCGGTTGCCCCCGCCCGCCAGTGCAAATCTGTACGGGGTCAGCGCAATGGCTGCCTGGCTGGGTGCAACGTCCGCTTCGTGTTCCGCGTCGCCTGCCGGATCGACGATGTGGCGCAGGGATGCCTGCACGAACTGCGCTTGCGTGGATTGCGAATACACGCGGAAAACCGTTGCTTTGCCAGGCTCTACCGATGCACGCATGGGATGGATGGTCAGGTTGGCGTGCGCCGCCGGCGTGGACAGAAACAGCGCCAAGGCAAGGCCGGAAAATCGAGTTCTCACGAAAGGCTCCATTGGTATCAGGGACGGGACGGCGGCAGGCGCAGCTCGACCCGCAGCCCGCCGTGGTAGTGGCCCGGCCGCTTGCTCGAGATGGGAACGCGGGGCGTGTCCAGGCTGAGCGGGGTCGGCACGCAGAACACAGGCTGGGTCATGCCGGGCAGCGCCACCAGCCGCAACCGGACGCGGTCGATGCCGGTCAACATCTGCTCGATTCCATTGGCCATCGGCAGCCGTGCACCGCCATGGTCCAGCGTCACGGTGTAGTCCACGCGTTGGGTCGCGTCGCCGCCACCGTCCGCGTGCCATACCGAGTAACCGCTGGCCGACGACGTCGGACCTGCGCTGTCACTGACAGTCACGCCCAGGTAGTCGCTCTGCGAACCTGCTCCGTCATACAGGCACATCTCCACCGCGGCCTGTCCGCCGACCGTCTGCGAGATCGGGTCGTAGTGCAGGTTGAGGCCGACCTGGGGCGTTGCCAGGTCGAAGGCGGGGAAGTAGATCGACGCCGCATCGCGGTCGCTGATGTCCAGGTCCAGACGGAACGTGTAAGTCGCCAGTGCCGGCCCGTCGGCTTCAGTGCGCAGGTCCAGTACCAGTTCGGCCTCCCAGCGTCCTGCCACCAGCCTGGACAATTCGTTACCGGAAATGGACAGGGCCGCACCGGTTCCAGTGGGCGGTTGGCCGGCGCATTCCGGCCCGTAGCGGCTACTGAGCGGCTGATCGGTCCCGTGCCAGAGGTCGTTCTGGCAGGCACGGTCTGCAAAGGCGCGTTGCAGCGAACCGCTCACGGTGATCTCCGTGCGCATGCCGCTCCTGCGTTCGGTGAAGCGCAACGCGATGCCGTTGCGTCCGCCACCCTGGGCACCGGTATCGGCGGTTGGGCAGCGGCCATGTTGTGCATCCGTCGCCGACCGGCAGGTGAGATGGATGCTTCCGTAGCCACGCGCAGGGTCGGCGCTGTAACCGAGCAGCGTGCGTGGCGCCAGCAGCTCAATGGAGGCGGGGACCCCCGACCGGTCATAGGCCAGCGCGTGCTCCTGCACGATGCCCACCGGATCGGTAAGCGGTAGCGCCTGTGCCCGGGCGGCAGGCGCCAGCAGCACGGCAGGGAGCACGGCAAGCCAGCGCATCATCACCGTTCCTGCCCTCGCTGGGCGGCCCGGCCCGGCCGGACCAGGGCCCGCTCCCGCAGCAGTTGCGCCACCCGTGCCTGCTGACGGATGTCGGCCGGCAACTGCGCCACGTCCAACGGCTGGCACTGCACGGTACCGACCATCAACACGGCCAGGCGCTGCTCGCGCACCTGCAGTGGACAATGCAGCAGCCGGCTTCCCTGCAACAGGTACAGCACCTGCTCGCGTCGCGTGAAATCCAGCACGAAGCCGCCATTGCCTTCGGTGGCAGGTACCGGCGCATTGAGGATGCGTGCCGCCGAAACCGGCAGGCCCGCAGGATCCTGCGCGTGACCGATGAAGGTGTAGGTCACCTCGATGGGAACGGCCATCGACAGCAACCGGCCCGGCGCCAGGAACACCTCACGCCCGGAACCGCCAGCGCCTAGGCCTACGCGCACCGCCCCGCTGCTGTCCCCGCTGCTGGCGTCCTGCAGTTCGGCACGGTGCAACTGGTAGGCCGGCAAGGCCACCAGCCTGCGTTCGCCAAGCCGCAGCCGCTGCCTGCGCCGTCCTGCCACCTGGAGCTCGGCCGCTACCCCGGACAGTTCACTGTCCTGTGCAGGGTCGACCTTGACCGCCAGGCCCGCATCGGCGCCGTTGCCTTCGCCCCAGTAGAAGCCGCTTGGCCCCAAGGCGAAGGCAGCGCTGTGCGTCGCGCTGTAGCCCGTTTCCCGACGCCCGGGTTGCCGATGGAAGGCCACGGTGGCGCTGCCATGACCGAAGTGGCTCTGCAACTGCGCGCCCACACCGACGCTGTATCGCTCGCTGTTGTCGCCGCGCAGATCGGCAGACACCTCAGCGGACTGGTCCTCGTACTGGCGGCGCAGCGTCTGGCTGGTGCTGTAGCTCATCTGCGGCCGTTGATGGGCCGGCTGCCGCAGGTCCATCGCATGGCGTCGTTGCGAAGTGGCCCGATCGCCGCGCTGCAACCGGGTAAGGCTGAGGTTGAAGAAAAAACCGCGGTCATGCCGTGGGCCACCGGTTGCGTCGCTGCGCTGGTGCCAAAGTCCGAAGCGACGGGCAACGCTGTACTCTTTCCAACGCTCGATCCGGCTGAAGCTGCCCTGCCAGTTGCGGCTGCGCTGTGCATCGACGTTGCCGGCACGCAGCCCGGGCAATGCCAGCGAGGGGGGCATGAACACCGCCTCGGGGTGGTCCGGCGCGGAATCTGCGCGCCACGCCTGGCGGCGCGTGTAGCCCAGGTAGAGGCTCCCGCCGCGTAGCGGCAACGCCATCGAAGCACTCAGCGCATCCACGCACCCCGCTCCGTCGTATCGCGCAAACGACCGGCAGCGGATGTCGCGCGAGCGTTGATGATGGACATTCCATGATGCCCGTCGCCGGTAGGATATCTGGCTCCGGGTGCCACGGCTTCCCTCGCTGCCGCGCATGGCGCTCAGCCCAGCGCGCAGCTCCTGGGTGGCGGACCGCTGCCGCAGGTCCAGCCGCAGCTCCGCATGGCGGCCGCTTTCCATGTCCACCGCACCTGCGGTCACGGCCATGGCGTGCCCGACCGGCAAACGCAGGCCCGCCATGACCGTGGCTTCGCCGGGCAGGTATCGGCCGCCGCGTTCTGCACGCCGCCCCGCCTGCAGGAACCATTGCAGGGTGTCATCGGCGCCGTCGCCACGCTTGTCGAAAGGCGCTTCTTCGCCGCGTACCAGCACGCCCGCTTCGTAGATGCGCAGGGTGACGCTGTAACTGCCGAAGGGATAGCTGCGGGTATCCAGTTCGTTGATCCCGGCTGGCAGGTAATAGGTCTGCAGGAGGCGCTCGCCATCGAACGCCTCCACGCGCGCATCGCGTGCCAGCAGCACGGTGAGCGGGGTGGCCTGCATTGCCGCCTCGACATCGACGTAGGCTTGGCTGCTTCCCACGCGCAGGCCGTCGAAGCGGTCCAGCGGAAGCATGCCGAAGCCGAAGGTGCCGCCAAGTGGACTGGCGAGGTTGCGCCGGTCCATGCGCCCGGCCTGCAGGTAGTGACGACGGTCCAGGTCATGCCGGTAATACGCATTGTCCATGTCGAATCCACCGCCACTGCGGTGTCCGTGTTGCTGGCTGAAGTTCCAGCTCGCCGCCAGATGCCCGTGGGCGGACATCCCCACTGCGCCCGCGCCCTGTACCGCCAGCGCGCGCTGGTCGCGACCACCGCTTGCGTTGATCACGTGCTGGTGGAGGAACGCTTTTTCGGCTGCGGCGCTGGCCTGGTGGAAGCGCTCGGTGCTGCGTGGAGCCGGCAGCCACTGCCGCGCCACGAACAGGCGCAGTGCCCCCTCGCCTTCGTCATGGATCGCGGCCACGGCCGTGTCCTCTTCAGGGGGATCCAGATAGCCGCAGCCAGCCTGGGCATTGCCGTGCCGGCATGCCAGATGGCTGTTGCGCGGCAGCGGCGCAGACAGCGCTGGCAACAGGCTGGACCGTGCCGCAGGGTCCAGATCGAGCGCCTGAAGTACGGTGGCGGGATCCTGCAGTTGCACGGTATCCAGGTCGACCAGCACCGGCACCACGCCCGCAGAGCGCTCGAACAGCCGGACCTCAAGCTGCTCCACCTGGCCTTCCACCAGGTCTTCGAAGCCGTCCGGGACGCGACTGGCGGTGACGCCCCCCATTGCCACGGGCAGTGCGAGCGCGATCGCCAGCCCGGTCACGACGGGGGCGGTAGTCATCATGTGAGAGTGGCCGAAAGGGCCGGCCCCGTGGGGCCGGCGCAGGAAGTTACGGGCTGACGGTCTTCTGGGCCAGGACAATGCTGACCAGTCCCTCGTACAGGCCCGCCGCGGTGATCGGCGCCTGCGTGGTCTGCGCGATCTGAAGCGGCATGGCAATCGAGGCGCCCGGCAACGCGCCGTCGAACAGTTCGGCCGCGGTGAAGTCGGTACCCGCCACCGATACGGTTCGGCCGTTGAGGCTGACCGTCATCGGCACCCCTACCGCACCGGGAGCAGCAATGACCGGACGCAGCTCGGCGGCGTGACCCAGGCGCACGGCGATGTCCTTGCGCGGATCGTTGGAAATGATCCGCACCTGCTCCGACCAGGGCATCAGGCCATTGATCGGGTTGTGGGTCAGCGCCACGCCATCGGGCAACGCGCTGCCATCGGCACGCAGCAGGGCCAGCGTGGGATCGACATCTGCCCAGACCTTGATGTCGGCCTGGATGGCATGTGCGGAGGTGGATGCAGCGGCTAGCGCGATGGCGACCAGCGCGTTCCGGCAATGCGTTTTCATATGACTACTCTCCTTGATATCGATATATGGCGTCATTCAAACGACGCGATACCATCAGCGAAAGCTGGTGGCGGCAGGAGAATAGGCATCGCGTTCTGTTTTGAACGTAAGGCAATCTTCAAAAACGCGATGTCGTGAGCGGTTTTGTGCGCCTGGTTGCGGAACAAAACATTGCTTCGTGCTTTGCCACGATCTGACGCTTTTTCGATAGCGACTCGTGCAGAGCTGGCAGACGCGCAAAAAAAACGCCCCGCGAGGCGGGGCGTTCGAGGCAACAGGCAAAGACCGGAATCAGTCCTGGTAGTCGCGCACGTCGCTACCGGTGTAGACCTGGCGCGGGCGGCCGATCTTCATTTCCGGATCCACCTGCTGTTCCAGCCAGTGCGCGACCCAGCCGGAAGTACGGCCCAGGGCGAACATGACGGTGAACATTTCGGTCGGGATCTGCAGCGCCTTGTAGATGATGCCGCTGTAGAAATCGACGTTCGGGTACAGCTTGCGGGCAACGAAGTACTCGTCCTGCAGCGCGGCCTGCTCCAGCTTCACGGCCACGTCCAGCAGCGGATCCTGCACGCCCAGCTGCTTGAGCACCTTGCCGGTCATTTCGCCGATGACCTTGGCGCGCGGGTCGAAGTTCTTGTACACGCGGTGGCCGAAGCCCATCAGGCGGAAGCCGGAGGTCTTGTCCTTGGCCTTGACCACGGCCGATTCGACGTTGTCGGCCGAACCGATTTCTTCCAGCATCTTCAGCACGGCTTCGTTGGCACCGCCATGGGCGGGGCCCCACAGCGCGGTGACGCCTGCGGCCACCGACGCGTAGGGGTTGGCACCGGTCGAACCGACCAGGCGCACGGTGGAAGTCGACGCGTTCTGCTCGTGGTCGGCATGCAGGATGAACAGCAGATCCAGTGCCTTGACCACGTCCTGGTTGAGTTCGTAGCTGCCGTCGGCGGCTTCGAAGGTCTGCTTCAGGAAGCGGCTGACATAGTCCAGCGAGGTATCCGGCGTGTTGGCCGGCAGGCCCTTGCCATGGCGATAGATCAGCGCCGACAGGGTCGGCACCTTGGCGATCAGGCGCACGGCGGCCTTGCGGCGCTGTTCGGCGTCGGCCAGGTCGAGCGAGGCGTGGTAGATACCCGACAGCTGCGCGATCGCGGCGGTCAGGATCGCCATCGGATGGGCATCCTTGGCGAAGCTGCCGATCAACGTGTTGATCGATGCATCGACGGTGGCTTCGGCAGCCAGCTCTTCATTGAATGCCTTCAACTGGGCCGCGTCGGGACGCTCGCCGTTGATCAGCAGGTAGACGACTTCGACATAGCTCGACTTTTCCGAGAGCTGCTCGATCGGATAGCCGCGATACAACAGAACGCCCTTGTCGCCATCGATGTACGTGATGGCCGACTTGCAGCTTGCGGTGGCAGTGAAGCCGGAATCGTAGGTGAAATACCCCGTTTCCTTGGTCAGCTTCGAAATGTCGACGCAGTCGTTGCCGAGAGTGGGTTTGATGACCGGCAGAACGACCGACTTTTCGCCGGCGTTGAGCGTGACCTGATCAAGATCGGACACTGTGTGCGCTCCTTCAAGGGGAAGGCGCCTGCCCAAGCGCATTGGTCAGGCACGTGAATGACGTCCACGACCTGTGCCGCGGATCCCGCCATTATCGCACAGCAGCATTTTCCGGGGGTTAGACGGAAGTCGTAGATGTCGTATAAGGACCCGCCCGAGGCCTCGCCGAGGGGGCGCCCTGCGGTGCGCCGATGCCGGCAACCGGACGCTGCGTTCCACCACCATACGCCACGGCACCGCATCCCGGAAAAGCAAACGGCCGCGCAATGCGCGGCCGCTCACCCAAGCGTGGATCGACGGATCAGCGCGCGTAGCGCTTCTGGAACTTGTCGATACGGCCGGAGGTGTCGATCACCTTGTGCTTGCCCGTGTAGAACGGGTGCGACGAGGAGGAGATTTCGACCTTCACGAGCGGATACTCGTTACCGTCTTCCCACTTGGTGGTTTCCTTCGACGCCATGGTCGAGCGGGTCAGGATCTTGAAATCAGAGGTGACGTCTTCGAAGACGACGTCACGGTACTCGGGATGGATATCGTCCTTCATGGGCGTACACCGTAAATAGGTAAGGGAAACACAAGAGCGGCATTATAAGCCCCACTTCGCGCCGGAGCAACCCGCCTTGAGGCGGGCGCCCCGGGCCTGCCCCGTGCCTGTCTTCAGGCACCCAGCGCCTGCCGCACCTGTGCCTCGAAACGGGACTGATCGTAGGCCATCAGAAGCGCGCAGTTGTCCGGCTGGCCGGTCTGGCGATTCCAGTCGACGAGGGTGGCGCCACGGCTGAACGTGCCGTTCAGCTCGATGTTCACCGGCCGCGATTCCACCTGCAGCTGCCCTTCCGGGTTCAGCGCCCAGGCCATCGCCAGGGCATCGGCGGTGAACCAGCGTCCGCCCTTGCTGTCTTCGGACAGCGCACGGGTCTTGCGCGAGATCAGTTCATAGAAGCGCGCACGGTCTGAATCGGCGGCCAGCCACTGTTCGGCCTGCTGCAGCGGCAATCCGTGGGCCACGGTCGCTTCCCAGTCCGATACCAGCAGGTGCGGGAAGGCGGCGAACACCACGTGCGCGGCTTCCGGATCGAAGGCGATGTTGAACTCGGCAGCAGGGGTGATGTTGCCGTGGCAGGTGACCGCCCCGCCCATCACCACGATGCGCTTGATGCGGGTGGGCAGGGTGGGATCCAGCTTCAGCGCCAGCGCCAGGTTGGTCAGCGGGCCAAGCATGACCAGCATCAGCTCGCCACGGTACTGGTGCGACAGGCGCAGGATCGCCAGCGCGGCATGTTCAGCTTCGGCGCCGCGGGCGGGGGGCGGCAGGTCGACATCGCCATAGCCGTCGCGCCCGTGCACGTGGGCGGCATCCAGCGAGGGATGCAGCAGCGGATCGGGGCTGCCGGCGAACACGGGGACGTCGTCACGGCCGACCACTTCACACAGCTTGAGTGCGTTGCGGACGGTGTAATCCAGGCCGACGTTGCCGGCGGCGATGGTCAGCGCGACCACCTCATGGCGGGTATCGGCGAAGGCCATCAGCAGGGCCAGTGCGTCGTCCACACCGGGGTCGGTGTCGATCAACAGCGGGATCTTGTGGGTCATCGTTGCCGTCTTCTGAGCGGCAACGGAGTGTCGCACCGCGGTGGCTGAAAATACAACCGGGCGCACCAGCGATGCGCGTTTTCTGGGGGCGGGGCCGGGCGGGAGGGACGGTAGCGCCGATCCATCGTCGGCGGATGCTGCTGTCCCCGGCTCTTATACACATCTGACGCTGCCGACTTCCGTTCTCCTGCATTTTCCCCTCGCTCTTCTCTACTTCTTCACATCCTGACGCAGCGAATCATGTTACCTACTAT